>DASRZN010000090.1:0-5659 GCA_035686325.1 Lysobacteraceae bacterium
CCGCGGTGCCCCTGCCGTGCGGCTGGCCGTTGCGCACGGGACCGATGTACTCGTAGGGATCGCCGTCCTTGTCGAGCAGGGTCATGGGCCCGGTGGCGGCGGCGGGCGGCGCCTCCTGGGCCAGGATCGCGAGCGGCGCGATGCCGGCATTGCACGCCCACGCGCGGTTGTCGGCCAGGCGGCCATTGCTGCGTTCGGCCAGCTCGCGGTCGGCGATCGCTTCCGCTTCCCCGCGCGTGCCGGCGATGCCCCAGCCGTAGGCGAAGCCCTCGCTCGTCACCGAGCGGTACGCGCCGCAGCCGGTCCCCGCCCACGACAGCACCACGCGGCAGGCCTGCCCGCCGTGCGCCGCGCACTCGTCCAGCGCGCGTCGCTCCGCGGCGACCCGGTCCGCATGGTCGTGGGCGAACCCGAAGTGGTAACCCTGCGCCTCGTCCACCGCCAGCGCGCCGTGCGGCGCCTCCTGCGCCGCCACCAGTGGCGCGAAGCCGGCCATCGCCACGACCAGCAACATCCGCATGCCCTGCCTGTTCGTCATTCCCCTGTCCCCCTGTCGAGTAAGTGCGAGCGTCGATGGCCGCCGGACGGATCCCCGCCGACGGCCGCCCGAAGCAACGCGAAGCGCGGCAATCGGAGGACACGGGGGGGGCGGCCCGCACGCCCCGCGGCAATCGGCCTCAGGTCACCCGCTCGCCTTCCGCCACGCGCACCGCGGACGGCGCCACCACGCGCGGGCGCAGCACCACGCGCCAGCGCCCCGCGTGGCGGCGCACGCGCAGGTCGCGATGGCGCACGAGATAGGCCAGCGCCACGCCCGCCGCCGCCAACCCCGACAGCGCGCCCACGCCCAGCGCCCAGCGCGCGCCGAAGCGGTCCACCACCCAGCCGACCAGCGGCGCGCCGAGCGGCGTGCCGCCCATCACCACCGCGATCCGCAGCGCCAGCACGCGGCCGCGCATGCCGCGCTCGGTGGTCAGCTGCATCATCGAGTTGCTGCCGGTCATGAAGGTCAGCGCGGCCAGCCCGCACAGGAACAGCAGCACGGCGAACGACCATGGCCCCGGCATCACCGCGGCGAGCGCGAGGGTCGCGCCGAACGCCGCCGCCGACGCGCCCATCAGCACCATCCCCGGCAGCGGCCGCCGCGCGGACAGCAACGCACCGCTCATCGTGCCCACCGCCATCGCCGAGCTCAGCACGCCGTACTGGCGCGCGTCGCCGTCGAACACGGTGACCGACATGGTCGAAATGAAGATCGCGAAGTTGAAGCCGAAGGTCCCCATCAGCGCCAGCATCACCAGCACCGCCACCAGGTCCGGCCGCCCCCACACGTAGCGGAAGCCCGCCAAGAGGTCGCCGCGCATGCGTTCGGGGCGCGGATGGTGGTGCAGCTCGCGCACGCGCAGGCACCACAGCGACGCCAGCACCGCCGCGTAGGACGCCGCGTTGACGATGAACAGCCAGCCCTCGCCGATCGCCGCGATCAGCACGCCCGCGACCGCCGGGCCGATCATGCGCGCCGCGTTGAAGGACGTGGAGTTGAGCGCCACCGCGTTGGCCAGCTGGTCGTCGCCGACCAGGTCCGACACGAAGGCCTGCCGCGCCGGCGCGTCGAACGCGGTGACGCAGCCGAGCAGGAACGCGAAGCCGTACACCTGCCACAGCTGCACCACGCCGAGCAGGGTCACCACGCCCAGCCCCAGCGCCAGCAGCCCGGCCGCGCCCTGCGTCCACAGCAGCAGCTTGCGCCGGTCGAAGTGGTCGGCGGCGAAGCCGGTCAGCGGCAGCAGCAACAACGGCGGCCCGAACTGCAGCGCCATCACCGTGCCCACCGCGGTCGCGTTGTGGTCGGTGAGCACGGTCAGCACCAGCCAGTCCTGGCCGATGCGCTGCATCCAGGTGCCCACGTTGGACACCAGCGCGCCCACCGCCCACACGCGGTAGTTGTAGAGACGGAGGGAGGAGAAGGTGCCGCGCACTGGGCCGTGGAGACTAGCGCATCGCGGGCGCGGCGCGGTCAAGGCCATGGGGCGTGAGGCGACGATGTGCGCTCGGTGCCACTGCCACCGGAAATGTAGCCTGTGCCGCAAAAAAACGGAGCCGTTGGGCTCCGTCTTCGATCCTTCCCTGGATGCAGGTTTCAGCGCTGGGACTTGCCGGTCTCGGGCGCGGCCTGCGGCTCGCGCTTGCTCGTCGTTTCGCCGACCACCGTGCGATCGGCCTTCACCGTGGTCTTGTCGTCCCTGGCCGGATCGTTGATGACGGGCGTTTGCTGGCCGGGGGTCTTCTGGGTGTCGTTGTTGTTCATGGGGAGATTCCTTTGATGGAAAATGTTGGCCGTAGCCAAGCGGCCTGCGCGGGGCAGGGGCGGGTCTCAAAGGCGGGGGTGCAATTCGATGAGGGCCGTCGGAGCGCGCGTCGTGGCGTCCGGTGCCAGAGCACGATGCGCTTCCGGGGGTTACCGCAGCGTGAGGTGGCCCAATGCGCTCATCGTGGAGCTTGCACGTCGTGGGCTTCGTGTCGTCCTCAATCGCGCCTGAGGATGCGCGCAGCCGCCGTCGCGGCCTGCAGGGCGCCGAGATAGGCTGCGCGGCTCGGCGCGGCCTGGGCCGCAGCGGCCTCCAGCCCCTGCAGGTACGCGTCGGTCAAGGACGACGCGTTGAACTGGTGCGCCAACTCACTCATCGTCCTGGCCACGGCATCGCGCACGTGCCAGGTCACGTTGATGCCCTTCTCGGCTTCGTTGGCGAGGTCGACGACGCGCATCAGATGCGGCGTCACGAGACCGACGACGGTGGTTCTCATCCGCTTGTCCTGCTTTCCACGAGGGCCCAGCCTAACCCGGCGGGCGTGGCACGGGGACCCGCAACTCCGGTTTGGTACGCATCCAGCAGTTCGGCCGTGTCCAGCAACGACGGCACCGGTCGCCGGAACAATCGCAGGACCCAACAACCCTTCCGGGGTTGCCCGGCATATCCGCGCTGCAAAGGCACGCGCCCCTTCCAGCCACCTACCGCCCTTCCCGCAAGGTGCGCGCTTAGAAGACCGACCCGGACACCTGCTTTGGCTCGCCATCGTGGCGTTGCGCCGTCGCGCCACTTTGCGCGAACTCCGGGAACGTCTCCGCGATCGACGCCTTCTCCGGCAGGATGTAGAACACCCCGCCCTTTTCGAACGTCGGCTGGATGACCTGCTCGTAGAACGCGGGCGAGACGTTGATGCAGCCGTGGGTGATGCGGTTGTCGTCCGGCGTGGCCGAGGCGAGGCGCTGGGGGCGCCGCTCGGCCTTGACGCCGGTCGCGGTCGGGTGGATGGAGACCGCGGAGTCGTAGTCCACCCACAGCACGCGGCCCGCGTCGATGGAGGGGCCGAAGCCGCCCACGAAACGACCGGCGGGCGTGGTGCGATCGCTGCCCGGGATCTCGCGCAGCGCGAGCCCGGCGACGCCGGGCGCGGTGTGGTCGCCGATGCCCGAGCCGAACAGCGCCGGCGCCGCGCCACGCAGGCGGCCGTCGCCGCCGAACACCAGGACCTGGGCGGCGACCTTGTCGATGATCGCGAAGGGATAGCCCTCGCTGTCCTTGTTGGCGACCACCCAGCCCGCGAGCTGGATCACCGTGCCGGAAACCGGCTGGCCCGGCGGGAGCTGGTCGACCGCGGAAGCCGGATGCGCGTCGGCGTCTTCGGCGTGGGCCACGCCGACGGTGGAGCAGGCCAGCGCGAGCGCCAGCGCACCGGAAACGGCCCAGCGGGCACGGTAGGTGGGCGTACGGATAGGACGGTTCCTCGAAACGAAGAGTGCAAAAAACAGGAGACCGGTGGCCGGCGTGGGCCACCGGGTCCCATCAGGCCGTGCGATCAGCCGCGCGGCACGCGGCGCGGCGCGGTCTCGAGCTGCTGGACGCGGTTTTCCAGGGTGTCCAGCCGCTGGTTGGCCTGCTGCGCGGACTGGTTGGCGGACTCGGCGCTCTGGGCCGCGCTCTGCACCTGGGTGTCGAGCGTGTCGAGGCGCGAATTGACCCGCGCGAAGTCGTCGTCGTAGGTGGCGCAGGCGCCGAGGCTGGTGGCGAGCAGCGCCACGCCGAGCAGGCGCGCCGTCGTCATGTGTCGCTTGGTCAGGGACATTTCCATTTCTCCTTCGCTGGGGTGATCGAATATAGCGGTGTTTTTGTGGGTCCCCTGTCCCGCCGTCAGCTTAAGTTGGCAACGTCAATGCCGTGTTAAGACGCCCGACCACACGGCCGGTTAACGCGCGCGGCCACACCCTGCCTGCTCCCCTCCCGAGGATCCGCGCATGGCCACGGCGTCCGGACAGGCATCGAGCGTCGGCGTGTACGAGAAGCCCGGGCACCGCGCCGTGGCCAAGGCGAAGCGCGCCGATCCCGGCGCCAGGCGCGTGGCGGTCGTCACCGGCGGCGCCGCGGGACTGGGCAAGGGCATCGCCGAGCGCCTGGCGAACGACGGCATGGCCATCGTGATCTCGGACCTCGACGAGGCGAAGCTCGCCGATGCGCGCGAGCACTTCGCGGCCGCCGGCCACGACATCGTGACCTTCAAGGGCGACGTGTCCAGGCGCGACGACCAGTTCGCACTGGTGGCCCGGGCCGTGGAGGCCCACGGCCGGGTGGACGTGTTCGTCAACAACGCCGGCATCGAGCAGGTCAAGCCGCTGGACGAAGTCCGCGCCGAGGACCTGGACCTCATCTTCCGCATCAACTGCCACGGCGTCCTCTACGGCATGCAGGCCGCCGCCGCGCAGATGCGCCAGCAGGAGGCCGGCATCGGCAAGATCATCAATGCCTGCTCGATCGCCGGCCACGAGTCGTACGAGATGCTGGGCATCTACTGCGCCACCAAGCACGTGGTGCGCTCGCTCACGGTGACCGGCGCGAAGGAGTACGCGAAGGACGGCATCACCGTGAACGCCTACTGCCCCGGCGTCGCCGGCACCTCGATGTGGGACCGGATCGACGAGGCCATGGGCAAGTACCTCGGCACCGAGCCCGGGGAGGCCTTCCGGAAGTTCTCCGAAGGCATCCTCCTGGGGCGCACGCAGGTCCCCGGCGACGTGGCGAACCTGGTGTCGTTCCTGGCCTCGACGGACTCGGATTACATCACCGGGCAGGCGATCATCACGGATGGCGGGATGGTGTTCCGCTGAGGAGGACACCGCGCCGCTGCCGCCGGCAGCGCCCTGTGGCCGCGCGCGCCGGGATGAGTGAACCGACCCGTTGCTATCGGGACCGCAGGGAAAGCGGTGTCCTGCGCGCCCCGCGCTCGTACCAGCCGCGCGAGCGGTTGACCAGCCGCACCACCGACAGCATCACCGGCACCTCCACCAGCACGCCCACCACCGTCGCCAGCGCGGCGCCCGAGTGCACGCCGAACACGGCCACGGCGGTGGCGACCGCGAGCTCGAAGAAGTTGCTCGCGCCGATCAGCGCCGAAGGCCCGGCCACGCAGTGCGCCTCGCCCACGCGGCGGTTGAGCCAGTACGCCAGCCCCGCGTTGAAGTAGACCTGGATCACGATCGGCACCGCGAGCATCGCGATGACCAGCGGCTGGTCGACGATCTGCCGGCCCTGGAAGCCGAACAGCAGCACCAGCGTGGCCAGCAGCGCGGACAGCGAGACCGGCCCGAGCCGGCGCAGCAGCCGCG
>DASRZN010000091.1:0-3038 GCA_035686325.1 Lysobacteraceae bacterium
AGCTGCAGGCGCGCGGGCCGGTGAACCGGGTCGAGGAACTGCGCCTGGAGCTGTTCGAGAAGGTCAACGCGCTCGGCATCGGCGCCCAGGGCCTGGGCGGGCTGACCACCGTGCTCGACGTCAAGATCAGGGACTACCCGACCCACGCCGCCAACCTGCCGGTGGCGATGATCCCGAACTGCGCGGCCACGCGCCACGCGCACTTCGTGCTCGACGGCTCAGGCCCGGTGATGCTGGATCCGCCGTCGCTGGACGAGTGGCCCAAGCTGACCTACGACGCCAGCAAGGGCCGCCGCGTCGACCTCGACACGGTGACCCGCGAGGAAGTCGCCAGCTGGAAGCCCGGCGAGACGCTGCTGCTCAACGGCAGGCTGCTGACCGGCCGCGACGCCGCGCACAAGCGCCTGGTCGGCATGCTGGACCGCGGCGAGCCGCTGCCGGTCGACCTCGCCGGCCGCTTCATCTACTACGTCGGCCCGGTCGATCCGGTGCGCGACGAAGTCGTCGGTCCGGCCGGCCCGACCACCGCCACCCGCATGGACAAGTTCACCGAACAGGTGCTGGCGCAGACCGGGTTGCTCGGCATGGTCGGCAAGGCCGAGCGCGGGCCGGTGGCGATCGAGGCGATCCTCAAGCACGGGTCCGCCTACCTGATGGCGGTCGGCGGCGCCGCCTACCTGGTGTCGAAGGCGATCAGGGCGGCGCGCGTGGTGGCGTTCGAGGACCTCGGCATGGAGGCGATCTACGAGTTCACCGTGCAGGACATGCCGGTGACGGTCGCCGTGGATTCCACCGGCGAATCGGTGCACCAGACCGGCCCGCGCGAATGGCAGGCCCGGATCGGCAAGATCCCCGTGGTGGTGGCTTGAGCCCCGGACGCAACGCCCCGGCGTTGCTGCAGGGCGAAGGGTTCCGGATCGACCTGCAGCCGCAGCCGGGCTTCCTGCGCGCGCACGTCACCGGCGGCGAGGATTCGCTGGCGGTCTCGCTCGCGATCTGGCGCCTGCTCGGCGAGGAGTGCCGCGCGCGTGGCACGACCCGGCTGCTGGTGGTCGAGGAACTGACCGGCACGCTCAGCCTGGAGGAGGTCGGCGTCATGGTCGAGACGCTGCACGCGGAGGGCTTCCCCGACGTGCGCATCGCCTTCGTCGACCTGGCCGGGAGCCTGTCCGTCGGCGAGCACGGCGAGATCCTCGCGATCGAGCGCGGCTTCGCCGTGCAGGCCTTCCTGCACGAGGCCGAGGCCCGCCACTGGCTGCTGTACGGCGAATAGCGCTCAGTACCACTCCAGCAGCGACACCCCGACGCCGACGTAGGTCGCGCGGTGGTTGTAGTCGATCAGGCTTTCGCCGTAGCCGTCGAAGACCTGCACGTGGCCGCGCAGCGAGCGGGTCAGCGGGAACGCCCAGTCGAACTGCAGCGCGCCATGCGAACGATCGCCGCCGCGCAGCGAGTGGCGCGCCACCAGCGCGAATTCCTGGTCGCCGCGGTGGTGCACCAGGGTCACGTCGCCGCGCCCGGCGTAGTCCGCGATGTCCGGGTTGTCGTCGTCGCCGTCCGGCACGCGCCACCACGGACGCAGCATCAGCGACCAGCCGTCGCGGTCGAAACCGACGTTGAGCATGATCCGGTTCCAGCTGCGCGAAAGCGGATCCGCGCGGCCGTTCGACTGGTGGTTGAGGCCCACGCCGAGCAGGCGCCCGGTCCAGCCGGCGACCCGGTAGCGCGTGCGGAACACCAGCAGCACTTCCGGCTCGTAGTCGGTCTCGCGGAACGGGCGCGACTCGCCGGCGTTGTAGACCTGCCAGTGCGAGTCCTGGGTGTAGGCCATCCACACGTCACCGTTGTCGCCGAACACGTTCTCCAGCGCCTTGGTCTTGAAGCTGAGCTGGAACTTGGCCTCGACGTCGTTCAACGCCTGCGGCTCGGTCACCGTGTTGCGCGGGTTGGGCGAGGTGGGCAGCGTGTTCGGCTCGCTGCTCCAGAACGCCGGCAGCAGGTACACCGGCTTGTAGGCGCGGAAGTTGAAGGTGCCGAGCTTGGAGCCCTTCGCCAGTTCCCAGCGGCTGTCCAGCAGCGACCCGCGGCCGGCGTTGGCGAGCGCGGCGGCGAGCGGATCGTCGTCTGGATACAGGTCGCTCGCACGCGCGGGCGCGGTGGCCGGTACCGCATCCGGCGGGACGGTGCGGGCCTGGTCCAGCGCCTCGCGCAACGCCTGCGCGGCTTCGGCGGCGCGGTCGGCCTGGCGGGGATCGACCGTGCCGCGGCCCAGCGCGCGGTCGTAGCAGGCGAGCCGCTCGACGTCGTTCTCGACTTGCACGCAGGCTTCGGCCGGCGACGGCGCCGGCAATTCCTGCGCGTGCGCGGCGGCCGCGCCGGCGAGCAGCAGAAGGGCGGGCGCGATCTTCATGGCGCGACGTCGCCGGGCGCGGGTTCGAGCAGGTTGGCGTCCTGCTGCTCGCGCTGCGCCTGCTCCAGCTGCGGCTCGATCGCCCGGTCCACCGTGGTATCCGCCGATGCCGGCGGCGGCTGCGTGCGCACCGCCCGCATCGAGCCGGGCGAAGGCTCCGGCACGCCGGCGCGGCGGATCCCGGCCTCGTCCAGCGCCGTGCCAGCGAGCCGCAGGGCTTCGCTGCGCACGCGCTTGAGGTCGTGGCTGCGCTGGTCCATCCACGCCAGCACCTGCAGGTTGATGCGATCGTGCAGCACCTCGTTGACCAGCACGTAGGGGCCCGGATCGGCCAGCACGCCGTCGACGCCGGCGATCGCCTCCGCGGCCGCGCGTTGCGCGTCGGGCACGCAGGCGGACGGATCCAGCGGCAGCAGGAAGTCGAAGCGGCGGCGCGGGTTCTGCGAGTAGTTGGTGACCACCGACTTGAACACCGTCGCGTTCGGCAGCGCGACCTGGTTGCCGTCCAGGGTCATCAGCAACGTCGCGCGCGAGGTCAGCGCGACCACCTTGCCGTCGTACCTGTCGACCAGCAGGTGGTCGCCGGGCGCGAACGGCCGGCGCAGGCTGAGCAGGATGCCGGCGACGT
>DASRZN010000092.1:0-4345 GCA_035686325.1 Lysobacteraceae bacterium
TTCCGCTCGTCCTGTGCGCGACCACCGCGATCGCCGGCGCGCGCGACGACCTCGCCACCTTCACCAAGGGCCTGAAGGGACTGGACGGCCAGTTCAGCCAGCAGGTCTTCGACCAGAACGGCAAGCTCAAGGAACGCGCCAGCGGGCGCGTCGCGCTGTCCGCGCCGCGCCTGTTCCGCTGGGAATACGTCAAGCCGTATCCGCAGCTGATCGTCGCCGACGGCAAGACCGTGTGGGTGTTCGATCCCGATCTGGAGCAGGTGACCAAGCGCCCGCAGGGCATCGCCGAGGAGGGCAACCCGCTCGCCGCGCTGGTCGACCCCGCGCGCCTGGACCGCGACTACGTGGTCGAGGACGCGGGCAGCGAGGACGGCCTCGACTGGCTGGTGCTGAAGCCGAAGGACGATGCCGGCGCCAGCTTCCAGTCGGCGCGGCTCGGATTCGGCGCGCAGGGCCTGGAGCGCATGCAGGTCGTCGACGCGGTTGGCCAGACTACCCGGATCGAATTCAGCGGCTGGCGCCGCAATCCGGCCTTCGCTGCCGGTACCTTCGCGTTCGATCCGCCGAAGGGCGTGGACGTGGTGGGCGAATAACGCGCCTGCGCGACCGCGCATGCCGGCGGCCGCTATGATCCCGGCATGCCCCGCCGCACCACGCCCGCCGCGCCCGCGCGCGACCTGCTGAGCGCCGACACCGACGCCCTGCGCCCGCTCGCCGAGCGCATGCGTCCGCGCACCCTGGACGAGATGGTCGGCCAGCGCCGGCTGCTCGCGCCGGGCACCGCGCTGCGCCGCGCGATCGAGTCCGGCCGCGTGCACTCGATGATCCTGTGGGGCCCGCCCGGCTGCGGCAAGACGACGCTTGCGCTGCTGCTGGCCGAATACGCCGACGCCGAGTTCCGCGCGATCTCGGCGGTGCTGTCCGGGTTGCCGGAAGTGCGCCAGGTACTGGCCGAGGCCGGGCAGCGCTTCGCCGACGGCCGCCGCACCGTGCTGTTCGTGGACGAGGTGCACCGCTTCAACAAGGCGCAGCAGGACGCGTTCCTGCCGCACATCGAGCGCGGCACCATCCTGTTCGTCGGCGCGACCACGGAAAACCCGTCCTTCGAACTCAACTCCGCGCTGCTGTCGCGCTGCCGCGTGCACGTGATGGAGCCGGTGTCGGCGGACGACATCCTCGCCGCGCTGCGGCGCGCGTTGGACGACGCCGGGCGCGGCCTGGGCGGGCGCGGCCTGCAGGTCGACGACGCCGCGCTGCGCGAGATCGCCGGCGCCGCCGATGGCGACGTGCGCCGCGCGCTGACCCTGCTGGAGATCGCCGCGGAGCTCGCCGAAGGGGAGGGCGGCGTCGTCAGCGAAGCCACCCTGATGCAGGTGCTGGCCGACCGGACCCGCCGCTTCGACAAGGGCGGCGAGCAGTTCTACGACCAGATCTCGGCGCTGCACAAGTCGATGCGCAGCTCCAACCCGGACGCGGCCCTGTACTGGCTGGTGCGCATGCTCGACGGCGGCGTGGATCCGTCCTACCTCGCGCGCCGGCTCACGCGGATGGCGGTGGAGGACGTCGGCCTGGCCGATCCGCGCGCGCTGCAGATGGCGCTGGATGCCTGGGACACCTACGAGCGTCTCGGCAGCCCGGAGGGCGAACTCGCGCTGGCGCAGCTGGTGCTCTACCTCGCCAGCACCGCCAAGTCGAACGCCGCCTACATGGCCTACGCCGCCGCGCGCGCCGACGTGCGCGAGCACGGCACCCTGGAAGTGCCGCTGCACATCCGCAATGCGCCGACCAGGCTGATGAAGCAGCTCGGCTACGGCAAGGGCTACCGCTACGACCACGACGTCGAAGGCGGCGTCGCGCTCGGCCAGACCGGCTTCCCGGACGCGCTGGGCGAACGCGTCTACTACGAGCCGGTCGCGCGCGGACTGGAGTTGAAGCTCAAGGACAAGCTCGACGCCCTGCGCGCGGCACGCACGCAGGCACGTGCCGGCCGGACTGGCGACCACCCGGACGCGGTGTGATCATCCGCGGATGAACTGGGGCGGCTTCGCGGCGGTGGGGATCGGGGCGGCGCTCGGCGCGTGGCTGCGCTGGGGGCTGGGCGCGTCGCTCAACGCGGTGTTGCCGCAGTTGCCGCTCGGCACGCTCGCCGCCAACCTCGTGGGCGGCTACCTCGTCGGCATCGCGCTGGCGTGGTTCGCGCTCGCGCAAGGCATCACGCCCGAGCTGCGGCTGCTCGTCATCACCGGCTTCCTCGGCGGCCTGACCACGTTCTCGACCTTCTCCGCGGAAGCGGTCGGCCTGCTCGCGCGCCAGCAATACGGCTGGGCCGCCGCGCACGTCGGCCTGCACCTGGCCGGATCGCTCGCGGCGACCGCGCTCGGCTTCGCCTCGATGCGCCTGCTGCGGGGGTGACCCCGGGCGTGGCCGCGCCTGCAAGGCGGACGCGCATGGGCCGGCGGGGGCGGGCCCGCTGCCGTGAATGATTTTCATTCCCATCCGGAAGCGATATCCTAGCCGGGTATTCCCGAACGGACGGTACGTGGCGCTCCAACGTCTCCTGCGACGCATCCTCCTGGCGGCTTTCCTGGCGTGGTTCGCTCCCGCCGTGGCCGCGCCTTCCTCCGACGAGGGCGCCCGCCAGGCGTGGCAGATGCTGGACTACATCGCCGTCGATTACGCCGGCGCCGTGCAGGACGGACGAATCGTCGACGCGGCGGAATTCGCGGAGATGCGCGAGTTCGCCGGCACCGTGCGCGCGCGCATCGGAGATCTGCCCGCCAACCCGGAGCAGCCGCGACTGCTGGCGCAGGCGCGGGAACTCGAGCGCGACATCGCGGCGAAGGCGCAACCGGCGCAGGTGGCCGCGCGGGCCCACGCGCTCGCCGACGCCTTGCTCGCCGCGTACCGGATCGCCGCGACGCCGGCGCAGCCGCCCGACCTCGCGTCCGGCGCCGCGCTGTACGCCAGCCACTGCGCGGCCTGCCACGGAACCGCGGGGCAGGGCGACGGGCCCGCCGCGGCGGGCCTGGATCCGCCGCCGGTGGACTTCACCGACAGCGAGCGTGCCGCGCAACGCAGTCCGTTGGCGCTTTACGAAGTGATTTCCCAGGGGCTGGCGGGCACCGCCATGCCGGCCTACGCGCAACTGTCGGACCAGCAGCGCTGGGCGCTGGCCTTTTACGTCGGTGGGCTCGCCTACCAATCCGCCGACCGCACGCGTGGCGAGCGCCTGTGGCGCGACGACGCCGCGTTGCACGCCACGCTTCCCGACCTGGAGGCGCTCTCGCGCAGCAGTGAACGCGAGCTCGCGCGCGGCATGCAGGCCGCGCAGGCGCGCGCGATCACCGCCCACCTGCGCTCGCACCCGCAAGCGGTCGTGCAGCCGGCGGGCGAGGGCAAGGTGCTCGAGCCAGCGCGCGAGCGCCTCGCGGCCAGCCTGGCGGCGTATCGCGCGGGCGACGTGGAACGCGCCCGCACGCTGGCGCTGTCCGCCTACCTGGATGGCGTGGAGCCCGTCGAGCCGATGCTGGCCGCGCGCGACGCCGCGCTGCTGCGCCGGATCGAGGCGACCATGGCGCGCCTGCGCGCGGACATCGGTGCCGGCGCTGCGGCGTCGACGGTGGCCGCCGACGCGGCCGAGGCGACGCGTCTGTTCGGCCAGGCGGAGACTGCGCTTCAGGCCACCGGCAACGCCACCGCGGCCTTCCTCGGCAGCTACACCATCCTGGTTCGCGAGGGACTGGAAGCCTTGCTCATCGTGATCGGCATGATCGCGTTCCTGCGCCGCGCCGAACGCCGCGACACGCTGCCCTGGGTCCACGCCGGCTGGATCGGCGCGCTGGTCGCCGGCGGCGTCACCTGGGCGATCGCCACCTGGCTGGTCGGCATCAGCGGCGCCGACCGCGAACTCACCGAAGGCCTGTCGTCGCTGTTCGCCGCGGCCGTGCTGCTCAGCGTGGGCATCTGGATGCACCAGAAGAGCCTGGCAGGCCGCTGGCAGCAGTACCTGCAGGCCCGGATGTCGGCGGCGCTGACCCGGCGCTCGGCGCTGTTCCTGTGCCTGCTGGCGTTCGTCGCGGTGTACCGCGAGGTGTTCGAATCGATCCTGTTCTACGCGGCGATGTGGAACCGCGAGGACGGCGGCGCGATCCTCGCGGGGTTCGCCGCTGGCTGCGTGACACTGGCGGCGGTGGCCTGGGGATTGCTGCGCTTGGGCATGCGCCTGCCGATCGGCAAGTTCTTCTCCGCGAGCTCGGTGCTGATCGCGGTGCTCGCGGTGGTGCTGGCGGGCAAGGGCGTCGCCGCGCTGCAGGAGGCTGGCTGGATCGGCCAGGCGCTGGCGCCG
>DASRZN010000093.1:0-5413 GCA_035686325.1 Lysobacteraceae bacterium
CCAGGACGTCGACAAGGTCAACGGCAGCATCACCGCCAGCGCCGGGCAGACCTGGGGCGACCTGGAGACCGTCAACGGCAGCATCCGCATCGAGGACGGCGTCGCCACCGGCAACGCCGAGACCGTCAACGGCAGCATCAAGGTCGGCGACGACGCCCGCACCGGCGACCTCGAGACCGTCAACGGCAGCCTCCGCCTCGGCAACCGCGTGCAGGCCGGCCGGCTGGAGACGGTCAACGGCCAGATCTTCGCCGACCACGGCAGCCGCCTGCGCGGCGACATCGAGACGGTGAACGGCGCGATCGGCCTGGTCGAGACCGACCTGAGCGGCGGCATCAAGACGGTCAACGGCGACATCACCGTGGGCGTCGGCTCGCACGTGGGCGGCGGCATCCGGGTCGAAAAGCCGAACCGCAACTGGAGCATCCGCTTCGGCAAGCAGCGTCCGCCGCGCATCATCATCGGGCCGAAGGCGGTGGTGGACGGGCCGCTGGTGTTCGAGCGCGACGTCGTGCTGTACGTGCACGAGACCGCGCGCACCGGCGCCATCACCGGCGCCAAGCCGATCGCCTACGCGCAGGACCACGCGCCGGTCGAATAAGGCCGCGGACGCGACGCTCCCGGCACGCGCCGGGATCGTCCCCGGGCGCCGGCACGGACGGCGCCCGGTTCTGGCAAGCTGCGCGCGTCATCCCAAGGAGCGACGCGCATGGCCCTCGCCTACTGGTGCATCCTGGTCGCGGCATTGCTGCCCTACCTGTGGGTCACCCTCGCCAAGGGCAGCGGCAACCACCGCTACGACAACCGCGCGCCGCGGCAGTGGCAGGCGCGGCAGGACGACCCGCGCGGCCAGCGCGCCTACGCCGCGCACCTCAACGCCTTCGAGGCGTTCGCGCCGTTCGCGGCGGGAGTACTGATGGCGCAGGCCGCCGGCGTCGACCCGGCGCGGATCGGCCAGCTCGCGGTCGCCTTCGTCGTCCTGCGCGTGCTGCACGGCCTCTTCTACGTGCTGGACAAGCCGCCGTTGCGCAGCGGCACATGGGCGCTCGGTTACGTCGTCGTGCTGTGGCTGATGGCGACCGCCGCCTTGCGGATGGCCTGACATGCGCAAGGGATCACGGAGGATCCTGGTCGCGGTGGTGCTGGTCGGCGGACTGCTGGCCGGGCTGGTGTGGTGGCGGGGCGGGGCGACTCCCGGCGCGTCGTCCGCTGCGGCGCCGCCTCCGACGCAAACGGCTGCCGTGCCGAAGGCCGAGGTCGCGGCTTTCACGCCCGGACGCGCGCGGCCTTACCGCGGCGCCGCCATCCCTGCGCCTTCCGCGCGCGAGCAACGCTGCGAAGCTGCACGCCGCGCGCGCCTGCATGCCGAGTTGGCGAAGATCAGGCCCGAAGCCTCCGCGAGCGCCGCGCTCGACCACGCGCTGCTCGCCGATGCGATCGGAAAGCCGGATCCGGGCGCGGGGCCGCAGGCATGGACGATCGAGCGGATGGCCAGCACGCAGCGCTGGCAGGCGGCCAGCAAGCGCTGGCCGGCGGATCTCGACATTGCCTGGTTCGCGGCGATGCGGTGCAATCCGGAAGACGGTTGCGACCGCACCGCGGCGGCGCGCCACGTGCTCGCGCTCGACGGCCACAACGTCGTCGCGTGGTTGATCGCGCTCCAGGACGCACAACTGCGGCACGACCCCGACGCCTATTGGCGCCTGCTGCACCAAGCCGCGACCCAGGCCCGCTTCAGCGACTCCCGCTCCGGCACGATCTACCTGCACATGAAGCCGCTGCTGGTCGGCACGTCGACACCGGAGTGCGTCGGATCCGCGAACATGCGGTCATTGGAGAAGGAACTGGGCCGGGCCGCGACCGCCGAAGACCTGGCGGCGATCGAGGCATTCGGCCTGGAGCTCGCGGCGGGGATGCCGTCCTATAGCGTCCTGTCGGAGTGCAAGCCCGAGCGCACCGCGCTGTCCTCCGCGCGCCGGTCCGATTGCACGATGGTGCTGGGCCACCTGGCCGAGGGCGAAACCCTGATGGAACGCGGCATCGGCTTGACCCAGCTGATCCCCCTGCTCGGCAATGGACCGGGCAGCACCGCCGCGCGCGAACGCTATCGCGAGTTTCGATGGCTGTATGAAGCCAACGCGCGCCTGCCTCACACGCAAGACGTGATGGACGCGATCTGGGCGCAGGGCGAAGTCGCGCTGCTGCGGCAACGCGCCGAGGCCGCCGGTCTGTGGCCGCCGCCGCCCGGCTGGCTGCCTCCTGACGCGCGCGGCCGCGCCCTGATCCTGCAGGGACGGCCGCCGCCGGATCCGCGCTAACGCGACCGCGCGCGCCGCTCGAACCAGGCCAGGAACAGCAGCACCACCAGGGTCAGCGCGGTCGCGCCGATCGCCAGCACGTGCGCGCGCAGGCCGGCGGCGATGCCGATCGCGGCCGCCATCAGCAGCGAAGCGGCGGTGGTCAGGCCGGAGATGCTGTTGCCGCCGCTGCGGCGGAAGATCGCGCCGGCGCCGAGGAAGCCGACCGCGGCGACGATCGCCTCGATCAGGCGGATCGGATCCAGCCGGATCATGCCCGGTGCGTACTGGTCGCCGAAGTGCGAGGCAAGCAGGTCGCCGAGCCCGACCAGCAGCGCCGCGGCGCCGGCCACCAGCATGTGGGTGCGGAAGCCGGCGGGGCGGTTCTTGAGTTCGCGCTCCACCCCGATCACGCCGCCCAGCACCATCGCGTAGGCGGTGGTGGCGAGCACCAGCAGTTGCGGGCGCGCGTGCTGCAGCCAGTCGGCGAGGGCATCCATGGGTGCAGCCTGCGCAGGCCGGCGTCATGGAGGCGTGGTCGCGGCGAAAGGCGCACGTTGTACGTCGCGAGCGCGCCGGGCGGGAGAGGCAGTCAGGACACGCCGTGAATCCGTCCATGGAGGCTCGGATGCGCCATCCATGGCGCATACGGTCCTGCCCACCTCTCCCACCCGCCGCGCCCCCATTACTCTCGCGCCCGGGCTTTTCGCTTTTCTCCGGCGGGAGAACAGGTCCGCCCTAATCCAGACCCGCCACCAGCCGCACCCGCGCGAAGTTGCGCTTGCCGACCGCGAGCACGCCCTCGAAGCCCGGCGCGAATACGCGCTGCGGATCCTCCACCACCGCGCCGTCGACCTTCACCGCGCGCTCCTTGAGCTTGCGGTTCGCCTCCGAGTTGCTCGGGGTGAGGCCGGCGGCGGTGAGCAGCGCGGCGATGCGCAGGCCCTCGGCCGGCACCGGCACGTCCTGCAGCGGCAGTTGCGCGGTGTCGCCTTCGCCGCGCACCGCCGCGTTCCAGCCGGCGATGGCCTGCTCGGCGGCGGCGGCGCCATGGAAGCGAGCGGCCAGTTCGCGGGCGAGGCGCAGCTTGACGTCGCGCGGGTTCAGCGCCCCGGCCTCGATGTCGCGCTTCAGCCGCGCGGCCTCGTCGATGCCGATCTCGAAGCTCAGCAACTCGATCCAGCGCCACATCAGGTCATCGCCGATCTTCATCGCCTTGGTCACGATGTCGATCGCCGGCTCGGCGATGCCGATATAGTTGCCGAGCGACTTGGACATCTTCTGCACGCCGTCCAGGCCTTCCAGCAGCGGCATGGTCAGCACCACCTGCGGCTTCTGCCCGAAGTGCTCCTGCAGGCCGCGGCCCATCAGCAGGTTGAACTTCTGGTCGGTGCCGCCGAGTTCGACGTCGGCCTCCAGCGCGACCGAGTCGTAGCCCTGCACCAGCGGATACAGGAATTCGTGGATCGCGATCGACTGCTGCGCGGCGTAGCGCTTGGCGAAGTCGTCACGCTCGAGCATGCGGGCGACGGTATGCTGGCCGGCGAGGCGCACCATGTCGGCGGCCGACATCCTGCCGAACCACTCGCTGTTGAAGCGGACCTCGGTGCGCTCCCGGTCGAGCACCTTGAACACCTGTTCGGAATAGGTCTCCGCGTTGGCGAGCACGTCCTCGCGGGTGAGCGGCTTGCGGGTGGCGTTCTTGCCGGTCGGGTCGCCGATCATCCCGGTGAAGTCGCCGATCAGGAAGATCGCGGTGTGGCCGAGGTCCTGGAACTGGCGCAGCTTGTTGAGCAGCACCGTATGGCCGAGGTGCAGATCCGGCGCGGTCGGGTCGAAGCCGGCCTTGACCCGCAGCGGGCGGCCGCCGGCGGCGGCGGCGAGCCGGGCCTCCAGCTCGTCGCGCTTGAGGATTTCGTCGGCGCCACGGCCGATCAGTGAGAGGGCGTCCTGCACGCCGGGAGCTCCGCTGGGTGGGGTCGGACCCCCCGAAACCGTGACCGGCACCGTGAAGCCCGTTAAATGGAAGTTAATCTGAATGCGTCCGGAAAATCCAATGCACTCAAGGGTTTGACGCATATCCTTCGCGCGAATATGGTACCGCCTCGACGTGCCCATCACATCGGGCCCGGGGGGAGAGGCATGCATACTTCTGACGGTCAGACCGAAAGCCGCAGCGGCCGGCGCGCGCGCCTGGCCAAGCTACGCGAAGCGATCCTGCACCGGAAGGTGCTGGCGCGTGCCCCTGCTGGTTTCGACGGCCGCTGGAGCCGCCGCCACTGGGCGCACGCCAGCGTGTTCGCCACCCTCGGCGCGCTGGTCGCGGCGCTGGTCCCGGGCTTCTCCGCGCCGACCACGCCGTCGGCGCCGGCGCACGCCAGCATCGCCACCTTCACCCTCGCCCTGCCGGCGCTGCCCAAGTCGCAGCGCCGCGCCGCGCACGAGAAGGACTGGCAGGTCGTGACCGTGCAGTCGGGGCAGACTCTCGGCGGTCTGTTCGACGAATTCGGCATTCCCGCCAGCGTGCTGCACAAGCTGCTCGCCCAGCCCGGCGCGAAGGACGCGCTGACCCGGCTGCGCCCCGGCGCCGAACTCGGGTTCGACATGCCGGTCGAAGGCCGCCTGCGCGCGTTCCGCTTCGACCGCGACGACACCCACCGCGTCGAGCTGACCCTGGTCGGCGACGAGGTGCGCGAGAAGGTGATCGAGCGCCCGCTCGAGACCCGCACCGCGGTGATCAGCGGCGAGGTCGGCAAGTCGCTGTTCTGGTCGGCGCGCCGGCTCGGCTTGTCGGGCAAGGCGATCAACCAGCTGACCGACGAGATCTTCAAGTACGACATCGACTTCAACGAGGACGTGGTCGCGACCGACCGCTTCAGCGTAGTGGTCGACCAGTACTGGCGCGACGGCGAGCTGGTCGGCACCGGCCCGGTGCAGGCGGCGACCTTCACCGTGCGCGGCAAGCTCTACTCGGGCTTCCGCTTCGAGCACGACGGCAAGACCCAGTACTACACCGCCGACGGCCGTCCGCTGAAGCGCGGCTTCATCCGCATGCCGATCCCGTACGCGCGGATCACCTCCGGCTTCAGCAAGGCGCGCAAGCACCCGGTCCTCGG
>DASRZN010000094.1:0-3208 GCA_035686325.1 Lysobacteraceae bacterium
GGCCGCCAGAAACACGTGATCGGCTACCTGCAGGACTTCCTGTTCACGCCCGAACGCGCGCGTGCGCCGATCACCCGCCTGTCCGGCGGCGAGCGCAACCGGCTGCTGCTGGCGCGGCTGTTCGCACAGCCGTCCAACCTGCTGGTGATGGACGAGCCGACCAACGACCTCGACGTGGAGACGCTGGAGCTGCTGGAGGAGCTGCTGGCCGAGTACCCGGGCACGCTGCTGCTGGTCAGCCACGACCGCGACTTCCTCGACCACGTGGTGACCTCGACCCTGGTGATGGAAGGCGGGGGCCGCGTCGGCGAGTACGTCGGAGGCTACAGCGACTGGCTGCGGCAGCGCCCGCCCGCGGCGGAGCCAACGCCCACGAAGCCGGCGGCGGCGAAGCCGGCCGCGCCCGCGCCACAACCCGCGACGCAGAAGCGCAAGCTCAGCTACAAGGAAACGCGTGAGCTCGAGCAGCTGCCCGCGCGCATCGAGGCGCTGGAAACGCGCATCGCGGAACTGACCGCGCTCAGCGGCGATCCGGGGTTCTACAAGCGCGATGCCGCCGCGATCACCGCGCACAACGTCGCACTGGCCGACGCGCAGGCTGAACTCGACACCGCCTACGCCCGCTGGGCCGAGCTGGAGGGCTGACGCCGCACTTGCCCGTCGTCGCGCGGCGGCGTACATCCGCAACTCCGCAACCGGGAATCCGCCATGAAGCGCATCGCAAGCCTGTTCCTGCTCGCCCTCGCGCCGCTCGCCGCGCAGGCTGCCGTCAAGGACGCCACGCCGGCCGGCTTCACCGTCGAGAACAGCCAGGTCGTGCCGGTCGACGCGGCCACCGCCTGGCAGGCGCTGGTCGCCGACGTGGATCGCTGGTGGCCGCGCGACCACGTCTGGTGGGAAGGCTCCACGCTGCGCATCGAGCCGCGCGCCGGCGGCTGCTTCTGCGAGGTCGCCGGCGAGCGCCAGGCCTGGCACATGAGCGTCGTGTTCGTCGATCCCGCGCGCACGCTGCGCATGACCGGCGGCCTCGGTCCGCTGCAGGGCATGGGCCTGCACGGCGCGCTCGAGTGGCGCTTCGAACCGGCGGGCGAGGGCACCCGCATCACGCTCTGGTATCGCGCGGGCGGCTACGCGCCGGACGACCTGTCGAAGTTCGCGCCGGTGGTGGACGGCGTGCAGGGCGTCCAGCTCGCCGCGCTCGCCGACCACATCCGCGCGCATGCCGCCGCGCCCTGAACAGGCCGGCTTGCCGGGCCTGGACGGCGGCCGGCCGGTGCCGCCGCACCGGCTGTTCTTCGCCCTGTGGCCGGACGCCGGCACGCGCGCGGCGATCGCCGCGGCCACCGATGCCGTGCTGCAGGCGCACCCCGCGCAGGGGCGACGGCTGCGGCCGGACCGCTACCACCTGACGCTGCAGTTCCTCGGCGATATCCCGGCCGAACGGCGCGACGCCGTGCTGGCCGCGGCGACCGCAGCGGCTGCGAACGTGGACAGTCAGGCCTTCGACCTCGTGCTCGACCAGGCCGGCGGCTTCGCCAACGCCCATGTCTGGTGGCTGGGGCCGGCGGGTGGGCCCGACGGACTGCGTGCCTTGTGGGACGCGCTCGCCGTCGAATTGCCGCACCACGGCGTGAAGCCGAAGGCCTCGCCCGGTTTCTCGCCGCACCTGACCATCGTCCGCGACGTCGCCGCGCGCCTGCCCGCCACGCCAATCGCGCCGATCCGCTGGCGCGTCGACCGCTTCGTCCTCATCGACAGCCAGCCGCCGAAGCCGTACCGCATCGTCGGCGAGTGGCGGCTGCGCGCTTGACTCCCTCCCCCGCGGAGCGGGGGAGGGTTGGGGTGGGGGTGAGTCGCATGCCAGCGCGGCGGGCGGGAGAGGCAGGCAGGACACGCCGTGAATCCATCCATGGAGGCTCGGATGCGCCATCCATGCGCATACGGTCCTGCCTGCCTCTCCCACCCGCCGTGCCCCACCACCCTCGCAGTCGCGTGGAGCGGAGCAGGCTCCGCTCTACGGCAAGCAGCCTGGATCTTTCCGGAGCGACCGGGAGGGCGGGGGTGTTGCGTCAGCGCGCCATGGATGGCGCGCGCCCGCATCAGGACAGGATGTCCTGCTAAGGGAAAAGCAATACCCCCGGCCTCCCGGGCGCGGGCCCGGGAAGCGTCTTCCTGCCAAACGCAAAAGAAGAGTCCCTTGAACGATTGCACTGCCTTCATCGCCCGCGGGTCACCTTCGGCACCACTCTTCGGCGACGGAGCACTGCCATGATCCGCAAGCTCGCATCGGGCGAATACCGCATCTATTCGCGCAAGGTCGATCCGAAGACCGGCAAGCGCCGCAACCTCGGCACTTTCCCGACGAAGGCGAAGGCCGAGCAACACGAGCGCGAGATCCAGTACTTCAAGCACCATTGACGATGCCGGCGCGGATCCGCATCGGCGTTGCCGGCTGGTCGATCCTGTCCCGGCACCGCGCGCTGTTCGGCGAGGAGGGCAGCCACCTCGCGCGCTACGCGACCCGCTTGGACGTGGTCGAGATCAACTCCTCGTTCTATCGCCCGCACGCCGCCGCGACCTACGCGCGCTGGGCGGCGCAGGTTCCGCCCGGCTTCCGCTTCTCGGTGAAGCTGCCGCGGGCGGTCACCCACGACGCGCGGCTGGTCGGCTGCGGCGCATTGCTCGACCGCTTCGCCGGTGAAGTCGCCGGACTCGGCCGCCGGCTCGGCGGGGTGCTGGTGCAGTTGCCGCCGAGCCTGGCCTTCGACGGGCGCGTTGCCCATCGCTTCTTCGCGATGCTGCGCCGCCGTTTCGATTGCGCGATCGCCTGCGAGCCGCGGCACGCCAGCTGGTTCGCGCCCGGCGTGGATGCGCTGTGGCAGCGCCACGCCGTCGCCCGGGTCGCCGCCGATCCGGCGCGCGTGCCGGAGGCGGGGTTGCCTGGTGGTGCCGGGCGCTGGGCCTATTTCCGCTGGCATGGTTCGCCGCGCATGTACTACGACAGCTACGACGACGCGCGCCTGCGCGACCTCGCGCAGGCCCTGCGCGCCGCCGCGCGCGGCCGCCGCACGGCCTGGTGCATTTTCGACAACACCGCCGGCGGGCATGCGCTGGCGGATGCGGCGCGACTGCAGGCAATGCTCGCTACCCCGTAGAGCGGAGCTTGCTCCGCCAAACAGGCTCCCTCCCCCGCGGAGCGGGGGAGGGT
>DASRZN010000095.1:0-13075 GCA_035686325.1 Lysobacteraceae bacterium
AGTTCGCGCAGGCCGGGATTGAAGCGCCGGCCTTCGAGCAGCTTCAGGTCCGGCCGCAGTTCCCACGCCGCCGGGCCGACCCCGCGGAACTGCACGTTGGCGTCGGTGCCGTCGGCCTTGCTCGGCAGGTTGACCACCTGCGACAGCTCCGGCGACACCAGCGGCCGGCCGTCCTTGCCGCGCGCGATGCCGGGCAGCGCCGAGATCAGCGGCACCTGGTCGCGGGTGATCACCGAATTGGTTTCCGCCTGCGAGCCGCCGCGCAGGATGATCGCGGTGCGGTCGCTGCCGGTGCGGTCGAGCGTGGCCTTGAAGCCCTCGCCCATCGCCAGCATCGCCACCAGCACGCCGACCACGCCGGCGATGCCGATCACGATCACGCTGGACGCGCCCCAGCGCTGCGGCAGGCCGGCGATGCCGATCCTGGCCGCGGCCAGCGCGAGCCGGCCGCTGCGGGTGAGGGCCAGCCATAGCGCGAACAGCGCGGCGATCGCGAGCACGCCGATCCACGGCAGCGCGATCCAGGCGGCGAGCCCGAGGACCAGCGCCAGCACGACGCCGAGGTTGCCCAACCACTTCCTCATACGATTCATTAGGTCTCTCCTCGAGATCTGCAGCCCCGGCCCGGCGCAGCGCGCCGGGCGTTCGCCGAGGCCGCGCGGCAGTGCCGCGCAAGCGGCCTCGGCTTACCCTCAGCGTCCGGCCAGTGCATCGACGATGTTCAGCCGCATCGCGCGCAGCGCCGGCAGCAGGCCGACCAGCACGCCGATCGCGACCATCAGGGCGAGGCCGGTCCCCCAGGTCTGCGGCATCACCGTCGGCAGCTGGATCACGCCGCCGCTGGCGCCGCTGACCATCGGCATCAGCAGCGCCGCGATGCCCAGCCCGAGCGCGCCGCCCAGCACCACCAGCAGCACCGACTCGGCCAGCACCAGCCACAGCACGCTGCGGTTGGAGAAGCCGATCGTCTTCAGCACCGCGAGTTCGGGGATGCGCTCGCGCACCGCCTGCGCCATGGTGTTGCCGGTCAGCAGCAGCAGGGTGAAGAACACCGCGCCCATGATCGCGGTGACGATCAGGCCGATGTCGGCGAACTGCTTGGCGAAGGCCTGGTTGAAGGCCTGCTCGGTCTGGGTCTTGGTCTCGTGGTCGGAGTTGGCGCTGAGCGCGTCGATCGCCTGCGCGACGCGGTCCGCCGCCGCCGGATCGGCGACCCGCACGATGTACCAGCCGACCCGGCCCTTGACGTAGTCGTTGGCCTCGTCGAAGTAGGTCCAGTGGAACAGCAGCTGGTTCTCCTCGCCGCGGCGCTTGGCGTCGGCGAGGTGGAAGATGCCGCGGATCGTCAGCGGCCAGTCGTTGCTGCCCTGGCGCGGGAAGATCGTCGCCTGCAGCGGGATGGTGTCGCCGACCTTCCAGCCGAAACGCTTGGCCAGCGACTCGCCGACCAGCGCGCCGGTGCGGTCGGCTTCGAAGGCCTTGCGCTGGGCGGCGGGCAGCACGTACTCCGGGTACAGGTCGAGGTAGCCCTCGCTGACCGAGAAGTTCGGGAAGAAGTTGCGCGGGTCGCGGTAGATGCCGCCGAACCAGGCGGCGAACGCGGACTGCTTCACGCCTGGCACCGCCTTGATCTGCGGATCCAGGCTCAGCGGCAGCATCTGGGTGATGGACAGCCGCGAGGCGACCACCAGGCGGTTGGCGCCGGCCACGCTGCCGCCGGCATTGAAGGCGACGCGGACCGAGTCGAGCATGCCGAACAGCAGGAAGGCGGCGACCACCGACAGCAGGGTCAGCAGCGTGCGCGTCTTGCTGCGGAACAGCGCGGCCCAGATCAGGTGCAGGTATTTCATCGTCTGTGCTCCTGTCTCCTTCCCCGCGGGGAAGGGCTGGCGTTCACGCGTGCGCGACCGACTCGACCAGGTGGCCCTTGTCGAGGTGCAGGGTGTGGGTCGCGTACTCGGCGGCCTTCGGGTCGTGGGTGACCATCACGATGGTCTTGCCGTGCGCGCGGTTGAGTTCCTGCAGCAGGCCGAGGATCTCCTCCGCCGACTGCCGGTCGAGGTCGCCGGTGGGTTCGTCGCAGATCAGCAGGGTCGGGTCGGACACGATCGCGCGGGCGATCGCGACGCGCTGCTGCTGGCCGCCGGACAGCTCGGCGGGCCGGTGCTTGCCGCGCTCGGCCAGGCCGACCAGCTGCAGCGCGATCTCGGCGTTGCGCTTGCGCTGCGCCGCCGACAGTTTGGTCAGCAGCAGCGGCAGTTCGACGTTCTTCTGCGCGCTCAGGGTCGGCATCAGGTTGTAGAACTGGAACACGAAGCCGACGTGGTTGCTGCGCCAGTGCGCGAGCTGGCCCGAGCCCAGCCGGTCGATGCGCTGGCCGCCGACCTCGATCTCGCCCGCGGTCGGCGTGTCCAGCCCGCCGATCAGGTTGAGCAGGGTGGTCTTGCCCGAGCCCGACGGTCCCATCAGCGCGACGAAGTCGCCCTGTTCGATGTCGAGGTCGATGCCGTGCAGCACGTCCACCTTCTCGGGGCCGCGCTGGTAGGTCTTGTGCAGGTTGCGGATGCCGACGAGCGCCATTGCATTGCTCCGTGTTGCGATTCGTGGAACTGCGGTGGGTCCTGCGCCATCCCGCTTCGCGGGCTGGTTGTTACTCGTTGTCCGTGGCGGCCTCTTCCTGCGCTACCTTCACCCTGGCGCCGTCCGCCAGGCCTTCTGGCGGATCCAGCACCACCGTTTCGCCGCCGGCCACGCCGTCCAGCACCTCGCGGTCGTCGCCGAGGGTGCGGCCGAGCTGCAGCGCGCGGCGGCTGGCGCGACCTTCGCCGTCCTTCAGGTCGGTGACCACGAAGGCGATGTCGGCGCCATCGCGCGCGACGATCGCGTCCGCCGGCACCAGCACGCCCGGCTTGCGCTCGGCCTGCCGCGGCTGCGCCTTCTCCAGGAAGCTCACCCGCACGCCCATCTCCGGCACGATCCGCGGGTCGCGCCGGTCGAGCGCGATCCGCACCTTGACCGTGGCCTTGCCGCGGTCGGCGGTGGGGATGATCGCGATGACGTGCGCCGGGATCTTCCAGTCGGGATAGGCGTTGAGCACGGCTTGCACCGGCATGTTCGGCTGGACCCGGCCGATGTAGGCCTCGCCGACGTCCACCTCGATCTCCAGCGAGTCCATGTCCACCACCGTGCCGATGCCGGTGCGGGTGAAGCCGCCGCCGGCCGACAGCGGCGAGACGATCTCGCCCGGCTGCGCGGCCTTGGCCACCACCACGCCGGCGAACGGCGCGCGCACGATGGTGTTGTCCACGCCGTTCTCGGCGATCCGCAGCTGGTCGCCGGCGACCTTGGCGTTGCGCTGGGCGGTGACGAGCTGCGCGCGCAGGGCGTCGCGCTCGGCGATCGCCTGGTCGTACTGCGCGCGCGAGACCAGTTGCTGCCTGACCAGGCCCGACAGGCGATTGGCGTTGGCCTCGGCCTCGCGCAGTTGCGCGGCGACGCCGGTGGCCTGGCTGCGCGCGGCGCCGAGCTGGGCCGCGGCGAGGTCGCGCTGGGCGTCGGCGTCGATCGGATCCAGCGTCGCCATCACCTGGCCGGCCTCGACCCGCTGCCCTTCCTCGATCAACACCTCGCGCACCTTGCCGGTGATCTTCGCCGACACCGTCGCCATGCGCCGCGCGACGACGTAGCCGGTCGCGTCCAGCACCGAGGCGCTGCCGCCGCCGTTGCCGATCGCGATCGCCTCGGCGGTGCGCACCTCGACCGCCTGGCCGCGGCCGAACAGCGCCCAGCCGGCCAGCGCCAGCACCGCCACCGCGGCGGCCACGGCGAGCGCGATCCACAGCCCGCGCCGCGATGGCGTCGGCGGCGGGGCGCCGCGGTCGATGCGCAATTCCTTCAGCAGGTCGGCCGAGTTGGTCATGGGGCTCGGGTGTGTGGGTGGCCCGCTAGTGTGCGGGTCG
Organism: Lysobacteraceae bacterium; assembly: GCA_035686325.1. GTDB lineage: Bacteria > Pseudomonadota > Gammaproteobacteria > Xanthomonadales > Xanthomonadaceae > JABFWF01. The sequence goes on from DASRZN010000095.1 coordinate 3,960, forward strand.
GCGGCGGCCGCGCCAAATCGGCCTGCCGCCAGCCCGTGCAGGCTACGCAGCGCGACGCGCCGGGTCACCTGACGGCTGTCATGCGCTTGCGGTGACGACGGCGACTGCCGCGCCGTCGCGCGGCGGCCGAGGATGGGGCCACGATGTGGAGGGCGCGAGGATGACGAGCAACGCGGTGCTGGCCCGCCTGGTGGGCGTGCGCAAGGCCTACGGCGCGGTGCGCGCGCTGGACGGCATCGACCTGGAGGTGCGCGCCGGCGAGCTGCTGGCCCTGCTCGGCCCCAATGGCGCCGGCAAGAGCACGGCGATCACGATGCTGCTCGGACTGCTGCGGCCGGACGCGGGCCGGGCCGAACTGTTCGGCCAGGATCCGCAGCGCCTCGCCGCCCGCCGCGGCATCGGCGTGATGCTGCAGCAGGCCGAACTGCCGCCGACGCTGAAGGTCGGCGAGCTGGTCCGGCTCGCGTCGAGCTATTACCCCGCGCCGCGCACGCTGGAGGAAACGGCGGCGCTCGCCGGCGTCGCCGACCTGCTGGCGCGGCCCTACGGCAAGCTGTCGGGCGGCCAGCAGCGTCGCGTGCAGTTCGCGCTGGCGATCTGCGGGCGGCCGCGGTTGCTGTTCCTGGACGAGCCGAGCACAGGCCTGGACATCGGCGCGCGCCAGGCGCTGTGGGCGGCGATCCGCGCGCTGGTCGCGCAAGGCAACGCGGTGGTGCTGACCACCCATTACCTGGAGGAAGCCGAGGCGCTGGCGGATCGCGTGTGCGTGCTCGCCCGCGGCGCCGTCGTCAGCGAAGGCAGCGTGGACGCGCTGCGCGCACGGATCGCGCGCAAGCGCGTGCAGTGCGCGACCCGGTTGCCGCTGGCCGAGGTCGCGGCCTGGCCGGACGTCGCCGAGGCCGGCGTCACGCACGGTCGCCTGTGGCTGGCCACCGCGCAGCCCGAGGCGGTCGTGCGCCGCCTGCTCGAGCGCGATCCGGCGCTGGCCGCGCTGGAAGTGCGCGCCGCCGGCCTCGCCGAGGCCTTCACCGAACTCACCCGCGACGCCGCCGCCGCCGACCAGCGCGAGGCCGCCTGATGGACACCACCGTGCTTGGGACCGTTCCGCCGTGCATGCCGCGCCCGCGCCTGGCGCGCGCCTACCTCGCCGAGGCGCGCAGCGAGTGCCTGCGCTACCTGCGCAACCCCGGTTTCCTGTTGCCGACGCTGCTGTTTCCCGCGGTGTTCTACCTGATGTTCGCGCTGGTGCTGCCGCACGGGAACGATCCCGACGTGCCGCGCTACCTGCTGGCCTCCTACGCGACCTTCGGGGTGATGGCGCCCGGCCTGTTCGGCTTCGGCATGTCGCTGGCGGTGGAACGCGACAACGGCCTGCTCACCCTCAAGCGCGCGCTGCCGATGCCGCCCGCGGCCTACCTGCTGGGCAAGATGGCGATGGCCCTGGGGGTGGCCGCGGTGGTGGTCGGATTGCTGGAGGCGCTGGCGGTCGGCGTCGGCCACGTCGCGCTGGGCCCGGAGCAGGCGCTGCGCCTGGCCGTCGTCGCGGTGTGCGGCTCGCTGCCGTTCTGCGCGCTGGGGTTGCTGGCCGGCACCTTCCTCAAGGGCGAAGCCGCGCCCGCGGCGATCAACGCGGTCTACCTGCCGATGGCCTTCCTGTCCGGATTGTGGGTGCCGATGGCCATGCTGCCCAGGGTGCTGCGCGACCTCGCGCCGGTCTGGCCGAGCTGGCACCTGAACCAGCTCGCGCTCGCCGCGCTCGGCTTCGACGGCGGCGCCGGCTGGCCGCACGTGCTGGTGCTGGCGGGCGTCACCCTGGCGGCCGCCTGGCTGGCGGCGCGCCGCCTGCGCCGGCACGGCTGAAGTAGCATCGCGCGATGAACCTCCGTCCGCCGCTGCCGCAGCGATTGCGCGCCTGGTTCGCGCCCGCGCCCGACTCGGCGGTGGCCGACGCGATCGCGCGCGGCAAGTCGCCGTGGGTGGACGCGGTGCACCTGCTGTGGTCGGTGTGGGTGTTCATCACGCCGGTGTTCGGTCCCGGCTACAGCTGGCGCTGGGCCGTGCTCACCGCGCTCAGCTATCCGGTCTTCCTCGTCCTCTACGCGAAGGTACTGCTGGCGCCGCGCCGGCGCGCGTGGGGCTACGCGGCGGCGATGCTGGCGCTGTGCCTGGCGCTGCTGCCGGTCTACCCGTCGGGGATGAGCTACTACATCTTCGGCTGCGTGCTGCTCGGCATCGGCCGCCGCGATCGCCTGCCGGCGGCGCTGGGACGATTGGTGCTGCTGGGCGCGTTGTTCGTCGCCGTCGCCTGGGCGATCGGCTATCCGCCGCACGTGCTGCTGTGGATCCCGGCGGTGGCGCTGGTGGTCGGCATCATCGTGCATGTCGAGAACGCCAGCCACCTGCGCGACGCCGAACTCAAGCTGTCGCAGGACGAGGTGCGCCGGCTGGCGGCGACCGCCGAGCGCGAGCGCATCGGCCGCGACCTGCACGACCTGCTCGGGCACACGTTGTCGCTGATCACGCTCAAGCTCGAACTCGCGCGCAAGCTGGCCGCGCGCGACGCCGAGGCCTCGTTGCGCGAACTGACCGAAGCCGAGCGGGTCGCGCGCCACGCGCTGGCCGAGGTGCGCAGCGCGGTCACCGGCATCCGCTCCGCCGACCTCGCCGCCGAACTGGCCTCGGCGCGACTGCTGCTGGAATCCTCGCGCACCCACCTCGACTACGCGCCGCCGCCGCCCGACCTGCCGCCGGAGATCGAGCGCGCGCTCGCGCTGGTGCTGCGCGAGGCGGCCACCAACGTCGCCCGCCATGCGCGCGCGAGCCGGGTGCAGGTCGCCTGCCTGCGCGAAGGCAAGGCGGTGGAACTGATCGTGCGCGACGACGGCGTCGGCGGCGTCGCCCGCGACGGCAACGGCCTGGCCGGCATGCGCGACCGCGTGCGCGCGCTCGGCGGCACGCTCGCGATCGAATCGCCGCGCGGGCAGGGCACGGTCCTGCGCGTGCGGGTGCCGCTGTCGTCCGCCGCTCCCGCGCCCGCCGAGGCGCCCGCGCCGGCGTCGTCCGCCTCGCTGCCGCAGGCGCCGGCATGATCCGCATCCTGCTCGCCGAGGACCAGGCGATGGTGCGCGGCGCGCTGTCCGCGCTGCTGTCGCTGGAAACCGACCTCGCCGTCGCCGGCACCGCCTGCGACGGCGAGGAGGCCTGGCGCGCGCTGCAGCGGCTCAGGCCGGACGTGCTGGTCACCGACATCGAGATGCCCGGCCTGTCCGGCCTGGAACTGGCGCAACGCGTGCAGCGCCACGCGCTGCCGGCGCAGGTCGTGATCCTCACCACCTTCGCCCGCCCCGGCTTCCTGCGCCGCGCGCTGGAAGCGGGCGTGCGCGGCTACCTGCTCAAGGACGCGCCGGCCGAGCATCTCGCCGACGCGATCCGCCAGGTCCACCGCGGCGGTCGCGCGATCGATCCGCAACTGGCGGCGGACGCGTGGAGCGAGGCCGATCCGCTCAACGACCGCGAACGCCAGGTGCTGCGCCTGGCCGGCGAGGGTCTGTCCGCGGGCGACATCGCGACCCTGCTCAACCTCTCGCATGGCACCGTGCGCAACTATTTGTCCGAGGCGATCGGCAAGCTCGGCGTCGGCAACCGGATCGAGGCCTACCGTCTGGCGCGGCAGAAGGGCTGGCTGTAGAGCGGAGCTTGCTCCGCGCGCCTGCCTGCCGCGAAGCGCCGTAGAGCGGAGCTTGCTCCGCTTGCGCGCCTGGCGGAGCACCAAGGCGAGCGGAGCAAGCTCCGCTCTACGGTTGCAGGGCGGTGACCGTCATTCCGGCCGGCGGGCACCGCTCATGCCGCGAAGCGCGCCTTCAGCATCGCGTACGCCGCGCGCAGGCCCTGCGCCTCGCCGCCGGCGGGGCGGCCCGGGCGGTCGCTGTCGTTCCAGCTGTACACGTCCACGTGCGCCCACGCCAGGCCGTCGGCGACGAAGCGCTCGAGGAACAGCGCGGCGGTGACGCTGCCGGCCATCTTCGACGGGCCGGAATTCGCGAGGTCGCCGACGTTGCTGGCGAGGTAGCGCAGGTAGGGCCGCCACAGCGGCATCCGCCACAGCGGATCGCGCTGCGCGTCGCCGGCGGCGAGCCAGTCGGCGGCGAGCGCGTCGTCGTTGGCGTACAGCGCCGGCAGGTCGGGGCCGAGCGCGACCCGCGCGGCGCCGGTGAGGGTGGCGAAGTCCAGCAGCAGCTGCGGTTGCTGTTCGCAGGCGTAGGTCAGCGCGTCGCTCAGCACCATCCGCCCTTCGGCGTCGGTGTTGTCGATCTCGATGTTCAGGCCCTTGCGGGTGGCGACGACCTCGCCCGGACGGTAACTGTCCGGGCCGATCGCGTTCTCCACCGCCGGCACCAGCAGGGTCAGGCGCACCGGCAGCGCGCGCGCCATGATCAGTTCGGCCAGGGCGATCGCGTGCGCGGCGCCGCCCATGTCCTTCTTCATGTTGCGCATGCCGTCTGCGAGCTTGATGTTGAGCCCGCCGGTGTCGAAGCACACGCCCTTGCCGACGATCGCGAGGTGCGGACGCGCCGGTTCGCCCCAGCGCAGCGCCAGCAGCCGCGGCGCGCGGTGCGAGGCGCGGCCGACGGCGTGGATCGCGGGGAAGTTCCGCGCCAGCAGGTCGTCGCCGACGATCGACTCGCACTGCGCGCCGTGGACCTGCGCGATCGTGCGCACGACCTCCTCGAGCTCCGCCGGGCCCATCTGCTGGGTCGGGGTGGCGACCAGTTCGCGCACGCGCAGGCAGGCGGCGATCAGGTCGCGCACCTCGTCGTCCAGGGTCTCCACCGCGAGGCGCGCCGGCGCGCGCCGCTCGGCGCGGAAACGGTGGTAGCGCCACGCGCCCAGGCCCCAGCCGAGCTTCAGCGCGCGCAGGATGTCGGCGTCGAGCGCGTCGGCCGGCCGCCAGTCGCCTTCCGGCAGCGCGAACGGCGCGTGCGACCAGGCGTGCGGATCCAGCCGGTCGCCGACGCCGAGCACCGCGCCGGCGAGGCCGCCGTCGTCGCCGGCGAGGAGGGCGATGCTGCCCGGCGCCGCGTCGAACTGCTGCGCGTCCAGCCAGCGCGCCACCGCCGGCGGCTGACTCGCGCGCCACGCGGCGTAGTCCGCGCGCGCGACGCAGTGCAGCGGACGGGCAGCAGCCACGGAATCGGTGAAACCAGCGGGCAGGCTCATGCGGCGGGCCGGATGCGGTGGGAAGGGAGGGCGTCGAGCCAGTCGGCCAGCGCGGCGAGGTCGGCGAACTCGAGGTCGGGGCGCACGTCGTGGCGCGGCCAGGCGCGGCCCTCGCGGTTGAGCCAGCAGCTGCGCAGGCCGGCGCGGTGCGCGCCGACCACGTCCATCTCGGCGTCGTCGCCGACGTGCAGCACCTCGCCCGGGGCAAGCCCGAGCTGCGCGCAGGCGGCGTGGAAGATGCCGGGGTCGGGCTTGGCCGCGCCGTGCTCGCGCGCGCCGAGCTGGAAGCGGAACAGGTGGATCAGGCCGATCCGGGTCAGGCAGGCGTTGCCGTTGCTGAGCGCGGCCAGCGGCACGCGCGCGGCCAGGCGCTCCAGCGCCGGCACGCTGTCGGCGTAGTGCTCGACCTCGCAGCGCGCGGCGAAGTAGGCCTCGTAGGCGTCTTCCGCCAGCGCGGCGTCGGCGCCGCTGGCCTGCAGCATGCGTTCGAGCATCCATTGCCGCTGCGCGGTCATGTCGTGCGCCAGCTCCGGCCGCTCGCGGTCCACCCGCGCGCGCAGGCGGTTGCGCTCCTCGCGCGACCAGAACCCGGCGGCATGCGGCAGCCGGCGCGCCAGCCAGGCGTCCAGCGCGGCCTCGGCGCGCTCGATCGCGGGCGCGATCGGCCACAGGGTGTCGTCGAGGTCGAGGGTGATGGCGCGGACGGGGAAGCTCACCCGTCGATTGTAGCCACTCGCAAGTCGCGGTTCCGTGGTCGGGCGCTACTCCAGCAGCCGCGCCCACTTCTCCATGCCGTCCAGGCGCGACAGCACCAGCTTCACGCACACCAGCAGCGGCACCGCCAGCAGCAGGCCGATGATGCCCCACAGCCAGCCGAACACCATCAGCGACAGGATCAGCACCAGCGGCGACAGCGCCATCCGCGCGCCGAGCACGATCGGGGTGATGATCTGCCCTTCCAGGGTGTGCAGGCCGAGGTAGACCGCCGCCGGCAGCAGCGACTGCCACAACTCGTCGTAACTGACGAAGCCCATCAGCAGCATCACGCACATGCCGATCAGCGGGCCGACGTAGGGCGCGAAGTTGAGCAGCGCCGCCATCGTGCCCCACAGCAGCGCCTCGTCCGCCGGCACGTCGAGGAACAGGTGCAGGACGGCCGCGTAGACCAGGCCGAGGGCGGCGTTGATCAGGCTGATGGTCAGCACGTAGCGCGAGATCTCGTGCTCGATCGACTGCAGGATCTCGACGGTCAGCCGCTGCTGCTTGCGCTCGGGCAGCAGCGCGATCGCGTTTTTCTGCAGGCTCTGCCCGTAGACCATGAAGAAGAAGGTCAGCAGCACCACCGCCAGCACCGCGGTCACCAGCCGCGGCGTCGCGCTCAGCGCCCCGTACGGATCGTCCGGCTCGGCCTTGACCAGTTGCACCGTGCGCGCGGGCTCGCCGCCGGCGACCCGGGCGATGTTCTCGGCGGCCTTGTTCGCCTCCTGCACCGGCCGCACCAGGCTGCGCAGCTTGGGGGTGAGGTCGCGCAGCTCGCGCGGCACCTCGCGGATCCATTCCGCCGCCGGCGCCACCAGCTGGTGGCCGAGCTGGTAGGTGCCGTACATGCCGAACGCGATCACCAGCAGCGCGCCGAGGAAGCGCGGGATCCACAACCGCTGCAGCAGGCGCAGGATCGGGTTGCCGACCAGGGCGAAGAACAGCGCCAGCAGCACCGGCAGGATCAGGTCCTGCGCCGCCCACAGGGTGAAGCCGACCGCGAGCGTCGCCAGCACCAGCATCGAGGTCGGCCCGCGCGGACGCGGACGCGGCAAGGGGGGCGACGCCGACGCGGCGGACTCGAACGTGGTCGAAGCGGGCGGCGCGGCGGCGGCCCCGGCGGGCAGCGGGGCGGACGGCAACGGCGACTGCGGCAGCGCAGCGGCCGGCGCCGGCGTCAGCTCGGGCGACGGCTCGCTGGTCATGGCGGTCAGAGCAGGCCGGAGCGGCGCAGCGTGTCCGGGTGCGCGCCATCGGCGCGCAGCGGCCGCGTGGCCGGCGCGGGCGGCGGCACGTCCGGCGCGGGCGCCTGCGCCAGGTCGGCGCCCGCCACGGCCGCGGTTTCCTGCGCGCTGTCGGCCGCTTCCTCGGCCTTGCCGGCGGCGAACTGGGCGCTGCCGGTGGCGACCAGCCCGGCCAGCGCCGACAGCATCTGCAGGGTGTTGCGGCCGGTCGCCGCGTGCTTGCCGGGCTCGGCCAGGCCGATCGCGAAGCCGCCGCCGAGCCCGCCCAGCAGGACCCGCCCGGGCGTCCACAACGTCCTCCAGGACGCGAGCAGCTGGCGCAGGTCGGCGCCGGCCTGGCGCTCGCGCGCTTCCAGCGTGGCCTCGGCCTGCTGCACCTTCGCGATCAGCGCTTCGAAGCTCATCGGCGGTCCGTCCCTGCGCAGCTCATGGCGGCGTGATCTCCACGCCTTCGTGCTTGACCTGGCCCGCGGCGACCGCGCTGTCCTCGGCGACGCGCTCGCTCACCGCCTGCGCGCTCGCGCCCGAGTCGGGCGCCGGCATCAGCTTCGACAGCTCGCCGATGCCCAGCCGCGCGAGCTGCCGGCGGGTCGCCTTCAGCCGGGTGTGCTCGAAGTAGCGCATCGCGATCCAGCCGGCGGCCGCGGCCAGCACCAGGCTGAATACCCCGGTCCCCAGCAACGCCCACAGCCACGACCCGCCCAGCGCGAGTTGCACGCCAGCGACCACCGCGGCCATCAGCAGCAGCCAGGCCGAGCCGCCGAGCGCGATCGCGATGCCGGAGAAGGCGAGGGTGCGACCGAACGCGCTGCGCGCCAGCGAGACGTCGGCGGCGACCAGCAGCCGCAGCGCCTTGGCGGCATCCCGCCCGGCCTGCCAGCTGGCCTTGCCGCCGTCACCGAGCTGGCGCAGCGTTTCCAGCAGATCGGGGGTGGGCGCCTCCGGGCGCGCGGCGTCCTCGCCGGGCGCGTCGGGGGCGCCACCGCCGGTGTCCACGGCGGCGCTCAGCGGTCGCCGCCGCCGCGGGCGAGCTTGGCGATCACCCAGCCGGTGGCGAAGGCGACGCCGAACGCGGCCAGCGGGCGCTCGCGGATGAGTTCCGCGGCGCTGTCGAGCAGGTCGCGGCCCTTGTCCATCAGCACGTCCATCTGCTCGCGGCTGGCGGCGGCGGCCTGCTCGGCTGCGGACAGGCCGGCGACCGCGCCGTCGGCGAGGTTGGCCTTGACGTTCGCCTTGCCCAGGCGCAGCTCCTCGCCAGCGGCGCTGGCGGCGGACTTCACCGCGGTGCCGGCTTCGCGGCCGGCCTGCTTGAGGTGGGTGCCGGCCTCGCTCAGGTGGTCCTTCATCTGCCGCGACGCGCTGGCGCCGAGCAGCTGCTGCTCCTCCGCGCCCGTGCCCATGCTGGCGGTCGGCGCGCTGCCGGTGTTGCCGTTGCCGGCGCGGGTGGTGTCGGTGTCGCTCGTCGGGCTGGGGCTCATCGGGATCTCCCTTTGCGGATGACTACTGCATCGGCAGGTTGCCCTGCTGGTTGCCGCGCACGATGCGCAGCACCAACTGTGCAGGGGCCTGCGTGAAGCCGGCGCGGAAGCCGGCGAGGTCGTCGAAGCGGCCGCTGCTGGCGTCCACCACCACGTCGCCGGCGCGCAGGCCGTTGCGGGCGGCGCGGCTTCCGCGGGCGACGTCCTCCACCAGCACGCCGCCGAGCCCCGCCTGGCGCAGGCGCTCGGGCAATTCGGCGAAGCTTGCCCCGGACAAACGCGGATCGAGCGTGGCGCCGGTCACCGAGCGCGGCTGCTCGCGCAGCGTCGCGACCAGCTGCAGCGGCTTGCCGTCGCGGCGCACGTCGAGGCTGACGCGCGTGCCGGGCGCCTGCAGGCCCTCGAAGTTGCGCAGGGT
>DASRZN010000096.1:0-5600 GCA_035686325.1 Lysobacteraceae bacterium
GAGCGCATCCTCGCGGCCTTCCAGCGCCTCGATGCGGTCCGGCTGCGCCGCCAGCACCCGCGCATACAGCGGCAACGCCGCGTCCGGCGCGCCGTCGAGCCGGTGTTCCGCGCGCGCGGCGGCCGCGTCCCGCAGCAGCACCGGAATGCGCAGCTGGGCGGCCTCCGCGTCGCGCAGGTCCGCGGCCAGTGCGTCGGATTGCGCGCGCGGCACCTGCAGCGTGCGCGCCAGCCGCAACATGTCACGCGCGCCTCGGTAATCGCGCGCGGCGAGCGCCGCACGCGCGCGCGCCAGCGCGGCCTGGCCGACCCGGACGAGGCCGTCGCGCGCCTCGCGGCGGTCGGGATCGAGCGCGAGCGCTGCTTCGTAGAGTTCGCGCGCTCCGCTGCCGTCGGCGGCGCTCAACCGGCCCTGCGCCAGCGCCAGCGCTGCCTGCTCGCGCAGGGCCTGGGCGCGCGTTTCCGGCCACAGCCGATCAGCCAGCGGACGGCGGAAGACGACCAGCAGCGCCAGCAGCACCAGCACGGCGAGCGCGGCCGGCAGCAGCCAGCGACGGCTGACGCCGGCGGGGTCTCGCTGAGGGGGCACGGGACGTCGCGGCATGCCGGCAGGATAAGAGAGCCAGCGCCCGCGGCGCGCCGAGACGCGATGGCCGCAGAGCGGAGCTTGCTCCACTCTACGCGCGGCGCGCGCGCTCCACGCCGGGCAACGCGTCCAGCCGCGCCAGCAGGTGCGAGAGCTGGCCGAAGTCGGCCACCCGCAGGCGCAGGCGCAGCCGCACCTGGCCGCCGCGCGGCGATTCGCTGTGGATCGCCAGCACGTGCGCGTCCTCCTGCGCGATCAGGTTGGTGACGTCCTTGAGCAGCCACTTGCGGTCGATCGCGTCGACCACGACTTCGGACTCGGCGCCGGTCGAACGCCGGCCCCATTCCACCGGCAGCACACGCTGCGGCTGCGCCGACGACAGGCGCAGGAACGTCGCGCAATCCTGGCGGTGCACGCTGACGCCACGGCCGCGGGTGAGGTAGCCGGCGATCGGCTCGCCAGGCAGTGGCTGGCAGCAGCGTGCCGCCTGCGCCAGCAGGTTGCCGACCCCGACCACGGTGAAGCCCGCGTCGCCGCCCTTGTCGCGGCGCTGCGGCCGCACGGGCGTGGCGGCCTCCACCGGCCGCGGTTCGAGCCGCGCGCGCTCGGCCTCGGCCAGCGCGCGCGCGACCTGGTGCGCGCCGACGTCGCCGAGCGCGACCAGCACCTGCAGCTCCTCCAGCGTGGCCGCGTTGAATTTCGCCAGCGCCGGCGTGATGTCGACCTGGTGCAGGCCGACCCGCTTGAGCTCGCGCTCGAGCAGTTCGCGGCCGGCCTGCACGTTGCGCGCGCGGTCGAGCCGGTTGAACCAGTTGCGCACCTTCTCGCGCGAGCGCGGGCTGGCGAGGAAACCGTTCGCCTCCACCAGCCAGTCACGCCGCGGCTCGCCGGTCTTGGCGGTCATGATCTCGACCCGGTCGCCGCTGGCGAGGCGGTGGTCGAGCGGGACGATGCGGCCGTTGACCTTGGCGCCGCGGCAGCGGTGGCCGACCTCGGTGTGCACGTAGTAGGCGAAGTCGAGCGGGGTCGCGCCGAGCGGCAGGTCGACGACTTCGCCCTTCGGCGTGAGCGCGTAGATCCGGTCCTCGACCAGTTCGCTGCCGAGTTCGCCGAGCAGGTCCTCGCCCTCGCGCTCGCCGTGGCTGTCGAGCAGGCGCCGCATCCATTCGATGCGCTTGTCCAGCGCCGCCTCGGCCGCCGCCGAGCGGCCGCCGCGGCCCTCCTTGTAACGCCAGTGCGCGGCGACGCCGAGCTCCGCCTGCGCGTGCATCTCGAAGGTGCGGATCTGCACCTCCAGGGTCTTGCCTTCCGGCCCGATCACCGCGGTGTGCAGCGAACGGTAGTCGTTGCGCTTGGGGCGCGCGATGTAGTCGTCGAACTCGCTCGGGATCGGCGTCCACAGCGCGTGCACCACGCCGAGCGCGGCGTAGCAAGCGGCGACGTCGTCCACCAGCACGCGCACCGCGCGCAGGTCGTACAGCTCGCCGATCGGCACGCCCTTCTTCTGCATCTTCTTCCAGATGCTGTAAATGTGCTTGGCGCGGCCGGCGACGTCGGCGCGGATGCCGTGCTCGGCCAGCGCCGCGCCGAGCGCCGCCTTCACCTCGTCGATGTAGCGCTCGCGGCCGGTGCGCTTGTCGTCGAGCAGGCGGGCGATGCGCTGGTAGGTCTCCGGCTCGAACTCGCGGAAGGCGAGGTCCTCCAGCTCCCACTTCAGTTGCCAGATGCCGAGCCGGTTGGCCAGCGGCGCGTGGATGTCGCGGGTGAGGCGGGCGATCGCGCGGCGCTGTTCCGGCGGATACAGGCCGGCGTGGCGCAGCCGCGCGAGCTGGCGCGCGAGCAACGCCGGCACCACCCGCAGGTCGCGCACGATCGCCAGCAGCAGCCGGCGCAGGCCCTCGCTGTTGGTGGCGCTGCGCCCGCTTTCGGAAGTGTGCTCGCCGTGCAGCTGCCAGACCTGGGCGGCGGCGCGCTGGCCCTCGACCAGCACCGCCACCGCGGGCTGTTCGCGCTCCAGCCACGGCAGCAGGCGGTCGCGCAGTGGCGGGATGCCGTGCAACAGGGTGGCGGCAAGCACCTCGCCGTCCGACTCCAGCTTCGCCAGCAGGGCGAGCGCGTCGGCCAGCACCGGCGCGGGGTCGCGCAGGGCGGCCAAGTCGGCGGGCAGCGCCTCGGCGCGCAAGCGCTCGCACAGCGCCGGGGCCAGCGCCCGGCAGGCGGGCGCCGCCAGCAGGGCATCGAGGACGTCGGACGGCACGGGCGCGGGGGACGACACGATCGCGGGCTCGGGGGCGGAACGCCTACCTTAGCCGACCGCGCGCCCGCGAAGCGGCACGCGCGTCGGCTAGCATGTGCCCTCGCCCGACCGAGGTCCCGCCCATGTCCGCGTTCCGCACGTTCGCCGTCGCCGCCCTCCTCGCCTGCTGCTTCGCGCCCGCCTTCGCGCAGGACCAGACGCCGCCGATCGAGCGGCAGATGACGCCCGAGGAATTCAAGGCCGCCGGCCTGGACAAGCTCACCCCGGAGGAACTGGCGCGCCTGAACGCCTGGCTCGGCCGCACCATCAGCAGCGAGGCCGACAAGGCCGCGCAGGCGGCGACCGAGAAGGTCAAGCACGAGAGCCGCGGCTTCTTCGACTTCGGCTCCGAGGAACCGATCACCGCGCACATCGCCGGCGGCTTCCGCGGCTTCGCCAAGAACCGCACCTACACCCTCGACAACGGCCAGGTCTGGCAGCAGATCGACGACGCGCAGCTGGCGGGCGTGCGCCTGGAGAACCCGGAAGTGGTGATCAAGCCGGCGATGATCGGCAACAGCTGGTACATGAAGGTCGGCCGCTACAACACCCGGGCGCAGGTGCGGCGCGTCAAGTAGCGGCGTGCTCCGCCGCGGGGCGCGGGGCTGTTGGCCGCACGGCGCGCCCGGGGCGCTACTTCAGCAACGGCGCCAGCGCGGTCCACACGTGGTCGCGCAGCTTCGGTTGCGCCGCCGCGGTGGGATGCAGGTCGTCGGCCTGGAACGCATCCGGATCGCGCGCGACCGGTTCCAGCAGGAACGGCAGCAACGCGACCTGCTCGGCCTGCGCGATCGCGCGGTAGTTGGCCTCGAAGCCTTCGGTGTAGGCGCGGCCCAGGTTCGGCGGCATGCGCATGCCGACCAGCAGCACCCTGGCACCGGCGGCCTTCGCCGCGCGCACCATGCGGGTGAGGTTGGCGCGGCTCTGCGCCAGCGGCAGGCCACGCAGGCCGTCGTTGGCGCCGAGCGCGACCACCACCACGGCCGGACGCACGCGCGCCAGCTCGCCGCCGATCCGCGACGCGCCGCCGGCACTGGTCTCGCCGCTGACGCTGGCGTTGACCACGCGCCAGCCGGGATGGCTGGCCCGCATCCGCGCCGCCATCAGCGCGACCCAGCCCTGCGAGGCCGCCATCCCGTAGCCCGCCGACAGCGAATCGCCCATCACCAGCACGGTCCGCGCCGGCGCGGGCGCCGGCCGGTCCTTGGCAACGCCGATGCCCGCCGCGCACAGCAGCGCGAGCATGACCATCGCCCATTGCACCCGCCGCCAGGCGGCCGCATATCTACCCTGGTCCATCCGTCCACCCGCCGGCATCGCGCCGCCTGTCACGTGTCGAGGAAACATCATGGCCGATGCCGCCCCATCCCTGCCTGAAGCGCCGCCCGCCCTGCACGTGCAAGGGCTGGGCAAGCGCGTGCAGCTGCCGGGGGGCACGCTGACGATCCTCGACGACGTCGGCTTCCGCATCGACCTCGGCGACACCGTCGCGATCGTCGGTGCCTCCGGTTCCGGCAAGAGCACGCTGCTGTCGCTGATGGCCGGCCTCGACCTGCCGAGCAGCGGCAGCGTGGACCTCGACGGCGCGCCGCTGTCCACGCTGGACGAGGACGGCCGCGCGAAGGTGCGCGGCGAGAAGGTCGGCTTCGTGTTCCAGAGCTTCCAGCTGTTGCCCTCGCTGACCGCCCTGGAGAACGTGATGCTGCCGCTCGAGTTGCGCGGCGACCGCGACGCCGAAGGGCCGGCGAAGGCGATCCTCGCCAAGGTCGGCCTCGACGCGCGCCTGGGCCACTATCCGCGCCAGCTCTCCGGCGGCGAGCAGCAGCGGGTCGCGCTGGCGCGCGCGTTCGTCACCGCGCCGTCGCTGCTGTTCGCCGACGAGCCCACCGGCAACCTCGATACCCACACCGGCGAGGCGATCATCGAGCTGCTGTTCGCGCTCAACCAGGACGCCGGCACCACGCTGGTGCTGGTGACCCACGACGAGCACCTGGCGGCGCGTTGCGGCCGGCTGCTCCGGCTGGACAGCGGCCGCCTGGTCGCCGACGAAGCGCGCGCGGCGGCCGCGGCGTGAACGCGCCGGCGCTGGCCTGGCGCCAGTTGCGCCGCGACCTCGCGGCCGGCGAGGTGCGCATCCTGCTCGCCGCGCTGGCGCTGGCGGTGCTGGCGGTCACCGCGGTCGGCTTCGTCACCGAACGCGCGGAGCGGGCGCTGGCGCTGCAGGCCAACCAGCTGCTCGGCGGCGACGCGGTGGTGCGCGGCAACGCGCCGATCGGCGGCGCGATCGCCGAGGCCGCGCGCGCCGCCGGCCTGCGCAGCACGCGCACGCTCGAACTCGACACCATGATCCGGGTCGGCGACGACGACGCCGCCCGGCTGCAGCTCGGCGAACTGCACGCGCTGGGCGCCGGCTACCCGCTGCGCGGCAGCTTCCGCATCGCCGGCGCCGATGGCGTGGAACACGATGCCGGCGGCGTCCCCGCGCCCGGCACCGTCTGGCTCGGCAGCGCCGGTGCCCACACCCTCGGCGCGCGGATCGGCGACCGCATCGCGCTCGGCGAGGCGCGCTTCACCCTGGCCGCGCTGGTCGTGCAGGAGCCGGACGCCGCGCTGGACTACTTCAACGTCGCGCCCAAGGTGTTCCTCAACCTCGCCGACCTGCCGGCCACCGCGCTGGTGCAGGAAGGCAGCCGCATCCGCCACCGGCTGGTGGTGGCGG
>DASRZN010000097.1:0-12215 GCA_035686325.1 Lysobacteraceae bacterium
CGGGCTCGGGCGCGTTGGCGGCGAAGCCCATCACGCCGAATGCGTTCGGCGTGCCCGGCTTGAGCGCGAAGTCGTCCATCTCGTCGTTGAGCAGGACGCCGGTGCCGGGCGGGATCAACCCCGAGCCGTAAAGCAGGTTCACGGTCTGGGTCGCGGACACGATGTTGCCTTCCGCGTCGATGATCGAGAAGTGCGTCGTCTCCTCGTCCTCCAGCGGCGCCGGCTGGCCCGGCAGCAGCGCGCTCGGGGTGGCCTTGTCGGGATGGATGGTGGCGCGCAGGCCGGCGGCGTAGTCGGCGCTGGTCAGGCGCGCCAGCGGCATGCGCACGAAGTCGGGATCGCCGAGGTAGATGGTGCGGTCGCGGTAGGCGCGGCGCATCGCCTCGGTGAGGACGTGCACGCGATGCGCTTCGTCGAGCTTCGCGAGGTCCCAGCCTTGGGCGATCTGCAGGATCTCGGCCAGCGCCACGCCGCCCGAGGACGGCGGCGGCGCGGTGACGATGTCCCAGCCGCGGTACTTCAGCCGCAGCGGTTCGCGCTCCTTGACCTCGTAGCCAGCCAGTTCCGCAGCGGTCCACTTGCCGCCTTCGGCGTGCACGCCGGCGAGCAGCTTCTGCGCAACGTCGCCGCGGTAGAACCCGTCGTGCTCGCGCTTGGCGAGCAGCTCGAGCGTGCGCGCCAGGTCGGGTTGCTTCAGGATCTCGCCGACCTGCGGCGGATCGCCGTCGGCGAGAAACACCGCCCGGGTGCCGGGATAGCGTTCCATCACCGCGCTGCGGCGGGCGTAGCCCTTCTCCAGCCGCGCGTACACCGGGAAGCCTTCGCGGGCGATCCGGATCGCCGGCCCCAGCGACGTCTCCAGCGGCAGCCGGCCGTAGTTGCCGGCCAGTTCCACCAGCGCCGCCGGCAGGCCCGGGATGCCGGCGGACCACGGGCCGTTCTGGGCGCGGTCGCGATCGAGTTCGCCGTCCTGGTCCAGGTAGGCGGCGGGGGTGGCCGCGGCGGGCGCGGTCTCGCGCGCGTCGAGGAAGACGTCGCGGCCGGTCTTGGCGTCGTGCAGCAGGAAGAATCCCCCGCCGCCGAGGCCGGAACTGATCGGTTCCACTACTGCCAGGGTCGACGACACCGCGACCGCCGCGTCGAACGCGTTGCCGCCCTCGCGCAGAACCTGCAGGCCGGCCTCGGTGGCGAGCGCGTGGCCGCTGGCGATGGCGGCGCCGGGCGGGTGGTCGGCGGGCGCGGCGGCGGGGGATGCCGGCGTGGCGGCGGCCGGCAACAGGGCCAGCAGCAGCCACAGCAGGGTGGCCGCGGCGAGCCGGATCAGGCCGGCGTGCCCTGCAGCCTGAGCAGCTTGGCCAGCAACTGCGGTTCGTCCTCCGGGAACGCGGGATCCGGTTCGATGCATTCCACGGGACAGACGACGACGCATTGCGGCTCCTCGAAGTGGCCGACGCACTCGGTGCAGCGCGCGGGATCGATGACGTAGATGGTCTCGCCCTGGCTGATCGCCTTGTTCGGGCAAACCGGCTCGCAGACGTCGCAATTGACGCACAGCTCGTTGATCTTCAGCGACATCTTCGGAATGCGGGCGCGCGCGATGCGCGGCAGGCCGCCACTTTACTCCCCCCGCGCGGCGAGGGCCGGAACCGGGGCGGAACGGTGCGTCGCCGGCGCGTCGCAAGGCGCCGCGCTCCCCTCGCCCCGACCCTCTCCCGCAAGCGGGAGAGGGAGGATCCGGGTCGCTTACTTCGCCTCGACGAAGACGTAGTTGACGCCGGCCGGCTCGACCGCGGCCTTGACCCGCTCGTTGTCCGCGGCCTGGCCGATGAAGAGTACCTTGACGCCCTTCATCGACGCCGGCGGCACCGGCTGGAAGGCGGCGATGATCATGTCGGCCATCTTCGCCGAGGCCGGCGAGGCGTAAGCCAGCATGTTGCCGGACACGATGCCGCGGCTGACGTCGGCCTTGATCTTGTCGCCCATGCGCAGGGCCTGGTCGGCGAAGTCGGGCGCGCTTTCGCCCGGCAGGAAGTACACGTAGGGCGAGTTGGTGACGCCTTCCATGTGGCGCGGCACGATGTCCTGCACGTAGGCGCGCCAGGCGTCCACGTTCTCGTCGGCGGGCGCGGCCATCGGCGCCTGGACCGCTTGCTTGGGCCCCTCGTCCTTCTTGCAGGCGGCGAGCGGCAGCACCAGGCAGGCGGCCAGCATTAGACGGGACAGGATCTTCATTGCGCATTCCCCCGATAGGTTGAAAGCGACCGGCCCACCCGGGCCGGCCGGAAACCGGCAGCGGTCCCCCGCTGCCGCGACGACGCGCGCGCCGCGAGGCGCGCCCGCCAGGTGCGCCGATCCTGGCGCACCCAATCCCCGCGACCCGCCGTCAGGCGACGTGCCGCTTGTGCTCGACCCTGAGCGCCTGCGCGACCGCAGGCGGCACGAAGGCCGACACATCCCCGCCCAGGCGCGAGATCTCGCGCACCAGCGAGGACGAAATGAACCCGTATTGCTCGGCCGGGGTGAGGAACAGCGTCTCCACTTCCGGGATCAGGTGGCGGTTCATGCTCGCCATCTGGAATTCGTATTCGAAGTCGGACACCGCGCGCAGCCCGCGCAGCAGCACGCCGGCGCCGATGCTGCGCACGAAATCGGCGAGCAGGCCATCGAAGCCGCGCACTTCCACGTTCGAGAACTGCGACAGCGCCTCGCGCGCCAGCGACACGCGCAACTCCAGCGGCAGTGCCGGGCCCTTGGCCGGGCTTTCGGCAACGCCGACCACCAGCCGCTCGAACAGCGGCGCGGCGCGGCCGACCAGGTCCACGTGCCCGTTGGTGACCGGGTCGAACGTGCCGGGATAGACCGCGATGCGGGTGCGGAGCACGCTCATTGCGTCGTTGGGTCATCGGCCGTGGAACCTGCGGCCAGTGTAGCAGCCGTCCCCGGCGCGCGGCGCAGCAGCGCGTAGCGCACCTCGCGGGTGCGGCCCTCGCGGTGCGGCATCCAGCCGTCGGGGGTGGCCGGCGCGGCGTCCAGCGGGGCCTCGACGTACAGCCAGGCGTCTTCCGCCAGCCAGGGCGGCAGCAGCTGCAGCGCGCTGTCCCACAGGCCGGCCGCGAACGGCGGGTCGAGGAACACGACGTCGAAGCGCCCGTGCAGCGGCGCGCGCAGCCAGGCCAGCGCGTCGGCCTGCACGACCTGCGCCCGGTCGCCCGCCGCCAGCCGGGCGACGCTGGCGCGCAGCACCTGCGCCAGGCGCGGATCGCGCTCCACCAGCACCGCCTCGCGCGCGCCGCGCGACAGCGCCTCCAGCCCGAGCGCGCCGCTGCCGGCGAACAGGTCCAGCACGCGCGCGCCGGGCAGGCGGAACTGCAGCCAGTTGAACAGGGTTTCGCGCACACGGTCGGAGGTCGGGCGCAGGCCGGGCGCGTCCGAGACCGGCAGGCGCGTGCCGCGCCATGCGCCGCCGACGATGCGCACCGTGCCGCCGCCGCGCGGACAGCGCGCGCTCACGAAGGCCGCCTTGGGGTGGGTGCTACCATGCGCGCCATTCTGCGCGATGACCCGACGATGGTGAGTTTCTTCCGCCGCAAGAAGCCGGATCCGGCGGCAAACGTGGATGCTCCCCCCGCCACCGCGCGCTACAGCGTCGAGGAGCTGGCGGCGGCCTTCCCGAAGGCGCCTGCGGAGGCGACCGAACCGGTGGACGAAGCACCGGCCGCGGCACCCGCCGAACCGCCGCAGGCCGAAGCGGCATCCGTCCCCGCCCCTGTCCCCGCCCCCGCAGTCGCCGAACGCCCGCGCGCCGAGCCCGAAGCGGCCGCCGCGCCCGGCCGGTCCGGCTGGCGCGAACGGCTGCGCGGCAGCACGTTCGCGCGCAGCCTCGGCGGCCTGTTCTCGCGCAACCCGCGCCTGGACGACGACCTGCTCGACGAGATCGAGACCGCGCTGCTGACCGCCGACGTCGGCGTCAGCGCGACCACCGACCTGGTCGAGGACCTGCGCAAGCGGATGAAGGCGCGCGAATTCGCCGACGCCGGCGCGCTGCTCGCCGCGCTGCGCGCGGACCTCGTCGCGCTGCTGCGGCCGGTCGCGCGGCCGCTGGAAATCGACGACGCGGCGCGGCCGTTCGTGCTGCTCACGGTGGGCGTCAACGGCGTCGGCAAGACCACCACCATCGGCAAGCTCGCGCGCCGCTTCAAGGACGAAGGTCGCACCCTGATGCTGGCCGCGGGCGACACCTTCCGCGCCGCCGCGGTCGCGCAGCTGCAGGCTTGGGGCGAACGCAACGGCGTGCCGGTCATCGCCCAGGGCCAGGACGCGGACGCGGCGTCGGTCGCGTTCGACGCGCTGCAGGCGGCGAAGGCGCGCAACACCCAGGTGCTGGTCGCCGACACCGCCGGCCGCCTGCATACCCAGCAGGGGCTGATGGCCGAACTGGGCAAGATCAAGCGCGTGCTCGGCAAGCTCGACCCGGCCGCGCCGCACGAGGTGCTGATGGTGATCGACGGCACCACCGGCCAGAACGCGCTGTCGCAGCTGCGCCAGTTCAACGCCGCGGTCGGCGTGACCGGGCTGGTGGTGACCAAGCTCGACGGCACCGCCAAGGGCGGCGTGGTGTTCGCGCTCGCGCGCGAGTTCGGCATCCCGATCCGTTTCGCCGGCATCGGCGAGCGCCCGGAGGACCTGCGCGTGTTCGACGCCGAGGCCTTCGTGGACGCGCTGCTGCCCGAGTCGCTCGGCGGCTGAGGGCGCCATCGCTTCCCTGCCTTCCGCCGACGCACGGCCGCCGCGCGGGACCTGGCGCCGGCGCGGGCTGCGCGTCCTCCTCGCGCTGGCGGTGCTGGCCGCGCTGCTGCTGCTGGCGCTGCTGATCCTGTCGCGGCCGCAACGCGCGACCGCGCTGCTGCTGGACCGGGTCGGCGCCGCGCTCGGCCTGGAGATCACCGCCACCGGCCACAACGCCTACCGCCTGCGCGGCACGCCGATGCTGGAACTGCGCGACCTCGTCGCGCGCGAGCCCGGCGCGCAGACCCCGCTGCTGCGCGCCGACCGCGTCTACGTCGCGGTGCCGTGGTCGACCCTGCGCGCGCGCGGCGCGCTGCTGGACGCGACCCGGCTGGAACTCGATGGGCCGGTGCTCGACCTGCCGGCGCTGCAGCACTGGCTGGCGACCCGGCCTCCCTCGGAAGAGACGCGCCTGCCCAGCCTGCGCGAAGGCCTGCGCGTGCGCGATGGCGTGGTGCAGGGCGCGGGCTGGCGGGTCGAAGGCATCGCGCTGGAGACGCGCAGCTTCCGTCCGGATGCGCCGCTGCGCGCGCAACTGCGTGCGCGTTATCTCGCGCCGCCGCTGAGCGTGCCGATGGACGTCGCGCTCGCGCTTGGCCGCCTGGACGCATTGCTGGACGGAAAGGCGAGCGGCCTCGGCATCGCCGGCCGCGTCTCCGTCGAACACGGCCAGAACTGGCGCCTCCCCGCGCGCGTGCTGCTGTCCGGCCCGCTGCGCTTCGAGCCTGCGCTCGCGGTCGCGCCGCTGCGCGCCGGCATCGCCGCGACCTACGAGGCGGGCGACACCAGGGTGCCGTTCGCGCTCGGCGCGCTCGGCCCGCTGCACTTCGACGACGCCGGCGTCGCGCTGGCGCCAACGACGCTGGTCTTGCATGGCCGCGGCGCCGCGGCGGACACCAGCCTGGTGCCGCGCCTGCAGGCGCGCGGGCGGATCGCCTGGACGCAGCGGCTCGACCTGCAACTGCGCGGCCGCCTCGCCGGGTGGCCGCAGGCCTGGCCCGCGCTGCCGGCGCCGCTGGACGCGTCCATCGCGCCACTGCCCTTCGCGCTGGATTACGCCGGGGCGCCGGACTTCGCCGACCTCGCCAGGCTGCGGCTCGCGCGCGACGCGACCCGGTTCGACGGCCGCTTCCGCCTGCCCGCGGTGCTGGACTGGATCGACCGGTTCGCCACCGGCAACCCGCTGCCCCCGCTGGACGGCACGTTGACGACGCCGCGCCTCGACATCGCCGGCGCGCGCCTGCAAGGCGTCGAGATCAGCGTCGACGACGACGCGATCGCTCCGACCGATGGACGCTGAAACCCAGCCCGCGCAGGATCAATTCGCCGCGCGCCTGCTGCAGTGGTTCGACCGCTGCGGCCGCCACGACCTGCCCTGGCAGCACCCGCGCACGCCGTACCGGGTGTGGGTGTCGGAAATCATGCTGCAGCAAACCCAGGTCGGCGTCGTCGTGCCCTACTTCGCGCGCTTCATCGCCGCGCTGCCGGACCTGCGCGCGCTCGCGGCCGCGCCGATCGACGACGTGCTCGCGCTGTGGTCGGGGCTGGGCTACTACGCCCGCGCGCGCAACCTGCACGCGGCGGCGCAGCTGTGCGTCGAGCGCCACGACGGCGAATTGCCGCGCGACCTCGACGCGCTGACCGCCCTGCCCGGCATCGGCCGCAGCACCGCCGGCGCGATCCTCGCCCAGGCCTGGGGCGAGCGCGCGCCGATCCTGGACGGCAACGTCAAGCGCGTGCTCGCGCGCTGGCACGGCGTCGCCGGCTGGCCCGGGCTGCCCGCGGTCGAGCGCCAGCTGTGGGAGTTCGCGCAGGCGCACCTGCCGCACGCGCGGCTGGCCGACTACACCCAGGCGCAGATGGATTTCGGCGCGACCCTGTGCACCCGCGCCGATCCCGCCTGCGTGGTCTGCCCGCTGCAGGACGGCTGCGTCGCGCTGCGCACGGGCCGCGTCGCCGAGCTGCCCACGCCCAAGCCCGGCAAGCCGCTGCCCGAACGCCACGCGCTGGTGCTGCTGCTGGAGGACGAGGCCGGCCGCGTGCTGCTGCAGCGGCGGCCGGAAAGCGGCGTGTGGGCACGCCTGTGGTCGCTGCCGGAGGCGCCGGACCACGTCGGCGCGCGCGACTGGTTCGAGCGCCACGTCGCCGGCGGCTACGACCACGGCGCGCCGCTCGGCCCGATCGCGCACGCCTTCACCCATTACCGGCTCGAACTGCAGCCGCTGCACTGGCGCGACGTGGTCCTGCGCGCGCGGGTGGCGGACAATGACGACCTGCGCTGGATCGCGCGCGCGGACCTCGCGACGCTCGGCATCCCGGCCCCGATCCGCAAGCTCCTGGAGAATTGAGATGGCGCGCAGCGTCTACTGCGAATACGAGAAGCGCGAGACCGAGGGCCTGGACTTCGTGCCCTGGCCCGGCGCGCTCGGCAAGCGCGTGTTCGAACACATCGGCAAGGCCGCCTGGCAGGCCTGGCTGGCCCACCAGACCATGCTGATCAACGAGAACCGGCTGTCGCCGCTGGACCCGAAGCACCGCGCCTTCCTCGAAGGCGAGATGGAGAAGTTCCTGTTCGGCGGTGGCGCCGATCGCCCCGCGGGCTACGTGCCCGAGGGTTGATCGGCCGTGCGCCGGTCCTGGCCGGCGGCACGCAGCGCGTCCACGTCGAGCGGGCGGATCGTCTGGATCCGGCACGGCAGGTTCGGCGTGGCGTCCTGCACCAGCACGTCGTCGAAGCGCGCCGACACCTGCCCGGTGTGCGAGGTGAGGCCGATCGCGATGGCGAAATTCAACCCCGGGCACGGCGCGCCGAGCTCCAGCAGCCAGGCCTCGCGGGGGCGCGTCCACACCGCCAGCGCGGAATCGCCCAGCGACTCCCAGCGGTCCATGCGCCCGAGGTAGCGGAACGCCGACACCGGCTGGCCGGCGTGCGCGCGGTACACCGTCAGTTTCTGGTTGTCCTCCACCCCCCCGCCGCTGGCGCAGGCGCCCAGGGCGAGCGCGACGCCCGCGGCGGCAATACAAGACAGCATCATGCGCTTCATCGCAGACCTCCCGTTCCGTCGGTGGGCCCATCATGCGCCGCCCGCCGCGCCCCGGAGCAGGCCGCCGCCGCCGCGTTCAGCCGCGGTCCGGCTTGCCGCCGCGCGCCCGCATCCGTATCATCGCGCCCTCTCGAGCAGCACCACGTGGCCGGGTAGCTCAGTTGGTAGAGCAGGGGATTGAAAATCCCCGTGTCGGGGGTTCGATTCCCTCCCCGGCCACCATCGGTGCGGAAAGAAAAAAACCCGCGGCTTCCCGCGGGTTTTTTGTTGCCCGGCGTGCGTCGCCTCAGCCGCGGACCAGCTTCAGGATCACCAGGCCGGCGATCACCACGAAGCCGCCGATCGCGCGCAGGCGGTTGTTGGGCATGGCGTGCAGCTGCTCGGCGGCGCGGCGCCAGGCGTTGGGCGCGGCGAACAGCAGCAGGCCCTCGAACACGGCCACCAGGCACAGCGCCGACCACAGGTCGTTCATCGCGGGGCTCGCCGGCGCGACCGCCTCAGCGGTCGTTGCGCATGTACTGGAGGAAGGGGTCGTTGCGGTCGAGCACGATCACCGCGTCGCCGTCGTCGAACGCGCGGCGGTACGCCTCCAGGCTGCGCTGGAAGGCGTAGAAGGACGGGTCGCGGTTGGCGGCCTCGGCATAGATGCGCGCGGCCTCGGCGTCGCCTTCGCCGCGCAGCTTCTGCGCGTCGCGCTCTGCCTCCGCGAGGATCACCTGCTGCTCGCGGTCGGCCTCGGAGCGGATCTTCTGCGACAGCTCCTCGCCCTCGGCGCGCAGCTGTGCGGCGACCTGCTGGCGCTGCGCGCGCATGCGCCGGTACACCTGCTCGATCACCTCGCCGCCGGTCGGCAGGTCGATGCGCTTGATGCGGATGTCGACGATTTTGACGCCGAGCGTGGCCGCGCCCTTGTTGATGGCGTCCAGCTGGCGGGCGACCATCTGGTTGCGGTCGCCCGAGACCACCTGCTGCAGGGTCCGCGAGTTGATCTCGTTGCGCAGCGAGTCCTTGATGATGGGCGCGAGGCGCGCGATCGCCAGCGACTCGTCGCCGCCGGTGGCGCGGTAGAAGGTGCGCACGTCGGCGATCCGGCCGATGGCGAAGAAGTCGACGCTGACGTCCTTCTTCTCGGAGGTCAGGTAGCGCTCCGGTTCGGCGTCCAGCACCTGCAGGCGGCGGTCGAAGATGCGCACGCTCTCCACCAGGGGCACCTTGAAGTGCAGGCCGGGGCCGACGTCGCTGCGCACGACCTTGCCGAGGTTCAGCACGATCGCGGCGTGGCCTTCGTTGACCACGTAGACGGAACCGAGCAGCGCCAGCAGCACGGCGGCGCCGAGGGTGATCCAGAGCGGCGCCTTCATCGGGAAGCCTCCTCGCGGCCGTCCGGTCGGCCGCTGCGGCCCGGGCGCACCTCGCTGTCGTCGGGGGTGGACGTGACCGTCGGCGCGACCAGGTCCGGCGTCAGCATCGGCCGGGTCGCCTGCGCGCCGCCCGCCTGACCCGCCATGGGCACGTACAGCAGCTGGCGGCTGTCACCGCCGACCACCTTGCGGTTCTCGGCCAGCACCTGCTGCAGCGTCTCCAGCCACAGGCGCTTGCGGGTGACCTCGGGCGCGGCCTGGTACTGGTCCAGCAGCAGCGAGAAGCGGGTGGCGTCGCCGGTGGCGCGGGCGATCGCGGCGCTACGGTAGCCCTGGGCGACGGTGCGCACGCGCGCGGCCTGGCCGCGCGCCTCGGGCACGATCCGGCTGGCGTAGGCCTCGGCCTCGTTGCGGGCGCGGTCCTTGTCCTGCTGCGCGCTGTTGACGTCGTCGAAGGCCGGCTTCACTTCCTCCGGCGGACGCGCGTTGGGCAGGTTGAGTTCGGTGACGGCGATGCCGGTGTGGTAGTCGGCGAGCGCGGTCTGCAGGCGCTCGCGGGCGGACACCGACAGCGCGTTGCGGGCGCTGAGCACGGTGTCGAGGTCGGAGCGGCCGACCTGCTCGCGCACCGCGCTCAGGGTCGCCTGCTGCAGCACGCGCTCGGCGTCGCGGGCGCCGAACAGGTACAGCTTCGGATCGTCCACGCGGTACTGCACGTTGATCTCGACGGTGACGATGTTCTCGTCGCGGGTCAGGACCGGCACGGTGTCGCTGAAGGTCTTGATCTGGGTCGCGTTGACCTTGACCACGCGCTCCACCGGCCACGGCCACTTGAAGTGCGGGCCGGGCTGCATCACCCGCGCGACCTGGCCGAAGCGCAGGACCACGCCGCGCTGCTGCTCGGTGATCAGCACGAAGCTGTTGAAGGCCAGCCACAGCACGAACAGGACCGCGATCCAGCGGCCGGCGCCGCCGTCGCCGAACAGGCCGCGCAGGGGATCGACCAGGCGATCGAGGACGCTGCCGCCACCGGGCTTGCGCGGGGGGCGTCCGTTGCCGGATCCGCCGGGGATGTTCCAGGCCATGCCTGCTCCGTGTTGGCCCGCCGCGGCGGGGACTGCGTGTGTGAAGGAATGGCGCCAAGCACCGGCGCATCCGCTGGATTCTAGGTGGGGGTGCCCTGCCCCTCAAGCAACGGCCGCAGCGGCGCGCCGTCGACGTGGCCGGCGATCCGCGCGGCGTCGGCCTCGGCGAGGTCCAGGCTGAGGGTCCAGCCATCCTCGTCGTGGTGCTCGGCCGTCACCGCGCCGAGCTGGTGCAGGCGGGCCCGCAGGCGCCCGGCGGCGGGCGGCAGGCGCACCTCGCCGGCGACCCGGCGCAGGCCCAGGCGGTGGCCGAGCGCCTCGCGCAGCAGGTCCAAGCCGCGGCCTTCGCGCGCCGAGATCCACACCCGCTCGCGGACGGCGGCGTGGTCGGGGGCGTCGGGTTCGCGGCCGTCGTCGGGCAGGTCGTGGCGCGCGGCCACGCCGTCGAGGCGATCGATCTTGTTGTAGACGAGCAACTGCGGCAGGTCGCCGGCGCCGATTTCCTCCAGCACCGCGTCGACCTGGGCGATGCGCTCGTCGCGCAGCGGGTCGGCGGCGTCGACGACGTGCAGCAGCAGGTCGGCTTCGCGCGCCTCGGCGAGGGTCGAGCGGAACGCGGCGACCAGTTCGTGCGGCAGGTCGCGGACGAAGCCGACGGTGTCGGCCAGCACGATGCTGCCGCCGGTGAGCGCGACCCGGCGCACGGTCGGATCCAGCGTCGCGAACAGGCGGTCGTCGGCGTAGGCGTCGGCGCCGGTCAGCGCGTTGAACAGGGTGGACTTGCCGGCGTTGGTGTAACCGACCAGGGCGACCCGCGGCAGCTCGCTGCGCACCCGCGCGCGGCGCATCTGGGTGCGTTGCACCTCGACCTTCTCCAGCCGCTTCTGCAACTGCTCCACGCGCCGCTGCAGCAGGCGGCGGTCGGTCTCGAGCTGGGTTTCGCCGGGGCCGCGCAGGCCGATCGAACCGCCGCGCTGGCGCTCCAGGTGGGTCCAGCCGCGCACCAGGCGGGTCGCCATGTGGCGCAGCTGCGCGAGTTCCACCTGCAGCTTGCCTTCGTGGCTGCGCGCGCGCTGGGCGAAGATGTCCAGGATCAGGGTGGTGCGGTCGATCACGCGCCGCTCCAGCGCCTTCTCCAGGTTGCGTTCCTGGACCGGGCTGAGCGGGTGGTTGACCAGCACGAGGTCGGCGCCGGTCGCGTCGGCGGCAGCCTTCACTTCCTCGAGCTTGCCGCTGCCGATCAGGGTGGCCGGGTTCGGGCGGTCGATCTTCGCGGTCAGCAGGGTCGCGACGGACGCGCCCGCCGAGCGCGCCAGGTCGGCGAACTCCTCCAGCAGGCCGGGATCGGGCGGGCCGCCGGCGTGCGGCTGGATCAGCAGGGCGTTTTCGCCCTTGCGCGAGCGTTCGAACATGCGGCAACGATACTCCGGCCCCTCGCAGGGGGCGGAGGCGTCGCGACTGGATGGGGGCGCGGCGCCCGCGCTTCAAGCGCTGCGCCCGGCGGCGCCTACTCCGCTTCTTCGGCTTCCGCCACGCCCTCGGCGCCGCCCTGCACCTGCCCGCCGCCCGGGCCCACGCGCACGTTGCGCGCCGGCACCACGGTGGAGATCGCGTGCTTGTAGACCATCTGGCTGACGGTGTTGCGCAGCAGGACGACGAACTGGTCGAACGATTCGATCGTGCCCTGCAGCTTGATCCCGTTGACCAGGTAGATGGACACCGGCACGCGTTCGCGGCGCAGCGCGTTCAGGAACGGGTCCTGCAAGGATTGCCCCTTCGACATTCGACTTTCCCCAACTGGTTCTTGTTATATGTGTGTGGCGCGGTCGCGCCCGCATCGCCCGACCCGACCCCGCGGCGGCGACCACCCGATGGTACCCGAACCCGCCGGCGCCATGCGGCCGGCGCGCGGCGCCCGCCGAGACCCCCGTCGCAGAATC
>DASRZN010000098.1:0-2601 GCA_035686325.1 Lysobacteraceae bacterium
CCCTGCACCACCATGCCCAGCGAATCGCCGACCAGCAGCAGGTCGGCGCCCGCCTCGTCGAAGCAGCGCGCGAAGCCGGCGTCGTAGGCGGTCAGCATCACCAGCTTGCGGCCGGCGGCCTTGGCCTCGCCCAGCATCGGCACGGTCCAGGGCTTGCGCGTGGGGGTGTCGGCGGCCTGCGTGTACACGGCGGCGCTCCGTCTGCGGGGCCGACATTATGCCGGGCGCGCGGCCGGCGCCGGGTCGCGGCCGCGCGCAGGCGGCCGCCAGCCGCTCAGCCGGACAGCGGCACGCAGCCCGTCGTGTCGATCGCAACGAGGAGATCCGCGACCCGGCCATGGCCAGGGATCGCCAGTCCGGGCGCCAGCTCCGCCAGCGGCAGCAGCACGAACGCGCGCTCGTGCAGGTGCGGATGCGGCAGGTGCAGGCCCGGGTCGTCGAGCGCCACATCGCCGTGCAGCAGCAGGTCGAGGTCGAGGGTGCGCGGGCCCCAGCGCTCGCGGCGTTCGCGGCCGAAGGCGCGCTCGACCGCGAGCAGGCCGTCGAGCAGGTCGCGCGGCGACAGCGCGGTTTCCAGCTCCGCCACCGCGTTGACGAAATCGGGCTGGTCGGTCAGCCCCCAGGCCGGCGTCCGGAACAGCCGCGAGGCGCGCAGCAGGCGGGTGGCGGGCAGCGCGTCCAGCGCCGGCAGCGCCGCGCGCAGGGTCGCCGCGGCGTCGCCGACGTTGCCGCCCAGGCCGACCCAGGCGCGCACCGGCGCGTTCACTCGGCCGGGCGCGGGCGGCGACGGCGGCGACGGCGGCGACGCGGGGCATCGCCCTCGCCGTCCATCTCCTCTGCCTCGCCGGGGAAGTCGTCGTCGCCCTGGAGGTCGGGCGCCTGCGCCTGGAATTCGCCGATCGCCTCGCTCCAGAAAGCGATGTCCTCGGCGTGCTCGTCGGACGCGCACCGCCTCAGCTGCAGGAAGTCCCACGCGGCGCGGAAGCGCGGATGCGCCAGCAGCCGGTGCACGCGCTTGCGCTGGCGCAACGAGAAGCGCGGCTGCAGCAGCCAGATTTCCTGCATCGGCACCGAGAAGCGGCGCGGCAGCGCGATCCGCTCGAGCTGGTGCACGGTGACCCGGTCGGCGGCGCGGCGCTGGGCCTCGGCCGCGTGCACGCCCTGCGCCTGCAGCTGCATCAGCGCGCGGCAGTAGGCCGGCCACAGCAG
Source organism: Lysobacteraceae bacterium (assembly GCA_035686325.1). Taxonomy (GTDB): domain Bacteria; phylum Pseudomonadota; class Gammaproteobacteria; order Xanthomonadales; family Xanthomonadaceae; genus JABFWF01. Next base: position 1,210 of record DASRZN010000098.1, read on the forward strand.
CAGCGCGAACAGGAAGGCGGGCGAGACCGGTTCGTCGTTGGCGACGCGCAGGTCGGTGCCGCGCAGGCCTTCCAGCAGCATCCGCCGCAACGCGCCGCTGCGGTTGGACGCGAGCGCGGACGCGGTTTCCGGCAGCAGCACCGGCAGCAGGCCGAGCCGTTCCAGGCCGAGGAAGCTCTCCACCGCGTGCCCGGACAGGAACAGCTTCAGGCATTCCTCGAACAGGCGCGCCGGCGCGGACTCGCGCAGCAGCGGCGCGAGTTCGGGGATCGGCGCCGCGGTCGCCGCGTCGATGGTGAAGCCGAGCTTGGCCGCCAGCCGCACCGCGCGCAGCATCCGCACGGGATCCTCGCGATAGCGCGTTTCCGGGTCGCCAATCAGGCGCAGCACGCGCGCCTGCACGTCCTCGAAGCCACCGACGAAGTCGCGCACCGAGAAGTCCTCGATCGCGTAGTACAGCGCGTTGGCGGTGAAGTCGCGGCGGACCGCGTCCTCCTCGATCGTGCCGTAGACGTTGTCGCGCAGCAGGCGGCCGCCCTCGTGCTGTTCGCGGTCGCCACTGCCGTCGTCGGCGTTGGAGCGGAAGGTCGCGACCTCGATGATCTCGCGGCCGAACACCACGTGGGCGAGCCGGAAGCGGCGGCCGATCAGGCGGCAGTTGCGGAACAGCTGGCGAACCTGCTCGGGGGTGGCGTCGGTCGCCACGTCGAAGTCCTTGGGCTGGCGCCCGACCAGCAGGTCGCGCACGGCGCCGCCGACGAGGTAGGCGCCGAAGCCGGACTCGCGCAGGCGGTACAGCACGCGCAGCGCGTTGGGGCTGACGTTGCGCCGCGAGAGCGGATGCTGGTCGCGGGGAACGATGTGCGGGCCGGTCGGCGCGCCGGCGGAGAGGACGTTGGTGTGTTCGGGCATCGGGCGGCGCGGCCGCGTCGGGAAGGAGAAGATTCGCGTTGCCCAGCGGCAGGCGAGCCCCCTATACTAGCAAGCCGCGCTGGCCGGACCCGGCCATGCGGGCCGGTCGTCCAGCCGGCGGCGCAAGCCGACACCCCCCGCTCCCTTCGTCTAGAGGCCTAGGACGTGGCCCTCTCAAGGCTAAAACACGGGTTCGAATCCCGTAGGGAGCGCCATCTTGTTGCAGCGAGGCCCGCACCGGTTGCGGGCCTCGCCGTTTTTCGGGGATCGACCCGGCCGGCGCGCGCAGCCGCCCGCCGTGCCTACAATCGCCGCGTCGCGAAAGTGGCGGAACTGGTAGACGCACTGGATTTAGGTTCCAGCGCCGCAAGGCGTGCGGGTTCGAGTCCCGCCTTTCGCACCAACAAGCACGGTTCCGCCGCGGCCCATTCGCCTCCCGCGCGGCGGCGCGGCCATAAACCGGTCGGACGATTGGCTCGC
>DASRZN010000099.1:0-3427 GCA_035686325.1 Lysobacteraceae bacterium
GGCCTTCTTCGCGGTCTTGCGGGTGGCGGTGGTGCCGGTCTTCTTCGCCGCCGCCTTGCGGCCGGCCGCCGTCGCGGTCTTCCGCTCCGCGGCGCCCGCGTCCTCGCCGCCGGCCCGGCTGGCGCCGGAACGGGTCCCGCCCGCGCGCCTGCCTGCGCCGGCCCTGCCAGTCCCAACCTTGCCAGCTCCAGTCTTGCGCGCGGTGGCCATCGCCGTCTCCGGGGTTCACGGGGACCCTTGGCTTATCACGCGGCGCATCCACGCCGGGTGAGCGCGCCGTCTAGAACGTCGGGTTCAGCAGCCGGGTGAGGAAGGCCGGACCGAGCCGCGGTTCCACCATCAGCGCGAAAAGGACCCCGTAGCCGGCGCCCCACAGGTGCGCGCTGTGGTTGACGTTGTCGGTGCCCTGGCGCTGCGACCAGATCGAGTAGCCGATGTAGAACGCCGCGTACAGCACCGCGGGCAGCGGCAGGAAGAACACGAAGATCAGCGCCCACGGCTGCATCAGGATGAAGGCGAACAGCACCGCCGACACCGCGCCCGACGCGCCGAGGCTGCGGTAGTTCGGATCGTGCCGGTGCTGCAGCCAGGTCGGCAGGATCGCGACCACCAGCGCCGACAGGTAGAAGGCGAGGAAGCCGAGGTGGCCGATGTAGCGAACGAACACGCCTTCGACCAGCCTGCCGAAGAAGTAGAGCGTGATCATGTTGAACAGCAGGTGCTGCAGGTCCGCGTGCACGAAGCCGTGGGTGATGAGGCGGTCGTACTGGTGGCGGCGCGCGATCGCCGGCGGCCACAGCAGCAGGCGGTCCATCAGCCGCGGCCGGTCGAACGCCAGCCACGACACCACCACGGTCGCCAGGATCAGCAGGACGGTGACGCTCACGGCCATTCGACGAGTCCCTCGCGCGCGTAGAGCTCGGCGAACGACGGCCGCGCGGTGGTGCGCCGCGCCAGCTCGGCCAGGTGCGGCCACGCGGTCGCCGGCTTCGGCATGTTGCGCGACCAGCGCATCAGCATGGTCAGGTAGAAGTCGGCGACGCTCGGTGTGTCGCCGAGCAGGAAGGGGCCGTGCGCGGCGAGGTGGTCGTCCAGCCGCTGCCACGCGGCCTCGATGCGCGGCGCGGTGTGTGCGCGCGCGGTGTCGGCGTGCTCGGCGCCCGCCGGCTCGTGCGGATACCACCAGATCCGGAACAGCGGCTGCACCGCGTTGGCGAGGTGGAACATCCACTGCACGTAATCCGCGCGACGCGGGTCGTCCGTCGCCGGCGCGAGACCTGCCGCGGGATGCCGGTCGGCCAGCGTCATCGCCAGGGCCGCGGATTCGAAGCGCGGGGTGCCGTCCAGCACCAGCGTCGGCACCACGCCGTTGGGGTTGAGCGCGAGGTACTGCGGCGTCTTCTGCTCCCCGGCGCTGGTGTCCACCCGCGCCAGTTCGTGCGGATGCTCGAGTTCGATCAGCAGCCAGTGCACCAGCAGGCTCGCCGCGCCGGGCGCGTAATACAGACGGTCCATGGGGTCCTCCTCGTTGCGCCGATGATCGCACGCGCCCCGCCCCCCTCCGCTACCATCGCGCGGTTGCCGATCCGGAAGCCACGCATGACCCGCCACGCCCTGCTGCTGCTCGCCCTGCTGCCTTTCGCCGCGTCCGCGGCGGAGGCCGACCTGACCACCGTCTCCGAACGCTCCGGCTTCCTCGAGACCGGCCGCTACGACGAGGTGGTGGCGCTGTGCGACGCGTTCCAGCAGCGCTATCCGCGCGCGGTGCGCTGCTTCGATTTCGGCACCACGCCGGAAGGCCGGCCGATGAAGGCGCTGGCGGTGTCGACGCGCGGGCTGCTCACCGCCGAGGCGGCGCGCGCCGCCGGCGTGCCGGTGGTGCTGATGCAGGGCGGCATCCACGCCGGCGAGATCGACGGCAAGGACGCCGGTTTCCAGGTCCTGCGCGAGTTGCTCGCCGACGATCCGCGCAAGCTGCTCGACAGGCAGGTCTGGCTGTTCGTGCCGGTCTTCAACGTGGACGGCCACGAACGCTTCGGCGCCTGGAACCGGCCCAACCAGCGCGGCCCCGAGGAAATGGGCTGGCGCACCACCGCGCAGAACTACAACCTCAACCGCGACTACCTGAAGGCCGACGCGCCCGAGATGCAGGCGATGCTGGCGCTGGTGCAGGCTTGGGATCCGCTGGCGACGATCGACCTGCACGTGACCGACGGCGCCAAGTTCCGGCACGACGTGTCGGTCCAGGTGGAACCGCTGCACGCCGGCGACGCCGGGTTGCGCGAAGCCGGCCGCGCGCTGCGCGACGGCCTGATCGCGCGGCTGGACGCGCAGGGCTCGATGGCGCTGCCGTTCTATCCGTCCTTCGTCGAATACGACAACCCCGCGTCCGGCTTCGAGGACGGGGTGGCGCCGCCGCGCTTCTCGCACGGCTATTTCCGCCTGCGCAACCGCTTCGGCATGCTGGTCGAGACCCATTCGTGGAAGGACTACCCGACCCGCGTGCGGATCACCCACAACGCGATCGTGGGCGTGCTGGACGAGGTCGCCCGCCACGGCGCGGAGTGGCAGCGCATGGCGCGCGCCGCGGACGAGCGCGCGACTCACCTGGCCGGCACCGAGGTGGCGCTGGACTGGAAGGCGACCGGCACGCCGCGCACGGTGGATTTCCAAGGCTACGCCTACACGCGCACGCCGTCAGAGGTCTCCGGCGCGCTGATGACGCGCTACGACGAATCGAAGCCCGAGGTCTGGCACGTGCCGCTGCGCGAGCAGCTGGTGCCCGCCCACGTCGCCATCGCCCCGCGCGCCGGCTACCTGGTCCCGGCCGCGCAGGCGGCGCTGGTCGGCGCGAAGCTGCGCCAGCACGGCGTTGCGTTCGAGCGCGTGGATGCGCCGCTGCGCGGCGTCGCCGTGCAGGCCTGGCGCGCGGACGACGCCAGCTTCGGCGCGGAGTCCTTCGAGGGCCACCAGCGCCTCACCACGACCGGCGCCTGGCACGACGAACGCGAGGACTTCGCCGCCGGCGCGCTGTACGTGCCGATCGCGCAGCCCAAGGCGCGGCTGGTCATCGCCCTGCTCGAGCCGGAGGCGCCGGATTCGCTGCTGCAGTGGGGCGAATTCAACAACGCCTTCGAGCGCAAGGAATACATGGAGGACTACGTCGCCGAGGAGGTCGCACGCGACATGCTGGCGCAGGATCCGGCGCTGAAGGCGGCGTTCGAGAAGAAGCTGCGCGAGGACGCGGAGTTCGCCGCCGATCCGCGCGCGCGGCTGGACTTCTTCTACCGGCGGCATTCGTCCTGGGATACGCGCTACCGGCGCTATCCGGTGGTGCGGGCGGACGTGGCGCCGGTCGCGGCGAAGTAAGCAAAAGAGAACGGGAGCCGGGAGCCGGGAGCCGGGAGCCGGGAGCCGGAAAAGCCAA
>DASRZN010000100.1:0-3466 GCA_035686325.1 Lysobacteraceae bacterium
TGGGCGTGCAGGTGCGCATCGAGGGCCCGGTGGAGACGGTGTCCGACGAGGAGGCCGACGCCTACTTCGCCACACGCCCGCGCGGCAGCCAGCTCGGCGCGTGGGCGTCGCTGCAGTCGGAGACGCTGGACGCGCGCGAGACCTTCGAGCAGCGCCTGGAGCAGGTCGCGCGCGAGTTCGACGGCCGCGACGTGCCGCGCCCGCCGCGCTGGACCGGGCTGCGGGTGAAGCCGGTGCGGATCGAGTTCTGGTACGCCGCCGACTACCGCCTGCACGAGCGCTGCCTGTACGAGCGCGACGTCGCCGGCGGGTGGTCGAAGCGGATGCTGTATCCGTGAGCGATGCCCGGGTCGGCCCGCGCCGGATCGTCTGCCTGACCGAGGAGCCGACCGAGGTCCTGTACGGCCTCGGCGAGCAGGACCGCATCGTCGGCATCAGCGGCTTCACCGTGCGCCCGCCGCGCGCGCGCCGTGAGAAGCCCAAGGTCAGCGCCTTCACCAGCGCGAAGATCGGCGAGATCCTCAAGCTCGAACCGGACTTCGTGGTCGGTTTCTCCGACATCCAGGCCGACATCGCCGCCGCGCTGGTGCGCGCGGGCGTGGAGGTGTGGATCAGCAACCACCGCAGCGTGGAAGGGATCCTCGACTACGTGCGCCGGCTCGGCGCGCTGGTCGGCGCGGCGGAGCGCGCGGCGGCCTGGGCGGACGAGCTGGAGGCGGGCCTGCGCGACATCGAGCGCGCCGCGTCCACGCTGCCCCGGCGGCCCAAGGTCTATTTCGAGGAATGGGACGAGCCGCCGATCACCGGCATCCGCTGGGTTGCCGAGCTGATCCGCACCGCCGGCGGCGACGACGTCTTTCCCGAGCGCGCGCGCGAGCCGCTGGCCAAGGCGCGCATCCTCGAAGACGCATCCGAGGTCGTGCGGCGCGCGCCGGACATCATCCTCGGCTCCTGGTGCGGCAAGAAGTTCCGTCCCGACAAGGTCGCCGCGCGTCCCGGCTGGGACGCGATCCCGGCGGTGCGCGACGGCGAGCTGCATGAGGTCAAGTCGCCGCTGATCCTGCAGCCGGGGCCGGCGGCGCTGACCGACGGCGTGGCGGAGATCGCGCGGATCATCCGTGCCTGGGGCGGGCGCGCCGGCAAGGCCGTGTGAACAAACCCTCCGGAATGCCGCGCATTCAGTGGCGTGGCGCGTGAACGGAGGCTGGTTCGGCGCGGGCAGGCCGTTGGGGGCGGTAGGAGCGGCGGCATCGCCGCTTCGGACGGGCGGCAATCGCGCCCCCGCCGGTGAACCAGGAGATCCCCCATGCGCATCCAGCTGCTCTTCGCACTCCCGGCGTTGCTGGTCGGCGGCGTCGCCGCGGCCCAGCAGACCCTGCCCGCGATCGAGGTCCGCGGCGACACCGAAACGGTCCAGGTGTCCTGCACGCAACCAGACACCGTGACCGCGGACGACGTCACCCGGGTGCTGTCGATCGAAGATCCCACCGACACGCGCGTCCTGCGCAACAAGTTCATCGCCGTGGTGGCGGAAGCCTGCGAGGCCGGCGTCCCGCACATCATGGTCACGCGCGGGTCGCACAACGACCTCAGCTGGAAGAAGATGGAGTAGGCCGCTTCCGGCAGCCGGACGCGGCGCATCTCCCAAGCGCCGCGTTCCCCGAACGAGGCCATGGCTTATGGGTAGAAGTCCCGGCTGAGCTGCAGGCTGGCGCGGGCATCGCCGCGCACGGCGGTGACCTCGAAGCGCAGGGTTTCCGGCAAGGTGGTGTTCACCGTCCCCAAGTAGTCGCGTACCGCGGTGCCGTCGGGCGTGTCGACCGTCAGCTCGCGCAGCGCGAGGGCCTGGCGGCTCCCGCGCAGGTCGGTCACCGTCGCCTCGATCCGCACCGGCACCGCGCCGTCGCCGCCCTGCAGGTTGACCAGCAGCAGCACGCTGCGCGGCGAGCGCGCGATGCCGTAGCGGCGGGCCACGGCCTCCGGCAGCTGCGAGGTCTGCACCGCGCTCACGTGCACGGTGGCGTCGCCGAGTTGCGCGCTCGCTTCAGCCTGGGCGGCGGGCGCCGCGGCGGCGGGCTCCGGCGCGGCAGGCCGGCCGCCGCAGGCGGCCAGGACGAGCGCGAGCAGGGGGACAGCGACGAGGCGGATGCAGGACATGGTGATGCTTCCTCAGTCGTTGGCGGCCGACAGCTGGCGGCCGCGCTCGGTGGCGGCGTGGATCGCGCGCGCGACCAGGTCGCGGAAGCCGCCGGCCTCGAAGGTTTCGATCGCGGCCTGGGTGGTGCCGCCGGGCGAGGTCACCCGCCGGCGCAGCTCGGCCGGCGGTTCCTCGCCCTCGGTCAGCATGCGCGCCGCGCCGAGGATGGTCTGCAGGGCGAGGGTGCGCGCGGCGTCGGGCGGCAGTCCCTCCGCCTCGCCCGCGGCCTGCATCGCCTCGGCCAGCAGGAACACGTAGGCCGGGCCGCTGCCGGACAGCGCGGTGACCGCGTCCATCCGCGCTTCATCGTCGATCCACACGGTCCTGCCGGCGGCCGCCAGCAGCGCTTCGGTGTCCGCGCGCTGGGCGGCGTCCACCCGTGCGTTGGCGTACAGGCCGGTGACGCCGGCGCCGAGCAGCGCCGGCGTGTTGGGCATGGTCCGCACCACCGGCAGGCCGCCGCCGAGCCAGCGCTCGAGCTGGATCGCGGTGATGCCGGCGGCGATCGAGACCACCAGCGGCCGCGCCGCCTGCGCCGTCGCCGCCAGGCCTTCGCAGACCCGGCGCATGACCTGCGGCTTGACCGCCAGCACCCAGGTGCCGGCGCCGGCGACCGCCTCCGCGTTGTCGGCGAAGACGCGCACGCCGAAGTCGCGCGCCAGCGCCTCGCGCAGGGCGGCGACCGGTTCGGCGACGCGGATGGTGTCCGCCGCGCGGCCGCGCGCGACCAGGCCGCCGACCAGGCTGCGCGCCATGTTGCCGCCGCCGACGAAGGCGATCGGAGCGGGGGGCGGGGAAGCGGAAGTCGTCATGAGCGCACCTGCGAAACTGAAGGCGTCAGGATAGCCGCCCGGCGCTCACGCGGCCCGTCAGCGCGGCCGCGCGCCGAACAGGGCGGTGCCGATCCGGACCAGGGTCGCGCCTTCCGCGACCGCCAGTTCCGCGTCCTCGCTCATGCCCATGGACAGCGTGTCGGCCTGCGGGTGCGCCGCGCGCAGATCCTCGAACAGGCCGCGCATGCGCCGGAACGCTTCCCGCCGCCGCTGCATGTCCGGGAACGGCGCCGGGATCGCCATGAGGCCGCGCAGGCGCAGCCGCGGCGCGGCCGCGATCGTCGCCGCCAGCGCCGGCACCTCGTCCGGCCGGCAGCCGTGCTTGCTGGCCTCGTCGTCGACGTTCACCTGGATGAGCACGTTCAACGGCGGCCGTCCGGGCGGGCGGTGGCGGTCCAGCGCGGCGACCAGCCGGGCGCGGTCGACCGTCTGTACC
>DASRZN010000101.1:0-6604 GCA_035686325.1 Lysobacteraceae bacterium
GGTTCGCGAACACCTGAGCGAGCCGCGCCCGGTCGGCGTACAACGGCACCGCCTCGCCCGGCATGTCCAGCTGCAGGTGGTGCTGGCCCTGGTCGAGCAGCGGCTGGGCGATCTCGATCGCACCCTGCAGCACGTCCTGCAGGGTGGTCGGCTGGCGGCGCAGGACCAGCTTGCCGCGGGTCACCCGGGCGACGTCGAGCAGGTCGTCGATCAGCCGCACCAGCAGCGCGAGCTGGCGCTCCATCACTGCGCGCAGGGGATCGGGCTTGCCGCCGTCGGCGAGCTTGCTCACGTTGATCGCGTTCAGCAGCGGCGCCAGCGGGTTGCGCAGCTCGTGGGCGAGGGTGGCGAGGAAGTCGTCCTTGCGGCGGTCGGCCTCGCGCAGGCGGTTCTCGGCGCGGATGCGCTCGGCGATCTCGTTGCGCAGGTCGAGGTTGCGCGCGGCGAGCTCGGCGTTGGCCTTGCGCAGCGAGGCGTTGAGCAGCTCCAGCTCGCGCGCCTTCTCCGCCTCCAGCGCGAGGTTGGCCTCCTGCAGCTGGCGCCGGCGCCGGAACAGCTCGGCCAGCACGGTGACCTTGCTGCGCAGGATCTCCGGGATCACCGGCACCAGCACGAAGTCGACCGCGCCGAGCTTGTAGCCGCGCAGGCGGTCCATGTCGGTGATGTTGACCGCGGTGACGAAGATGATCGGCGTCTTCTCGAAGCGCGGGTGCTGGTGGATCAGGCTCGCGGTCTCGAAGCCGTCCATGCCCGGCATGTTGACGTCGAGCAGGATCACCGCGTACTCGTCGTCCATCAGGCGCTTGAGCGCCTCCATGCCGGAGCTGGCCTCCACCAGCCGCTCGCCGAGCGGCTCGAGGATCGCCCGGTAGGTCAGCAGCCGGCCCGGCTGGTCGTCGACCAGCAGGATGTTGACCGGCGACTCGGCTTGCACGGGCGGGAGCGTCGGGGTCAGCGATGCAGCCACTGCCGCAGCACTCCCAGCAGCTGGTCGGTGACCACCGGCTTGGCGAGGTAGTCGGAGGCGCCGGCCTCCAGGCACTTCTCGCGGTCGCCCTTCATCGCCTTGGCGGTGAGGGCGACGATCGGCAGCGCGCGCGACTCCGGCTCGGCGCGGATCGCGCGCATGGTGTCGTAGCCGTCCATGCCGGGCATCATGATGTCCATCAGCACGAGGTCGATGCCGGGATCGTCGCACACCTTCTCGATCGCCTCCTGGCCGGTGCCGGCGGTGACCACGTCCATGCCGTGCCGCTCCAGCACGCTCGACAGGGCGAAGATGTTGCGCACGTCGTCGTCCACCACCAGCACCCGCTTGTCGCGCAGGGCCTCGTCCGACTCGTGCAGGCGCTCGACCATGCGCCGCTTGGCCGGTGGCAGGTCGGCGATCACCCGGTGCAGGAACAGCGCGGTCTCGTCGAGCAGGCGCTCGGGCGACTCCACGCCCTTGATGACCACCGACTTGGCGACCTTCTTCAGCCGCTGGTCCTCGTCGGCGGTCAGCTCCTTGCCGGTGAACACCACCACCGGCAGGTCGCGCAGGTCGTCGTCCTCCTGCAGGCGGTCGAGCAGTTCGAAACCGCTCATGTCGGGCAGGCGCAGGTCCAGCACCAGGCAGTCGTAGCGGCTGGCGCGCAGCTGCTCCAGCGCCTGCTCGCCGGTGGCGACGGTGTCCACCTCGACGTCGTCGTGGCGCACCAGCTCCTCGATGCTCATGCGCTCGGCGTCGTTGTCCTCCACCACCAGCAGGCGGCGGGTGGTCGCCAGGGTGTACTCGCGGATCCGCTCCAGCGCCGCGGCGATGCTCTCGCTGGTGCCCGGCTTGGCCAGGTAGGAGAACGCGCCGCGCTCGATGCTGTGGTGGCGCTCCTCCTCGACGGTGATGATCTGCACCGGGATGTGGCGGGTGGTCGAGTCCTGCTTGAGCCGCGCCAGCACGGTCCAGCCGAGCATGTCCGGCAGGAAGATGTCGAGGGTGATCGCGCTCGGCTTGTGGTCGCGCACCAGCCGCAGCGCCTCGCTGCCGCGGTTGGCGACCAGCGCCTTGAAGCCGCGCGCGCGGGCGGCGTCGCGCAGCACCGTCGCATAGCGCGGGTCGTCCTCGACGATCAGCAGCGAGGGCTCGCCCGGTTGCAGCGCGTCGCGGTCGTCGGGCACCACCTCCACGTACGCGTGGGTCGCCGACTCGGCCGCCGCGTGCGGCCGCTCGACCGGCCGCTGCGCCGGCGCCGCCGGCGTGCTCGCGCCCATGTAGTGCAGCGGCAGGTACAGGGTGAAGGTGCTGCCCTCGCCGGGGACGCTGGTGAGCTTGAGCTCGCCGCCGAGCAGGCCGGCGATCTCGCGGCTGATCGCCAGCCCGAGGCCGGTGCCGCCGTACTTGCGCGCGGTGCCGGCGTCGGCCTGCTGGAACGCCTCGAACACGATCTTCTGCTTCTCCGGCGAGATGCCGATGCCGGTGTCGATCACGTCGAAGGCGACCACCGAGCCGGCCGCGTCGAGGATGGCGTGGCCCGGGCTCCAGCCGCCCTTGGCAGGACGCGCGGACAGCCGCACGCTGCCGCGCTCGGTGAACTTGAGCGCGTTCGACAGCAGGTTCTTGAGGATCTGCTGCAGGCGCTTGGGGTCGGTGGAGAGGGCCTGGCCGACTTCCGGCGAGAAGTCCACCGAGAAATCGAGGTGGCGGCGCTCGGCCTCGTGGCGGAACGCGCGCTCCAGGTTCTCGCGCAGGTGGGCGAAGCCGATCTCCTCGCTGTCCACGGTGACCGTTCCCGACTCGATCTTGCTCAGGTCGAGGATGTCGCTGATCAGGTGCAGCAGGTCGGTGCCGGCGGCGTGGATGGTCTTGGCGAACTCGACCTGGCGGCCGCTGAGGTTCGCCTCCGGGTTCTCCGCCAGCTGCTGGCCGAGGATGAGGATCGAGTTCAGCGGCGTGCGCAGCTCGTGCGACATGTTGGCCAGGAACTCGGACTTGTAGCGCGAGGTCAGCGCGAGCTCGGCCGCCTTGTCCTCCAGCGCGCGGCGGGCGTGCTCGATCTGCTGGTTCTTGTGCTCGACCTCGGCCTTCTGCTCCGCCAGCAGCGCCGCCTTGAGCGCGATCTCCTCGTTGGTCTGCTGCAGCTCCTTCTGCTGCGACTGCAGTTCCGCGGCGAGCTGCTGCGACTGCGACAGCAGGTGCTCGGTGCGCATCGTCGCCTCGATCGTGTTGAGGACGATGCCGATGCTTTCGGACAGCTGCTCGAGGAAGGTGCGCTGGGTGGTCGTGAACTCCGACAGCGAGGCCAGCTCGATCACCGCCTTGACCTGGTTCTCGAACAGCACCGGCAGCACGATCACGCTGCGCGGCACCGCGTTGAACAGGCCGGACTCGATCTGCACCGTGCCCGGCGGCACGTCGTCGATCAGGATCAGCTGGCCCTGCGCCGCGCACTGGCCGACCAGCCCCTCGCCGAAGCGCACGGTGCGCGCCGCCGGCGAGCGGTCGGCGTCGGCGAAGCCGGCCAGCTGGCGCAGCACCTCGCCGCCGCCGTCGCGGCTGCGCTCGACCACGTACATCAGCCCCTGCTGGGCGTTGACCAGCGGCGCCAGCTCGGACAGCAGCATGTGGCCGAGCGTGATCAGGTCGCGCTGGCCCTGCATCATGCCGCCGAACTTGGCGAGGTTGGTCTTCAGCCAGTCCTGCTCGCGGTTCGACTCGGTGGTCGCGCGCAGGTTGGCAATCATCGCGTTGATGTTGTCCTTCAGGTCGGCGAGCTCGCCGCGCACGTCGACCTGGATCGAGCGGGTCAGGTCGCCCTGGGTCACCGCGGTCGCCACTTCCGCGATCGCGCGCACCTGGGTGGTGAGGTTGGCGGCGAGCTGGTTGACGTTCGCGGTGAGGTCCTTCCAGATGCCGGCGGTGCCCGGCACCTTGGCCTGGCCGCCGAGGCGGCCCTCGACGCCGACCTCGCGCGCGACCGTGGTCACCTGGTCGGCGAAGATCGCCAGGGTGCCGGTCATGCCGTTGATGGTGTCGGCCAGCTCGGCGATCTCGCCCTTGGCCTCCACCGTCAGCTTCTTGTGCAGGTCGCCGGTGGCGACCGCGGTCACCACCTTGGCGATGCCGCGCACCTGGGTGGTGAGGTTGGACGCCATCGAGTTGACGTTGTCGGTGAGGTCCTTCCAGGTGCCGGCGACGCCGGGCACCTGCGCCTGGCCGCCGAGCTTGCCCTCGGTGCCCACTTCGCGCGCCACGCGGGTCACCTCGGCGGCGAAGCCGTTGAGCTGGTCCACCATCGTGTTGAGGGTGTCCTTCAGCTGCAGGATCTCGCCCTTGGCGTCCACCGCGATCTTGCGCGACAGGTCGCCCTTGGCCACCGCGGTCGCCACCTCGGCGATGTTGCGCACCTGGGTGGTGAGGTTGGACGCCATCGAGTTGACGTTGTCGGTGAGGTCCTTCCAGGCGCCGGTCACGCCGGGCACCTGCGCCTGGCCGCCGAGCTTGCCCTCGGTGCCGACCTCGCGCGCCACGCGCGTCACCTCGGCGGCGAAGCCGTTGAGCTGGTCCACCATCGTGTTGACGGTGTTCTTCAGTTCCAGGATCTCGCCGCGCACGTCCACCGCGATCTTGCGCGACAGGTCGCCGCGCGCCACCGCGGTGGTCACCTCGGCGATGTTGCGCACCTGCGCGGTCAGGTTGGACGCCATCGAGTTGACGTTGTCGGTGAGGTCCTTCCAGGTGCCGGCGACGCCGGGCACCTGCGCCTGGCCGCCGAGCTTGCCCTCGGTGCCGACCTCGCGCGCCACGCGGGTCACCTCCGAGGCGAAGCCGCGCAGCTGGTCCACCATCGTGTTGACGGTTTCCTTCAGCTGCAGGATCTCGCCTTGCGCGTCCACCGTGATCTTGCGCGACAGGTCGCCCTTGGCCACCGCGGTGGTCACGTCGGCGATGTTGCGCACCTGCGCGGTCAGGTTGGACGCCAGCGAGTTGACGTTGTCGGTGAGGTCCTTCCAGGTGCCCGCGACGCCGGGCACCTGCGCCTGGCCGCCGAGCTTGCCCTCGGTGCCGACCTCGCGCGCCACGCGCGTCACCTCGGCGGCGAAGCCGTTGAGCTGGTCCACCATCGTGTTGATGGTTTCCTTCAGCTGCAGGATCTCGCCGCGCACGTCGACGGTGATCTTGCGCGACAGGTCGCCCTTGGCCACCGCGGTGGTCACGTCGGCGATGTTGCGCACCTGCAGGGTCAGGTTGGACGCCATCGAATTGACGTGGTCGGTGAGGTCCTTCCAGGTACCGGCGACGCCGGGGACCTCGGCCTGGCCGCCGAGCTTGCCCTCGGTGCCGACCTCGCGCGCCACGCGCGTCACCTCGGCGGCGAAGCCGTTGAGCTGGTCCACCATCGTGTTGACGGTGTTCTTCAGTTCCAGGATCTCGCCGCGCACGTCCACCGTGATCTTGCGCGACAGGTCGCCCTTGGCGACCGCGGTCGTCACCTCCGCGATGTTGCGCACCTGCGCGGTGAGGTTGGACGCCATCGCGTTGACGTTGTCGGTGAGGTCCTTCCAGGTGCCGGCGACGCCGGGCACGATCGCCTGGCCGCCGAGCTTGCCCTCGGTGCCGACCTCGCGCGCCACGCGCGTCACCTCCGAGGCGAACCCGCGCAGCTGGTCCACCATCGTGTTGATGGCTTCCTTCAGCTGCAGGATCTCGCCGCGCACGTCCACCGTGATCTTGCGCGACAGGTCGCCGTTGGCGACCGCGATCGTGACCTCGGCGATGTTGCGCACCTGCGCGGTCAGGTTGGACGCCATCTGGTTGACCGAGTCGGTCAGGTCCTTCCACACGCCGGACACGCCCTTGACCTTGGCCTGGCCGCCGAGCAGGCCGGCGGTGCCGACCTCGATCGCCACGCGGGTGACCTCGGACGAGAACTCGCCCATCTGCTCGATCATGCGGTTGACGATGTTGGCCGAGCGCAGGAACTCGCCCTGCAGCGGGCGGCCGTCGGCCTCCAGCGGCACGGTGCGGGTGAGGTCGCCCTTGGCCACGCCGGCCATCGCCTCGGTCATGGTCTCGACCGGGCGCACCAGGTCGTCGATCAGCTGGTTGACCGACTGCTCCATCTCCGACCACGCGCCCTGCCGGTTGGCGGGCGCGATGCGCTGGCGGGTGTGGCCCTCGCGGCCGACCTTCTGGCCGACCCGCGCCAGCTCGTTGGCCAGCCGCCGGTTGCTGGCGACGATGTCGTTGAAGCTCTCGGCGAGCTTGCCGGCGATGCCGTCCCAGTGCGCGGGCAGCTGCGCGGAGAAGTCGCCCGCGCGCGCCGCCTGCATCGCCGCCAGCAGTTGCAGCAGCGGGTCGGCGTCGGCCGGGACGGCAGGAACGGCGGGCGCGGCGGCGGCGCCGTTGCGGCGACGGCGGGCGGGACTGGCGGTGCTCTGGGCGCTCACGCGCTCCCCCTGTTGCGACGTAACCGGCAGACGCTAACCGATGCCCGCCGTGGAACCCTCCACGCCGCCTTCACACGGGCCGGGTGCCGGCGGGGGTCGTGTAAAGTCGACCCCTTCGTTTTCGGGGAAACACGCGCAGATGACGGATACCGCCTCCTCGGCGCGCAGGCGCCTGCCG
>DASRZN010000102.1:0-4851 GCA_035686325.1 Lysobacteraceae bacterium
CACGCCGGCCAGCCCGTCGCGCACCAGCGCGTGGTAGGGCATCCATGGCGCGGGCTCGAGAAAATGTCCCTCGACCGCCTGCGTCGCCCACTTGTCCAGCACTTCGTCGACCATCGCGCGCGCGCCGCGCGGCTGCAGGCCCAGCGAGTTGCCGCAGAAGTAGGCCTGCGCGCGGCCGTCGTGGCGCGGCAGCAGGAATTCCTCGCGCAGCGCGCGCAGCGGATCGTCGGCGTCGCGGGCGAGGGTGTGGTCGTCGGAGAACAGATCGGTCATCGGTGGTCCTGAAAGGGAAGCGCGAGGCGGCAACGGGTCGTCGCCCCGCGGGTCGCGCCGTTCCGGAGGGTCACTGGAAGCGCGCCGCCGGCAGGCCGAGCCATTCCAGCGCGGTGCCGTGGAAGAGCCGCGCCTGGTCGCGTTCGGGCAGGCCGAGCGCCGCGATGCCCGCGCCGGGTTCCTGCTCGCCGAGCGGGAACGGGTAGTCGGTGCCGAGCATCACCCGCTCCACGCCGCAGGTGTCGAGCAGGTAGCGCAGCGCGCGCGGGTCGGCGACCCAGGAGTCGAAGTACAACTGCGACAGGTATTCGCGCGGGTTGCGGAAGTTGTCGGTGGCGACGAGGTCTGGGCGCATGTTGAAGCCGTGCTCGATCCGCCCCAGCGTGTAGGGGAAGCTGCCGCCGCCGTGGGCGAGGCAGACCTTGAGCTTCGGCAGCCGTTCCAGCACGCCGCCGAACATCAGGCAGCAGGCCGCGCGCGACTGCTCGGCCGGCATCCCGACCAGCCACGGCATCCAGTACTTGGGCATGGTGTCGGCGCCCATCATGTCCCAGGGATGCACCAGGATCGCCGCGCCGAGCTCGGCCGCGGCCTCGAAGAACGGGAACAGCTCCGGCGCGTCCAGGTTCCAGTTGCCGCCGGCCGGCGTTTCCACGTGCGAGCCGATCTGCACGCCCTGCAGGTTGAGCTGGTCCATGCAGCGCTCAAGCTCGCGGATCGCCAGCGTCGGCGACTGCAGCGGCACCGTGCCGATGCCGGCGTAGTGGCGCGGATAAGCGCGGCAGGCCTCGGCCATGTGGTCGTTGAGCGCCTGGTGCAGCGCCAGCGCCTGGTTGGGCTTGGCCCAGTAGCTGAACATCACCGGCACGGTGCTGATCACCTGCACCTGGACGCCGAAGCGCGCGTAGTCCTCGATGCGGATCTGCGGATCCCAGGTCTTCGGCCAGATCTCGCGGAAGAACTTGCCGTCCTTGTAGATCCGGTGGCGACCGTCCTCGCCGTGGTGGATCACCGGGAAGCGGTTGTCGCCGTACTTGGCGGCGAGGTCGGGCCAGTCGCGCGGCAGGTAGTGGGCGTGGATATCGATCTTGAGCATGGGGGGATTCTAGGCCCCCGGCCGCCCTCAGCCGAAGGTGAAGGCATAGGCCTGCACGCCGGGATCGAGGAAGGTGATCTCGAACAGGCGGTCGCCGGCGCCGCCCTGCAGGCGCACCAGCTGGTACAGGCGTTGCTCGCGCACCGTGCCGTTGCCGGCGGCGTCCACGTCCATGCCGTGGTCGGCGCCGGGCGGCTTGCCGTCGATGGCGACGCGGAAGCGGACCGGCGTGCCGTTCGCGCCGGGGCCGAGCACCAGGTGCAGGTCGCGGCCGCGGAAGCGGTAGACGATGCGGCCGCCGGCGCGCTCCAGGGTGGCCTGCTGCGGTCGCACGGTCCAGCGGCCGTCCAGCGCCCACAGGCCGGCGGGCAATGCGTCCGGCGCGCGGTAGTCCCAGGCTTCGTCGCGGACGATGCGGCCGGCCGCGAAGCGCTGCATGCGCGCATAGCCGACGTAGGTCTCCGGCGAGCGCGCGGCATCGCCGGATGCCGCGGCCTGCGCGCCCCTGGCGCCGGGCCGGACGTAGCCGCCGGGCAGCCCCGTCCGGCCGGCTTCCGCGAGCAGTTCGCGCAGCAGGTCCTCGCTGTGCGCGTAGCCGCCTTCGCCGAAGTGGTGGGCGCGGATGCGTCCCCTGGCGTCGATGAAGTAGTGCGCCGGCCAGTAGTGGTTGTCGAAGCCGCGCCAGATCGCGTAGTCGTTGTCCAGCGCCACCGGGTAACGCAGGCCGAGGTCGCGCGTCGCGCGGGCGACGTTGTCCGGATCCTTCTCGAACGCGAACTCCGGCGTGTGCACGCCGATCACCACCAGCCCATGGTTCTTGTACTTCTCGTGCCAGGCCTCGACGTAGGGCAACGCGCGCAGGCAGTTGATGCAGGAATAGGTCCAGAAGTCGACCAGCACGACCTTGCCGCGCAGCGCCTCCCGGGTGAGCGGTGGCGAATTGAGCCAGCCGGTGACGCCGCCCAGCGCCGGCATACGCCCCTCGACCGGCAGCGGCGCGCCGGGCGCGCGCGCGGGCGGCGGCGGCTCGGCCGGGGCGCCGCGCACCGCGTCCACCAGCGTCTGCTCGAGCGTGCCGGTGCTGGCCAGCGACAGCCGGGTCAGCAGGCCGGTGTCGAGGCCGAGGGCGATCGCGGCGACGCCCGCCAGCACCAGCACGCCGAGCGCGCGACGCAACCATTCGCCGGCGCCGAGCGAGCGCTTCATCGTGGCGAAGACCCGCCCGCCGACCAGCAGCGCCAGCGCCAGCGAGGTCGCCGCGCCGGCGGCGTAGACCAGCAACAGGATCGTCGTCGCCGCGCTCGCGCCGGTGAGCGCCGCGCCGGTCAGCAGCAGGCCGAGGATCGGGCCCGCGCAGGGCGCCCACAGCAGCCCGGTGGCGACGCCGAGGCCGAGCGCCGACCACACCGAGTCCTCGCGGTCGGCGCGTTGCGAGAGGCGGTTGCCCAGGGCGACGAAGGGCCGCGCCAGCCATTCGGCCAGGCGCGTGGACAGCAGCGTCAGCCCGAGCAGCGCGAGCACGACCAGGGCGGCGATCCGGCCGTACTGGTTGGCGCGCACCGCCCAGCCGCCGCCGACCGCGGCGAGGGTCGCGACCAGGGCGAAGGTCGCCGCCATGCCGGCCAGCATCGGCAGCCCGTTGCGGGCGAACGGGCGGTCGGCGCGGGCGAACACGAACGGCAGCACCGGCAGGATGCAGGGGCTGACGATGGTCAGCACGCCGCCGAGGTAGGCGAGCAGCAGCAGGAGCATGGCGATCCTCCGGCGCGACGGACGTCGCTCGCATTGCGACCGCGGCGGGCGGCGAAAGTGCCGCCGCCACCTTACTCCGGTCCGGCCGGGTCAGTGCCCGCCGGCGGCGGCAGCCTTGCCCATCTTGGCCGCGAACGGTGGCCGCGCGAACCACACGAACGCGATCACCACCAGGAACAGGATTCCGAGCAGGTGGAAGATCTCGTTGAAGGCGATCTGCACCGCCTGCTGGCCGATCATCTGGTCCAGCAGCATCGCGCCACGCGTCACGTCGCCGTGGCCCACCTGGGTCACGACCTGCTGGATACGTGGGTCGTGGGCGCCGATGTGCTCGGTCAACTGCGCGTGGTGGATGGTGCCGCGCTGGGTCCAGGCCCAGGTCGTCAGCGACGCGGCGAAGCTGCCGCCGAGCGTGCGCACGAAGGTCGCCAGGCCCGAGCCCGCCGCGATCTCGTGCGGCTCCAGGTCGGACAGCAGGATAGTCAGCACCGGCATGAAGAACAGCGCCACGCCCAGGCCCTGCAGCAGTTGCACCTCGGCCACCCGCTGGAAGTCCACCTGCAGGTTGAAGTCCGCGCGCCAGAAGCTGGTGATCGCCATCACCACGAAGGCGAAGCTCGCCAGCATGCGCAGGTCGAAACGTTGCGCATACTTGCCCACCAGCGGCGTCAGCAGGACCGGCAGGATGCCGATCGGCGCGGTCGCGAAACCGGCCCAGATCGCGGTGTAGCCGAGCGTGCGCTGCAGCCACAGCGGCACGATCAGGCCGACCGAGAAGAACGCCGCGTAGGCCATCACCATCGCCGCGGTGCCGGCGCTGAAGTTGCGGTGGCGGAACAGGCGCAGGTTCACGATCGGGTCGCGGTCGGTCAGCTCCCAGATCACGAACACCACCAGCGCGATGGCGGCGACGATCGCCAGCACCACGATCTTGGTCGAGGCGAACCAGTCCTCGTCGTTGCCGAGGTCGAGCAGGATCTGCAGCGCGCCCACGCCGAGGATCAGCGTGGCCAGGCCGACGTAGTCCATCTTCGGCTTCTCCAGCCGCTCCGGCCGGCCCTTGAGCTGGCGGCCGACGACCAGGCTGGAGAAGATGCCGATGGGAATGTTGATGAAGAAGATCCATTCCCAGCTGTAGTTGTCGGTGATCCAGCCGCCGAGGATCGGGCCGGCGATCGGCGCGACCACGGTCACCATCGCCAGCAACGCGATCGCCTGCCCGCGTTTGTGCGGCGGATAGATCGAGATCAGCAGCGCCTGGGTCACCGGGTACATCGGCCCGGCGACGAAGCCCTGCAGCGCGCGCGCGACCACCAGCAGGCCCATGCTGTTGGCGAGGCCGCACAGCAGGGACGCGACCACGAAGGCGAGCGTGGCCCAGGTGAACAGCTTCAGCTCGCCGTAGCGGCGCACCATGTAGCCGGTGAGCGGCAGCGCGATCGCGTTGCTGACCGCGAACGAGGTGATGACCCAGACCGCCTGGTTCGCGCTGGCGCCGAGGTTGCCGGCGATGGTCGGCAGCGACACGTTGGCGATCGTGGTGTCCAGCACCTGCATGAACGACGCCAGCGCGAGGCCGAGCGTCGCCAACGCCAGGTTGGGCGGGCGAAAGCCATTCGCCGGCGCGGCGGGCGCCGGCCGCGCCGCGGTGTTCGCGGAGTCGGACATGGGGAAGGCTCAGCGCGTGCCGGGCAGGTTCGCGCGCACGACCTCGTCGATGAGCGTTTCGG
>DASRZN010000103.1:0-5033 GCA_035686325.1 Lysobacteraceae bacterium
GCGTCGAAGAAGAACATCATGAAGGAGATCAGGCCGGCGGCCGCGGCGGGCTCGAGGATGACCGTGTATTTGCCGGGCTCCAGCGCCTTGGCGCCGGACGAACTCTTCGCCTTGCGCACCGCGATGTCGATGTCGCGCTTGGCGTCGAACTGGCGCGCGTCGCCGAGGTTGCGCCCGACCCAGCCCGAGCCGCTGCCGTCCCTAGTGCGCACCGTGCAGGTGTAGTCCATGCCGCTGGCCTGCTGGTAGCCGAAGTTGCCCTTGCTGTTGGCGAAGGCCTCGAAGCGCTGGCCGTCCTGCAGGAAGCCGGCGGCGACCAGGTCCTGCGCCTTGCATGCGGCGATCGAGTCGGCCGCGACCTGGGCGCGGTATTCGGGGGTGATCGCCGCGGTGGCCGGGTTGAAGGTCGGGCTGGGCTTGTACGCCTGCTTCTCGACCGCCGGCATGAACTCGGGGTTCTCCGGCGCCAGCTTCGCCAGCTCCTCCGCGCGCCGGACGACCCGTTCCAGCGAGGCGTCGTCGAAGGAATTGATGGTGGCCACGCCAGTGTGCTTGCCGTACGCCACCTGCACCGCGAGGTCGGTGTTGTCGACGATGCCGCTGGTGGAGACGTTGTTGAGCGCGAAGCGGATGTTGCCGTCCACCGACCCCGTCAGCTGCGCGGTGCACTCGTCGGCCTTGCACAGGGCGATGACCTTGTCGAGGATGGCCTTGGCCTGCTCTTCGGTGAACATACCCATTGCGAACTCTCCTGAATGTCAGCCGAGGCTGCGTGCGGTGTTGATGACGTTGATGCCGTTGAAGCGGGCGGTGCTGGTGCCGTGGGACACGGCCGACACCTGGCCCGGCTGGCCCTTGCCGTCGAAGAAGGAACCGCCGAGGCGGTAGTCGCCACGGTCGCAGACCGCCGCGCAGGCGTTCCAGAACTCGGGCGTGCGCATCTGGTAGGCGACGTCGCCGAGCATGCGGGTGACCTTGCCGCCCTTGATCTCGTGGAACAGCTGGCCGCCGAACTGGGCGTTGTAGCGCTGCTGGTCGATCGAGTAGGAGCCGCGGCCGACGATGTAGATGCCGTCCTCGACGTCGGCCACCAGTTGCGCCGGCGACAACGGCGCGCGGCCGGGCTCCAGCGAGACGTTGGGCATGCGCTGGAACTGCACGCTGCCCCATGAATCTGCGTAGCAGCAGCCCTGGCCGTGGTCGAGCCCGAGCAGGTGCGCCTGGTCGCGGGTCGCCTGCAGGTTGACCAGTTGGCCCTCACGGATGATGTCCCACCGTTGCGCGGGCACGCCCTCGTCGTCCCAGCCGATCGCGCCGAGGCTGCGCGGCTGGGTGCGGTCGGCGACGATGTTGACGTGCTCGCTGCCGTACCGGAAACGGTCGCGCACCTTGTCGAGGGTGACGAAGCTGGTGCCCGCGTAGTTGGCCTCGTAGCCGAGCACGCGGTCGAGCTCGGTCGGGTGGCCGACCGATTCGTGGATGGTCAGGAACAGGTGGCTCGGGTCCAGCACCAGGTCGTACTTGTCCGGCGTTACCGACGGCGCCTTCAGCTTCTCGCGCGCGTCCTTCGCCGCGGCGACGGCGTCGGCGACCATATCGTAGGAATCGGAATAGACGACGACGCCGGTCGGCAGCTCGACCCGGTGTTCGGGCTTGGGCTGCAGGAACTCGTAACCCATGCCCATCGGCTGCGACAGGCCATCGCGGGTGCGGAAGCGGCCGCTGGCCTTGTCCACCGCGGTCGCGGTGAACGGCGCCCAGATCCGGTACACGTCCTGGTCGATCCAGGAGCCGTCGCTGGACGCGAAGTACTTCTGCTCGTTGACCTGGAACAGGTTGGAGGCGATGAAGTCGGCGCCCGCGCGCAGCGCGGCGGCGTTCACCGACAGCAGCAGGTCGACCTTGTCGCCGATCGGCACTTCCATCGGGTTGCGTTCGACCGGCGTGCGCCAGGACACTTCGCCGACCCCGCGCTGCGGCGCCAGTTCGACCTTCGCACCGCCGATCCGGGCGTTGGCCCGGGCAATCGCCACCGCCTGCCGCGACGCCGCGGCGACCGCGTCCGCGGTGAGGCTGCTTGTGGCGGCGAAGCCCCACGCGCCGTCGGCGAGCACGCGCACGCCGACGCCGGTGGACTCGGTGTTGACGATGTTCTCGACCCGGTCCTCGCGCGTGTTGATGAACTGGCGCAGGTAGCGCCCGATCCGCACGTCGCAGTAACCGGCGCCGGCCGCGCGCGCCGCCTCCAGGGCGGCGCCGGCGAGGCTGCGGCGCAGCCCGTCGTCCAGGCGCGCGACCAGCTCTTCGGCCGCGATCGCGCGGCCGTAGGGCAGCATCAGCGCGCCGAACCCGGCGCCGGTCGCCTTGAGGAAGTCGCGCCGCCGCATCAGCCGAGGGAGCGTGCCGAGCTGATCACGTTGATGCCGTTGAAACGGGCGGTGGCCGCGCCGTGCGAGACCGCCGACACCTGCTCCGGCTGGCCCTTGCCGTCGAAGAAGGAACCGTTGAGGCGGTAGTCGCGCTGGTCGCAGACGCCGGCGCAGGCGTTCCAGAACTCCGGCGTGCGCATCTGGTAGGTGACGTCCTCCAGCATGCGGGTGATCTCGCCTTTCTTGATCTCGTAGAACAGCTGGCCGCCGAACTGGGCGTTGTAGCGCTGCTGGTCGATCGAGAACGAGCCGTCGCCGATGATGTAGATGCCGTCCTCGACGTCCTTGATCATCTCCGCCGGGGTCAGCGGCTGCTTGCCCGGCTGCAGCGAGACGTTGGGCATGCGCTGGAACTGCACGCTGGCCCAGGAATCGGCGTAGCAGCAGCCCTGCGAGTGGTCGAGTCCGAGGAAATGGGCCTGGTCGCGGATCGCCTGCAGGTTGACCAACTTGCCGTCGCGGATGATGTCCCACTGCTGCGCGGGCACGCCCTCGTCGTCCCAGCCGACCGCGCCGAGGCTGCCTTGCTGCTGCTTGTCGGCGACGATGCTGACGTGCTCGCTGCCGTACTGGAACCGGTCCCTGACCTTGTCGAGGCCGACGAAGCTGGTGCCGGCGAAGTTGGCCTCGTAGCCGAGCACGCGGTCGAGCTCGGTCGGGTGGCCGACCGATTCGTGGATGGTCAACCACAGGTGCGAGGGATCCAGCACCAGGTCGTACTTGCCCGGCTTCACCGACGGCGCCTTGAGCTTCTCGCGCGCCTGCTTCGCGGCGGCGACGGCGTCCTCCAGCATGTCGTAGGACGCGCCGTAGTTGACGATGCCGTTGGGCGAGACGTGCTTGCCCGAGGCGGCGCCGTCGAGGTACTCGAAACCCATGCCCATCGGCGCCGACAGGCCGTCGCGCGTCTTGAACTTGCCGCTGGCCTTGTCGATCGCGGTGACGCTCATCGGCGCCCAGATGCGGTGGATGTCCTGGTCGATGTACGAGCCGTCGGTGGAGGCGAAGTACTTCTGCTCGTTGACCAGGAACAGCATCGAGTTGACGAAGTCGGCGCCGGCCTTGGTCGCCGCGGCGTTGACGCCGAGCAGCAGGTCGACCTTGTCCTTGATCGGCACTTCCATCGAGTTCTTGCGGATCGGCGTGCGCCATGACACTTCGCCCACGCCCTTCTGCGGAGCCAGTTCGACGGCCGCGCTGCGGGTCTTCGCGTTGGCCTGGGCGATCGCGACCGCCTGCTTCGCGGCCCTGGCGGCGCCGTCGGTGGTGAGGTCGCTGGTGGCGGCGAAGCCCCACGAGCCGTTCGCGATCACGCGGACCCCGATGCCGCTGGATTCGGTGTTCACCACGTTCTGGACCTTGTCCTCGCGGGTGATCACGAACTGGCGCAGGTAGCGGCCGATGCGGGCGTCGCAGTAGGACGCGCCGGCGGCCTTCGCCGCCGTCAGCGCGGCGTCGGCGAGCGCCTTCTTGCGCGCGGGGTCCATGGTCTCGAGCAAGGCATCGGCCGCGATCACGCGGGTGCCGAAGGGGAGCATCAGGCCGGCGAGGCCGATGCCGCTGGCCTTGAGGAAGTCACGTCTGTGCATCGTGTTGCTCCACGGTCAGGCCTGCCTCCGCGACCGCGGAATGCGAGGGCGTGTGAAGGGTCGAACCCGCCCGACTCTGCTGGCGGGGCGGGGGAGGGTCAAGTGACCTTTGGCATAGCGGACGCGATGGCGGTCGGGCCTTTGCCGCGACGACCTCAATCCGTCGGCGCGGCTGCCGGCGCGGGCGCGTCCGCGGCCGCGCGGCGCGCCACCACCGTGTTCGCGGCGAGGTCGGCGCTGACGTTGCCGACCGTCGCGAACACGTCGGGAATCGTGTCCACCGCCAGCATGATCGCGAGCGGCGCCACCGGCAGGCCCATCGCCTGGGTCACCGGCAGGTTGGTGGCGAGGAAGCTGACCTGGCCCGGCAGGCCGACCGAGCCGAGGCTGATCACCACCGCCAGCGCGGCGCCGGTCGCCAGTTGCGCCGGACCGAGTTCGATGCCGAACGCCCAGGCGATGAAGCAGGCCGAGGCGAGGTACTGGATCGGGCTGGTGATGCGGAACAGCGAGACCGCCATCGGCAGCACCAGGCCGGACACCTCGCGCGGCTGGCCGAGGCGTTCGGCGCCCTGCAGCATCGCCGGCAGCGAGGCCAGCGAGGACTGGGTACTGGCCGCCACCGCCTGCGCCGGCGCCAGTGCGGTGGCGAAGCGGCGCAGGGTCTCGCCGCCCCACAGCACGGCGACCGCCAGCATCAGCGCGGTCACGGTGAGGTAGAGCAGGCATTCGAGCAGGATGTAGGCGCCGAGCGCGCCCAGGGTGGCCAGCCCGGCGCGCGCGCAGACCGCGAGGATCAGCGCGAACACGCCGAGCGGCGCGACCCAGAGCACCCAGCGCACGACCACGATCATCGCGTCCGCGATCGCCTGGAAGAAACCGACCAGCAGCGCGCGCTGTTCGGCGCGCAGGCGGGTGAGGGCGAAGCCGAGGAACAGCGCGAACACCACCAGCGGCAGCATCGCCCCGGCGGCGGCCGCGGCGACCGCGTTGCTCGGCACGATCGCGGTCAGCG
>DASRZN010000104.1:0-14928 GCA_035686325.1 Lysobacteraceae bacterium
TTCGTCGTCCTCGTGCGCCGGTGCCTCCGCCAGCAGGCCGGCCGGCAGCGCCTTGGTCGGCTTCACCCCCAGCGCGCGCAGCTGCTGGGCCTTGCCGAGCACGCCGCGGCGGCCGGCCAGCCGGGTGCGCGCGGCGTCCAGGCTGTGCTGGGCCTGCTGCAGGCGCTGGCCGAGCTTCTCCAGTTCCTCGGCGAAGCCGCACAGGCGGTCGTACAGCTCGCCGCCGGCGCGCGCGATCTCCTGCGCGTTGCGGTTCTGCGCCTCCTGCCGCCACAGGTGGGCGACCGTGCGCAGCACGAACATCAGGGTCGACGGGCTGACCAGCAGCACGTTGCGCTCCCAGGCCTCGCGGAACAGGTCGCGGTCGTGGGTCACCGCCAGCATGAAGGCGGGTTCCACCGGCACGAACATCAACACGAAGTCGAGCGTGCGCAGCTGGTACAGGGTCTGGTAGTTCTTTGCCGAGAGGCCCTTGATGTGCGCGCGTACCGAGGCCAGGTGGCGCGACAGCGCGGCGTTGCGCTGCGCCTCGTCCTCCTGGGTGCAGTACTCCTCGTACGCGACCAGCGACATCTTGGCGTCGATCACCAGGCTGCGTTCCTCGGGCAGCGCGATCACCACGTCCGGCTGCAGCCGGCGGCCGTCCTCCTGCGCGTGCGATTCCTGGGTGCGGTACTCGTGGTCCTTGCGCAGGCCGCTGGCCTCGAGCACGCGCTCGAGCACCAGTTCGCCCCAGTTGCCCTGCGCCTTGTTCGAGCCCTTGAGCGCGCTGGTCAGCGCCTTGGCGTCGTCGCTGAGCGCCTGGTTGAGCTGCAGCAGCTGGCGCACCTGCTCGGCCAGCGCCGAGCGGTCCTTGCCTTCCTTGACGTAGACGTCCTCGACCCTGGCCTGGAAGTCGGTCAGCTTCTGCCGCAGCGGATCGAGCAGGCTGCCGAGCTTGGCCTGGCTCTGCTCGTCGAAGCGGCGGCCCTTCTCCTCGAGGATCTCGTTGGCGAGGTTGCGGAACTGGTCGCCCAGCGCCTGCTTGGCTTCCTCGATGAAGGCGAGCTTCTCGGCGAACTGCGCGCGCTCGGCCTCGCTGCGCGCGCGCAGCGAGGCCAGCTGGTCCTGGCTGTCGGCCAGCGCGCGCGCGAGTTCGGCGGCGCGCGCCTCCAGCGGTGCGACCCGCGCCGCGCGCTCGGCCAGTTGCGCGCGCTCGTCGCGGACCTGCTCCAGCGCGCCGCGCCACTGCTCGACTTCGCCCTGCAGGGCGTCGGCGCGGGCCTGCAGGCGGGTGCGTTCCTCGGTTTGCAGGCGCGCCGCCTCGCGCGCGGTGGCCAGTTCGACCGCGCCCTGGGCGCACGCCCGCTCCAGCGCGGCGGCGTGGCGGGCGCGCAGCCAGAGCGCGGCCAGCGCCGCGCCGGCAGCGAGGCCGGCGAGCACGGCCACGACGATGAACAGCGGGAAGGTGGACGGCGAAGCGGGCATGGCGGGATTTTCCAGGCGGCGGCGCGGCCGTGCGGGACGTGAACCGCATGATTGCAGAAGCGCGGTCTCGGCACCTGCGACCCGGCGTGCCCCGTACGGTCTTCACGCCGCGTGATGGTGGCGAATCGCGCGCGTGCGCGCTGCGCGGCGCGTTAGCATGCATCCGTTGCCAGCGCCGGTTCACGTGCCGATGGCCAACATGGGCACGATGCGCGGGGCAGCGCAGGGTGAGGTCGATGGCGAGAAAGTGGTGGTGGTCAGGAGTGCTGTGCCTGCTGGCGCTGGGTTGCCAGCGCGAGCCGCCTGCGCCCGCGGTCACCCTCGCCGACCAGAGCGCGCCGCGCCCGCCGCCGGTCGAACGCCCGGCGCCACCGCCGGCCGATTACCTGTCCGGCACCCATTGGCCGAGCGCGCGGCTGCGCGGGGGCGACGCCTGGATCAGCTGCGGCTTCGATTACGAGCAGGATGGCGACGGCCGGCGGGTCAGGTCGCTCGAGTTCCTGGCGCTGGCCGATGCCGTCCGCCCCTGCCGGGAC
Source organism: Lysobacteraceae bacterium (assembly GCA_035686325.1). Classification (GTDB taxonomy): domain Bacteria; phylum Pseudomonadota; class Gammaproteobacteria; order Xanthomonadales; family Xanthomonadaceae; genus JABFWF01. The sequence goes on from DASRZN010000104.1 coordinate 2,004, forward strand.
ACCGGCGTCGTGCGCGTGCGCTACCACGGCAAGATCGACGCGGGATTCACCGCGGTGGTCGAGCGCGTCGCCGCCCTCGCCGATCGGATGGACCTGCACCGCCGCATCCTCGACCTCGACTCGGCCGGCGGCCAGGTCGAGGAGGCGCTGCGCGCGGGCGACGCGATCGCCGGCGGCCATTGGGCGATCTGGGTGCGCAGGGATTCGGTCTGCCACAGCGCCTGCGTGCTGGTGCTGGCGGCGGGCGATACCCGCTCGATCGCCGGCCCGGTCGGCATCCACCGCCTGATCCGCGACCGCTCGAAGGCGACCACCCGCGCCGAACTCAGCGCCGAACTCGCCGACGTCACCGCGCAGGTGCGCGAATACCTCGCCCGCAACGGCGTCGCGGTCGCGCTCGCCGACCAGATGATGACCATCCCCAACCGCAAGTTGCGGGTGCTGAGCGAGGCCGAGCTGGACGAATACGGCCTGTCGGGCACCAACGCGGTGCAGGACGACCTCGACCGCATCACCCTCGGCCGCCGCTGCGGCGAGGACACGGTGCTGCGCCGTGACGCCTTCATGCGCGCGTTCGACGCGCAGTGCATGGAGCCTGGCGAGGCCTTCGGCGCGATGGAGGACTGCGGCCGCAGCCTGGAGCAGGAGTTCGGCTTCCCCGATGCGCAGTGCCCCGGGCAGAGCCCGATGGACGACTACGCGCTGCGCATGGGCAACGCCTTGCCGATCCCGTTGCCCGCGCCGCCGCCCGAGGAGCCGGCCGCCGCCGACGCGGCGACCGGCGCGGAACCGGAGGCGGGCACCGCCGCCGGCACCGATGCGGCGCCGAAGCCGAAGGTGGCGCAGGCGCAGCGCGCGGCCAACCGCTGAGTATTCAGTCGGCGGGAATGGTGCGCCCCCGCCGCATCGCGATCATCGGGGCGGCGCTCATGCGGCCGGCGAAAACGCGCAGTTGAAGGCCACCGTGATCCGCGTGCCGCGGCCGAGGAACGGCGTCACGTGGTGCGGCAGCCAGGACGGGAACAGGACCAGCTGGCCCGGTTCCAGCACATACCCCACGTGCTGCACGTTGAACGGCGGGCGCAGCGCCTCGTTGCCGGGGTCCGTGTGCATCGCCGCCATCGCGTAGGGATGCAGGAAGGTCAGCTTGCCGGCATCGGCCGCATCGGGATCCGGGTCGCCCGCATCCACGCAGTACACGCCCGACCACGACGCGTTGGGATGGTTGTGCACGCCGAAGTAGCCGTGCCGGCGGGTGACGTGGAACCACGACTCGACCGACAGCCTGAGCGAGCGCATCAGTTCCGGCGGATGGCCGTTGAGCGCCTGCACCAGCTGCAGCACGCGCGAGAGGCAGAACTCCCGCAGCTGCGCGATTTCCGGCTGCGGCCAGCGGAACAGGTCGAAGCGGCTCTCGAACAGCTCGGTATTGCGCTCGGTGTAGGGGTTCGGATTGCGCGCGGCGTCATCGCCCTCGCGTTGCAGGAACAGCGCGCGCAGGGCGGCGTTCATCGCCTCCGGCGCCGGATGGCGCTCGAAACCGAACGGCAGCGGGAACATCGGCTGGATGCTGGGCACGCGGACTCGTCTGGCGGTAACCGCGAACGATGGTAGCCCGGCCGCGCGCCGCCCGGACGGTGTAGGCTGGCCCCACGCGACACGGGGAGGGCGCTGCATGCGGACGATCCTGGTGGCCAGTTCCAAGGGCGGCGTGGGCAAGTCCACGCTCGCCACCCATCTCGCCGCGCACGCGGCCCTCGCCGGCGAACGCACGGTGCTGGTGGATGCCGACCCGCAGGGCTCGGCGACGCGCTGGGCGCAGCGGCGCGCGGCGCTGGACAGCGCGGTGCTGCCGGTCGACGGCACCGGCGCGCGGCGCGGCTGGCAGCGCGGGATCCCCGCCGACGCGCAGACCGTGGTGGTGGACGCGGCCGCCGGCGCGATGGCCGACGCGCTGGCGCCCTTCCTCGAGGTGGCCGACGCCGTGGTCGTGCCGGTGCTGCCCTCGACCCTCGACATCGAGGCCACCGTGCCCTTCCTCGATACCCTGGCCAGGCATCCGCGGGTACGCCGCGGCGAGTTGCGGGTCGGCCTCGTCGGCAACAAGCTCAAGCCGTGGACCACCGCTTCGCAGCAGGCGCTGGACCTGCTGAAGCAGTGGCCCTACCCGCTGGTCGCGCAGCTGCGCGACAGCCAGGCCTACCCGGTGCTGGTCGGGCTGGGCAAGAGCCTGTTCGACTACCACTCGCAGCAGGTGCGCGAGCACCAGGCCGACTGGCAGCCGCTGTTCCGCTGGCTGGGAAAGGCAGGGGCCAGGGGTTAGCGGCCAGGGTCTGCCGCCCGGCCCGTCCCTGCAGCGCAACCGGGCATGCACCCTGGTGCTGCTACGTTGTTGCCGCCCTAGAAGCCGCGTCGCCGTCTTCTCCCTAGCCCCTAGCCCCCGGCCTCTCGCCCATGCCCGAACTGATCCTCCTGCGCCACGCCCACGCCGAGCCCGCCGCGCCGGGCCAAGCCGACCTCGACCGGCCGCTGTCGCCCGAAGGGCTGGCGGAAGCGGAGGCGGCCGGCCGCTGGCTCGCGGAACACGACCTCGTGCCCGACTGCGTGCTGTGCTCGCCGGCGCGGCGCACGCGCGAGACGCTGGAAGCCGTGCTGGCCGCGGTCGGTTACGTCGAGCAGCGCCTCGCGCCCGAGGTCTACGAGGCGACGCCGGGCGCGCTGATCGCCCTGGCGGACGCCCACCGCGATGCCGAGCGGCTGCTGATCGTCGGCCACAACCCCGGCCTGGAGCGGCTGGCCGCGCTGCTGCACAGCGGCCAGTCCGGCGACTACCGCGGCATGCCGCCGGGCGCGATCGCGGTGCTCGCGCTGCCCGCGGACGCGGCGTTGGAGCCCGGCGTCGGCACCCTGTCCGCGTTCTGGTGGCCATGAAGATGCGCTGGGCGCCGCTGCTGGCGCTGCTGTGGATGGCGGCGGCCGCCGCCGCGGAGATCGATCCGGCCGCTTCGCATTTCGGCTTCCAACTCACCACCCGCTGGGGGCAGGCGTTGCAGGGCCGCTTCGCCGACGCGCAGGGCCACGTCGACACCCTGGTCGACGGCCGCCGCCAGGTGCGGCTGCGGCTGGCGACCGGCAGCGTGGAGATCCTCGGCCATCCGACCTACACCCGGTTCGCGCGCGGACGCGGCTTCTTCAACGCCGAGCGCTATCCGGCGATCGAGTTCGTGTCCGATCCCTATACGCTGCAACTCCTGCGCGACGGCGGGCCGCTGCCCGGACTGCTGGCGATCCGCGGCGTCCAGCGCCGCGAGGTGTTCCGGATCGAACCATCCGAATGCGCGCTGCCGGCGCGCGAATGCGAGGTCGTCGCCAGCGGCAGCGTCCGCCGCGGCGATTTCGGCCTCGGCCGCTGGGGCTTCGCGCTCGCCGACGAGGTGCGCTTCTCGCTGCGCGTGCGGGTGCGCGACGACGGCGCATGAGCAGGCGGCCGGCCTTGCGCGCGCTGGCGCGCCTGTTGCTGTGCGGCTGGGCGCTGGCCGCGGCCGCCTGCGCGACGCTCTCGCCGGCGCAGCGCGAGCAGGCCGCGCTGGTCGCGGTGCAGGCGCGCGCGACCGCGCTGGACTGCGACCGCGCCGACGCCTGCGCGCTCGACTCGCCGCTGCTGGCGCTGGCCGACCGCGCCTTCGCCCAGAGCACGCCGCAGGCGCCGCGCCACTATGCGCTGATCCTCGACCACGGCCACGACGCGCTGCTGGCGCGCATCCACCTGCTGCGCGCGGCCAGGCATTCGATCGACGTGCAGACCTACATCTTCGACGAGGACGACGCCGGCCACCTGGTGCTGGACGAGTTGCTCGCCGCCGCCCGCCGCGGGGTGCAGGTGCGGGTGCTGGTCGACCAGCTGTCGGCGCTGCGGCGGGTCGACACCCTGGCGGCGCTGGCCGGCGCCCACGCCAACTTCCGCATCCGCATCTACAACCCGGTGCTCGGTCGCGCGCGGATCAGCTACCCGCAGTACCTGCTCGCCGCCGCCTGCTGCTGGCGCAAGCTCAACCAGCGCATGCATACCAAGCTGCTGCTGGTGGACGACGCGGTCGGCATCTCCGGCGGCCGCAACTACCAGGACGACTATTACGACTGGAGCGCGAGCTTCAACTTCCGCGACCGCGACGTGCTGGTCGCCGGGCCGGTGGCGCGCGACATGGCCGCCAACTTCGACGCGTTCTGGCTGGACGAGCGCAGCCGGCCGGCGGCGACCCTGTCCGACGTCGGCCGGCGCCTGCTGCGCGGCGGCGTGCCCGAGCGCGGCCACACCGCGTGGGAAGTGCCGGCGCGGGTGCGCGAGATCGCGCGCGAGGCCGACGACCCGGCCGTGGTGGGCGCGCGCCTGGTCGCGCCGGCGCTGGCGGTGGGCGCGGTGGACTACCTCGCCGACCTGCCGCAGAAGCACAGCCGCGACCACGTCGGTCCGGCCCAGGCCAGCCACGGCCTGCGCGAACTGATGGAGGGCGCGCAGGAGCGGGTGCTGCTGCAGACGCCCTACCTGGTGTTGTCGGACCAGGCGCAGGACATGTTCCGCGCGCTGCGCCGGCGCGCCCCGCCGCCGCGCGTGCAGGTGTCCACCAACAGCCTGGCGGCGACCGATTCGTTCATCACCTACGCGCTGTCGTACAAGTACAAGCGCCGCTACCTGCGCGACTTCGGCTTCGAGATCCACGAGTACAAGCCGTTCCCGGAGGACGCGCCGCTGGACCTGCAGTGGATGCGCGGCCTGCCCGAACCGCCGCCGGCGCCGGCGCTGCCGCCGCGCCGGATCGGGCCGGACTTCGGCCGTACCCCGCGCCCGCGCGAGGAGCCGGACGCGGTGGCCACGCCGCGCGCGCTGGCGCGCGAGGACACGGCACTCCGCTATTTCGGCAGCCAGGCCAACGCGCCGGTGCCGCTGCGCCGCGCCGGCCTGCGCATCGGCCTGCACGCGAAGTCGCTGGTGGTCGACGACGCGGTCGGCGTGGTCGGCACCCACAACTTCGATCCGCGCGGCGACCGCTACAACACCGAGGCCGCGGTGGTCGTGCACGATCCCGCCTTCGCGCGCGCGCTGGCGGCGAGCATCGAGCGCGACATGGCGCCGGCCAACGCATGGACGATCGCGCGCCGGGAAAAGCCGCCGGTGTTCTCCGGCCTGGAGTATTCGCTGGCGAAGGTGTCCGAGCGGATGCCGGTGTTCGACCTGTGGCCGGTGCGCTACGCCACGAGCTACCAGTTCGTGCCCGGCCCGGAGTGCCCGCAGCCGCTGTCGCCGTTCGATCCGCACTTCCACCGCTGCTACGAGTCGGTCGGCGACTTCCCGGAAGTGCAGCTCGGGCTGAAGCCGCTGCTGACCCGGATCTTCACCGCGTTCGGCGCGGGGCTGGCGCCGATCCTCTGACCCGGGCCCCCGGCGGCCCGGCCCGGGCGGAGCGGCCGCATAGGCCGAAGGTTGGCCCCCGCCGTCGCAACCCCGGAAGCTCCCGGCGCATCCCTTCCAGCACGGCGCCAGAACCGCCGTCGGCCCCGCGAACAGCAACCGCCGGCGACCCGTCCCAGGGGGTGACTTCCGGCCCATGGACGCTCGGCTCTGGTGTTGTAGTCTACCAACACACCGCAACACGCTTCGCCAGGAACCGCCATGAACACGCTCCCCCGCCTCCCGCTTTCCTCCCGTTCCCCGTCCGCCCCGGTGCGCCCGACCGTGGCCAGCCGCCCCTACCCCGAGCGCGACTTCGGCGTCGGCTACGGCCGCAGCAGCGGCTATGCCACCTCCCGTCGCTACGCGCTGGCCTGGGCCGGCGAACCCCGTTTCCGTTGTCGTTAGTGGTGGACAGGCCGGCGCGGCGAACCTCCCCGCGTCGCGTCGGCCGCTTTTTTCCACCGGCGCCGGGTATCGTGGGCCGCATGGCTTCCGATTCGCCCTTCCGCCGCAGCGCCAGCCTCGACGACCTCAACGCGCTCTCGCGCGGCACCGCGATGGAACCGCTGGGCATCGTCTTCAGCGAACTCGGGGCCGACTACCTGCGCGCGACCATGCCGGTCGACGCGCGCACCCGCCAGCCCTACGGCCTGCTGCACGGCGGCGCCTCGGTGCTGCTGGCGGAGACGCTGGGCAGCACCGCCGGCGGCCTGTGCGTGGGCGAGGACGAGGGCGTGGTCGGCATCGAGATCAACGCCAACCACCTCGCCGCGGTGCGCGCGGGCAGCGTGACCGGCACCGCGCGGCCGCTGCACGTGGGCCGCAGCACCCAGGTGTGGGAGATCCGCGTCGAGGACGCGGACGGACGCCTGGCCTGCGTGTCGCGGTTGACCCTGGCGGTGATCCGCCGCCGGCCGTCGGCGTCCTGACCTGCGCCGCGCCGCCGTTTGCCGCTTCATTGACCACCCGCGCGGCGCGTCCTAGTCTGCGCGTCTTCCTTCTCCCGCCTTGCCCGGATCCGCCATGGCCTTCTCGCTGACGCTCGACCTGTCCGACCGCGACCTCGCCCATTTCGAAAAGGTGCGCGATGCCGCCCGCAAGGCCGCCGGCGACAAGAGCGAGCAGGAGATCGTCGATTGCGCGGCGAAGCTGCTGGCCGACGCGCAGAAGGGCGAGATCCCCGACTTCATCCAGCAGCGCCTGCTGCGGCTGGACGACCTGATCGCGATGGTGCGCGACGAAGCGTGGGCGATGGCCGGCGAGGACCGCGAGCGGGTGCTGTCGGCGCTGGTCTACTTCTGCGACCCGGACGACGTGATCCCGGACCGGGTCGAGGTGCTCGGGTTCCTCGACGACGCGATCATGATCGAGCTCGCGGTGCGCGAACTGGGCCATGAGCTCGACGCCTACGACGACTTCTGCGACTTCCGCCAGCACCAGGCCGAGCGCCGCGGGCTGGAGGCGGGCAAGGTCGGCCGCGCCGACTGGCTCGACAGCCGTCGCGAAGAACTGGTCGACCGCATGCACGCGCGCCGCAAGCGCGACGCCGGCCGCGGACTGGGCGTGGGCTACGGCAGCAGCAGCGGCTACGGGTCCGGCCGCAGCTACAGCCGGGCCTGGCGCCCGGGCATGTTCGGCGTCCGCTGACGCCGGGTGCGCGGCGCAGGCTTTTCGCCGGCCCTCGCGCGGGCGGTGCTAGCGTGGCGCGCATGAACCGGGCTTCGCGCAGGACGGGCACGCCGGCGGCGTCCGGCGCGGTCGCGCGCGCGCTGCGCTATGCGTGGCGGGTGCCGATGCTGGTTTGGCACGTGGTGGTCGACCTGCCGCTGGTGCTGCTGCTGCTCTCGCCGCTGACCCGCGGCCTGCGGATCGGCGGCAAGCGCCTGGACCACCGGCTGGTGAACCTGTGGTCGGGCGGCCTGCTGCGGGTGTTCGGCCTGCGCGTGCGCCGCCACGGCACGCCGCTGGACGGGGCGACGGTGTTCGTCGCCAACCACGTCAGCTGGGTCGACATCGTGGTCCTGCACAGCCAGCGCATGATGGGCTTCGTCGCCAAGCGCGAGATCGCCGGCTGGCCGGTGGTCGGCTGGCTGGCCGCGCGCGGCGAGACGATCTTCCACCAGCGCGGCAGCCAGGAGTCGCTCGGCGGCGTGCTGCACGAGATGCTGGCGCGGCTGCGCGCCGGGCGCTCGGTCGGCGTGTTTCCGGAAGGCCGCACCCGCGACGGGCGCGAGGTCGGGCCGTTCCATGCCCGCATCTTCCTGGCCGCGGTCGAGGCCAGCGCCCCGGTGCAGCCGGTGGCGCTGCGCTACGGTGCCGACGGCGACGCGCAGACCCGGGTCGCGTTCCAGCCGGGCGAAAGCTTCGCCGGCAATTTCCTGCGCCTGCTCGGCGAGCCGCCGCATGCGGTCGGCGTGCATTTCCTGGCGCCGATCCTGCCGGGCGATGCCGACGGCCGCCGGCGCATCGCCGAATGCGCGCGCGAGCGCATCGTCGCGGTCATGGAAGGCCGCGCGGCCGGGAGCCGGAGCCCGGAATGATGGAGCGCGCCGGGCCGCCGCCGCAGCCGGTCGCCCAGGTCCTGGCCGGCGGCCCGCCGGATCCCGCCAGCGCGCGCGTCGCCGAGGCGCCCTACCGCGCGCCGTGGTGGCTGCGCAGCCCGCACCTGCAGACCATGCTCGGTTCGAGTCCGTGGCGGCGCCGGCGCGGCGCCGAGCTGCTGGCGGCGACCGGCGCGGTCACCCGCGCGGAACTGTTCGACGGTGGCGAGGGCGTTCGCCTGCAGGGCCTGTACAGCGAAGTGCCGGGGGTCGCCCCGCGCGGCCTCGCGCTGCTGCTGCACGGCTGGGAAGGCAGCGCCGAGTCCAGCTACATGCGGCTGACCGCGGCGCACTTCCTGCAACGCGGCTACGCGACCGTGCGCCTGAACTTCCGCGACCACGGCGACACCCACCACCTCAACGAGGCGCTGTTCCACTCCAACCGCATCGACGAGGTCGTGTTCGCCGCGCGCGACGTCGCCCGCCGCCATCCGCACCGCCCGCTGGTCGCCGCCGGCTATTCGCTGGGCGGCAACTTCGCCCTGCGCCTGGCCCTGCGCGCACCGGCCGCGGGGCTGCCGCTGGCGCGGGTCGCAGCGGTCTGCCCGGTGCTGGATCCGGCGGTGACCATGGACCACATGGAGCGCGGCTGGCGGGTCTACCTGCGCTATTTCGAGCGCAAGTGGCGCGCCTCGCTGCTGCGCAAGCGCGCGCTGTGGCCGCAGCGGCATGCCTTCGACGACGCCACCCTGCGCCTGGGCATGCGCGAGCTGACCCGCTGGCTGGTCGAGCGGCACACCGACTTCGGCACCCTCGACGCCTATTTCGCCGGCTATTCGATCGCCGGTGACCGGCTCGCGGCGCTGGCGGTGCCGGCCGAGATCCTGATGGCCGAGGACGACCCGGTGATCCCGGTCGCCGAGTTCCGCGCCCTGCGCCTGCCGGCGGCCGCGCGCCTGGAGATGGCCCGCCACGGCGGCCATTGCGGCTTCCTGCTCGGTGCCTCGATGGACGGCTACGGCGAGGCCTGGGTCGCACGACGGCTTGCCGCGGAGGGCTGAGCGGCGCGGCTACAATGCCCGGCTCGCCTTTCGCCGGAACCCGCAATGTCCGCCTCGCCCGACCAGCCCGTCCTCGCCGCCCTGCGCCAAGGCGCCCTCGACGAGGCCCGCCGACTCGCCGACGCCGAGGTCGCCGCCTCGCCCGAGGACGCGGCGGCGCAGCGCCGGCTGGCGCTGGTCCTGCAGAAGCAGGGCGACAACGACGGCGCGCTGGCCGCGCTCGACCGCGCGATCGCGCTGGCCCCGGACGAGGCCGAGGCGCACTTCGAGCGCGCCGCGCTGCTGCTCGGCGCGCGCCGGCTGGACGAAGGCCAGGCGGCGCTCGCGCAGTCGCTCGGCCTGGACCCGAACCAGTTCGACGCCTACGTCCTGCAGGCCCAGCTTGCGCTCGGCCGCGGCGACCTCACCGAGGCCGAACTGCAGCGCAAGCTCGCGGCGCGCGTGGCGCCTGGTCATCCGCACCTCGCCGCGATCGAAGGCACGATCGCGCTGCGCCAGGGTGAGGGCCAGCGCGCGCAGCAGATCCTGGTCGACGCGCTGCAACGCGCGCCGGGCGATCCGCAACTGCAGTACGCGCTCGGCTTCGCCTACATGCAACTCGGTCATCTCGCGTTCGCCGAGCAGGCGTTCCGCAAGGTGCTGGAAGGCGTGCCGTCGGCGATCACCCTGCACGCGCTGATCGCCGACCTGATGCACCAGCAGGGCCGCCCCGGCGACGCCGCCGAGGAGATCGCGCCGCTGCTCGCCGACCCGGCGCGCGCGACGCCGGGCCTGCTGGCGATCGCCGGCGAGCTCGAGCTGGCCGCCAACCGCCCCGAGCGTGCGCTGCCGCACCTGCGCACCGCGCTTGGCCGCGACCCGCGCAACCGCCGCGTGCTGACCGGGCTGTTGTCCGCGTGGCAGCGGCAGAACGCGGTGGAGGACGCGCGCGCGACCCTGGATGCCGCGCTCGCCACCACCACCGACAGCGTCGACCTGTGGCACGCGCGGCTGGCGGTGGAGACGGTCGGCAGCGAGGAGGCGCAGGCGGTGGTCGCGCGCTGGCTGGCGGCCGTGCCGGACTCGGTGGAGGCGCTGGAAACGCAGATGGCGCTGCACAACATGGCCGGCGACCAGGCTGCCGCCAACGCGGTCGCCGAGCGCATCGTCGCGATCGAGCCGGGCCGCACCTCGGCCGAGCAGCGTTTGGTCAACCACCTGATGGATACCGATCCGCCGGCCGCGGTCGAACGCTGCCGCGCGCTGGTCGGGCGCGCGCCGGAAGGCCCCGGCCGACAGCTGCTGCAGGGTTGGCTGGCGCTGACCCAGGACCGCGCCGGGCAATACGCCGACGCGGTCGCCACCTGGACCGCGATGCAGGTCGCGCAGGCGCCCCAACGGCTGCCGCTGTGGACCCCGAGCGAACCGCGCAGCGACTGGCCAGAAGCCGGCGCGCCGGCCACGGACGCGCCGCGCACCGCCTTCCTGTGGGGCGCGCCGGGTTCCGGCGTGGAGCGCGTCGCCAGCCTGTACGGCGCGGTCCTGCCGGCGTTCCGCGCCGACCGCTTCGGCCCTCAGCCGCCGAACGACCCGCTGCAGAAGTTCCGCACCATCGGCGAGCTCACCAGCCAGGCGCTGGAGCCGGCCGACCTGGTCGCGCAGTGGCGCGCGGCCCAGCCGGAACGCGGCGTGCAGGGCCAGCTGGTGGACTGGCTGCTGTACTGGGACAACGCGCTGCTGCTGGCGCTGCGCCCGGAACTGCCGGACGCGCAGTTGCTGGTCGCGCTGCGCGATCCGCGCGACATGTTGCTGGACTGGCTGGCGTTCGGATCGGTACCGCCGCTGGCGATGCCGACCGTGCGCGGCGCCGCTGCGTGGCTGGCGATGGTGCTCAACCAGGTGGCCGCGCTGCACGAGCGCGACCTGTACCCGCACCGCCTGGTGCGCCTGGACGCGGTCGACAACGATGCGCAGGCGCTGGCCACCGTCGCCGGCGAGGCGATCGACGCCAGCCTGCCGGTGCCGCCGCCGACCCTGCTCGGCGGCAGGCGTTTCCTCGCCGGCCACTGGCGCGCCTACGCCGACGTGCTGGGCGACGCCTTCGCCCTGCTCGCGCCGGTCGCGCGCCGGCTCGGCTACGAGGACTGACCCACCGACGACACGAGGAGCACGCCCATGCGGATCGCCAGCGAAAGTTTCGACCACCGCGCCCGGATCCCTGCGCAGTTCGCGATGGGCACGCCGGAGGGCTTCGGCGGCAACCGCAACCCGGAGCTGCACTGGGAGGACGTGCCCGCGGGCACGCGCTCGCTCGCGCTGTTGTGCATCGACACCGACGCGCCGACCGATCCGTCCACGGTCGGCCGCGCCGACCTGCAGATCCCGGTGGAACAGCCGCGCGGCGATTTCGTGCACTGGGTGATGGTCGACATCCCGGCCGACGTGCGCGCGATCGCCGCCGGCAGCTGCAGCGATGGCGTCAGCGCGCGCGGCAAGCGCGCGCCGCAGGGGCCGGCCGGCGCGCGCCAGGGGCTCAACGACTACACCGGCTGGTTCGCCGGCGACGCCGACATGCGGGGCGACTACCTCGGCTACGACGGCCCGTATCCACCGGCCAACGACCTGCGCCTGCACCGCTACTTCTTCAGGGTGTTCGCGCTCGACGTCGAGCGGCTCGACGTCGCGGATCGCTTCACCGCCGCCGACGCCTTCCGCGCGATGCACGGCCACGTGCTCGGCGAGGCGGCGCTGTACGGCACCTACTCGCTCAATCCCGCGGTCGCCGGCTGACGGGCCGACCGGCGGGCTCAGCCGCCCGCCGGCACCAGCAGCAACAGGGCCACGCCGAAGGCCACGCGGTAGACCGCGAACGGCGTGAAGCGGTGGCTCTGGATGTAGTGCAGCAGCCACTTCACCGCGACGAAGGCGGTGACGGTGGCGGCGACGAAGGCGACCGCCAGCGCGCTCCAGTCCTCGCCGGCGAGGCCGCCGCGCCGGAACAGCGCGACCAGCTCCCAGGCGGTCGCCGCGAACATGGTCGGGATGCCGACCAGGAACGCGAACTCGGTCGCCGCGACCCGCGATGTGGTGCCGGCGAGCAGGGCCACGAAGATCGTCGCCGCCGAACGCGAGGTGCCGGGGAACACGCCGGCGACGACCTGGGCGACGCCGACCAGCACGGCCACGGTCCAGGTGATCGTCCCGCGCTCGCCGAGCACGCGCGCGCGCCGCGCCGCGCCCCATTCGGCCAGCACCATCCACACGCCACCCAGCACTAGCGCCCAGGCGATCGGGGTGATCGTTTCCGGCAGGGCGAAGCCGAGCTGCTTGGCCACGATGCCCAGCACCGCGGTGACGGCGAAGGAGCCCGCGAGCTTGAGGAAGTAATCGCGCGCCGGCTGCCCGTGCACCGCACCGCCGTCGCCATGCAGCACGCTGCGTGCCAGCTGCCACAACCGCGCGCGGTAGATCAGCACCACCGCGAGGATCGCGCCGGCCTGGATCGCGATGTTGAACAGGTCGCTGCGCTGCCCGAGCCAGCGCTCGGCGATCAGCAGGTGGCCGGTGCTCGAGATCGGCAGGAACTCGGTGATGCCTTCGATGACGCCGAGCAGGAGGGCGGCGAGGAGGTCGGTCATTTGGGGGCAGGGACTAGGGACTAGGGGCTGGGGGCAGGGTGGGGGCGGGGTTCGACGGCCGCGCAGGATAACGGGTCGGGCGTGAGCCCGGTTCTGGTGCACGCAGGACCTTGATGCACTCTGGTGGTGCACTGTCGTGGATGGCTTCACGCGTGGCCTCGAAAAAACAAGGGCTTGCACGGTCCCGGGCTTGGCATGACCGTTGCTATTCACATCGGCGTGCCGCCCCTCCAAGCCCGGCCCCAGCCCCTAGCCCCC
>DASRZN010000105.1:0-4454 GCA_035686325.1 Lysobacteraceae bacterium
CGGCGGCGCGCCGTCGGCGCGGACCCGGCGTCAGGGCACGACCGCGGTCCAGGCCGGCGCGGCGAACTTGTCCTGCGCCAGTGCCCGCGCGCGTTCGAGCTCGGCGGGCTGCAGCGCGCCGGCAGCGAGCCCGTGCAGGGCGCGGAAGGCATCGACCAGGCGCGCGACGATCGCTTCGCGCGGCAGGCCGGTCTGGCTGCGCAGCGGATCCACCCGCTTCTGCGCGCTGGCGATGCCCTTGTCCGACAGCTTCTCGCGGCCGATGCGCAGCACCTCGAGCATTTTCGCCGCGTCGATGTCGTAGGCCATGGTAACGTGGTGGAGCACCGCGTTGCCGCGGCGCGCCTGGGCGGCGCCGGCGATCTTGCCCGCGGCCGAGGCGATGTCGTTGAGCGGCTGGTGCCAGGCCTCGATGCCGAGCGTGGCGAGGGCCTCGATCACCCACGCGTCCATCAGCGCATAGGCCTGCTGGAAGTCCATCCCGTCCACCATCGACAGCGGCGCCAGGATGGAATAGGTGATGGTGTTGCCCGGTTCGATGAACATCGCGCCGCCGCCGCTGATCCTGCGTACGATGCCGATGCCGTGGCGGCGCGCGGCCTCGCCGTCCACTTCGTTGCGCAGCGACTGGAAGCGGCCGATCACCACCGACGGCGCGGCCCATTCCCAGATCCGCAGGGTCGGCGCGCGCCGGCCGGCCGCGACCGCGTCGAGCATCACCTCGTCCAGCGCCATGTGCAGCGCCGGCGGCTGCGGTCCGTCGTGCACGAGCTGCCAGGCGTGGTCGCGCCAGGTGCTGCGGCTCACGTGCGCGCTCCATCGAGGGCGCGGCGCACCGCGGCGGCGACGCCTTCGGGGGTGAGCCCGTACATCCGCACCTCGGGTCCCAGCGCGAGGCGGACCGCGCCGGCGATCAGCGTTTCGCCGGCGTCCGCGGGCAGGCCGTGCAGCGCGGCATTGATCGCGTCCAGCGCGCTGTCCGGCTCGAGGAAGAAGTCGCCGCTGACCTGGGCCTGGGCGATGCGGCCGTCGCGCACCGCCAGGTCGGCCACCACCAGCTTTCCGCCCGGCACCTTGTATTCGCCGTGCATCCCGTCCCCCGTCCGTGCCGCCAGTGTAATCGGCCGCGCCGCGCCCGCGCAGTAAGCTGGGCCTGCCATGTCCACCGCCGACATCGACGAAGACCCGCCGCCGCGCCGCCCGCCGGATCCCGACCCGGCCGACTGCTGCGGTGGCGGCTGCGTGCACTGCATCTTCGACCTGCACGACGCAGCGCTCGAACGCTACGAGCGCGCGTTGGCGGCATGGCGTGAACGTCATCCCGAATCGCCTGCGATGTGAAGCCCCGCGCGCCTCGGCGTTGACGGTGCGCATGCACGGTTTGTAAGCATTTCGTTACTGAACGCGCACGTTGGATGGGATTCGCGTCACTTCGCGGAATCTCCACTAAACACAGTCGCTTCCTGACTGCGGACGGGTTCGCAGTTTGGGCGTGAACGGGTCGCGGGCGCTTCACGCGGCCCCTACCGTTGCGCGTGGGCGCCGGGTGAAGGCACCCCCTCTTTCCAAGCCGGCGCATGCACAGACCGGCACCCCCCAAACAAAGGGCAAATGATGACGATTCAGGCCTTCGGCACCGGCGCGGCGATCGCGCGTCGTGATTTCCTCAAGACCTCTTCGGGCGTGGCGGCCGCGGCCGCCTTCGGCGCGTTCAGCCTGCCCGCCTTCGCGGCGTACGTGCCCCCGACCCGCCAGCGCGGTTCCAAGGTCATCAGCGTCAAGGACAAGGGCGCGGTCGGCGACGGCCGCCACGACGACACCGCGGCGATCCAGGCGGCGATCAACGCGCTGCCGTCCACCGGCGGCACGGTCACCATCCCGGCCGGCACCTATCTCATCGATCCGACACGCTACATCCGCCTGCGCAGCAACATGCACCTGAAGATGTCGCCGGACGCGATCCTCAAGGCCAAGACCTGCTCGGTGAAGCGCTCCTACATCCTGCTGATCAGCGACCGCTCCAACGTCGAAATCTCCGGCGGGCAGCTGGTCGGCGACCGCGCCACCCACGTGTACTCGGGCGGCGGTACCCACGAGTGGGGCCACGGCATCCAGATCCTCGGCGGCCGCTACGTCACCGTCCGCGACCTGCGGGTGAGCAAGTGCACCGGCGACGGCGTGTGCGTCGGCGGCAAGTCCTACGACGTCGTGATCGCCAACATCGTCTCCACGGGCAACCGCCGCCAGGGCCTGTCGATCACCAACTGCTCGAACATCAAGGTCTACGACTCGGAGTTCAGCTACACCCAGGGCACCAGCCCCGAGTGCGGCATCGACATCGAGCCGGATCCCGGCTACAGCTGCTCGAACATCCGCATCGAGAACTGCCGCTTGAACAACAACAAGCGCTACGGCCTGAACATCTGGAAGAACGTCAGCACGGTGACGGTCACCAGGTCGGTCATGGAGCGCAATGGCAGCCTCGGCATGTCCACCTATGGCTGCTCCGGGATCACGGTCACCGGCAACACCGTCCGCTACAACTCGGCCACCGGCATCGTCTTCAACGACGGGACCCGCAACGTCGTCCACAGCGGCAACCTGTCCTACGGCAACTACACGCGCCTGGGCACCAAGACCCGCAGCCCGTTCACCCTGACCGGCTGGTCGAGCAAGATCGAGCGCGACATCCTGCGGCGCGGTTCGCTGAGCAGCGTTTCGATCCGGACCAACAGCTACAAGTAACGCCTGCCTGCTGGCAATCGCCTCGGCCTGCGACTGAGGCCAAAGGCCCCGCCCCCGGCGGGGCCTTTTTTTTGCGTGAAACCGGCGTTTTTCCTGCACGCGTCCTTGACGCGATATCGCGGTTCAAACAACCGATCTTGTAAGCATTTCGTTACTTAACGCGGAAGTTGCACGCACCATTCGTCACCTCGCGGAACGTGCCCTAAACACGGCCCCCGATGAATGGGCGCGGGTTCCCACTTCGGCCCCTGCGGGGTCGCGCTGGCTTCACACGGTCTCTACCTTGGGTCCCCGGGCGAGCACTCGTCCTCATCCGTTTTCCAAGCCGGCGCGTGACCAGACCGGCGCATTCCATTTCAAGGGGTACTGATGACCAACCACGGCACCGTTGCGGCGACGCGCCGCGATTTCCTCAAGACGTCCTCGGGCATTGCGGCGGTTGCCGCTTTCGGCGGGTTCAGCCTGCCGGCCCTCGCGGCCTACGTCCCGCCCACCCGCAAGCGCGGCTCCCGGGTGATCAGCGTCAAGGACTTCGGCGCCGCCGGCAACGGCAGCAGGGACGACACTTCGGCGATCCAGGCGGCGATCAACGCGTTGCCGTCCACCGGCGGCACGGTCACCATCCCGGCCGGCACCTATCTCATCGATCCGACCCGCTACATCCGCCTGCGCAGCAACATGCACCTGAAGATGTCGCCGGATGCGATCCTCAAGGCCAAGACCTGCTCGATCAAGCGTTCCTACATCCTGTTCGTCCACGACCGGTCCAACGTCGAGATTTCCGGCGGCCGGCTGGTCGGCGACCGCGCGACCCATGTCTACTCGGGCGGCGGTACCCACGAGTGGGGCCATGGCATCCAGATCCTGGGCGGCCGCTACGTCACGGTGCGCGACGTGCACGTGAGCAACTGCACCGGCGACGGCGTGTGCATCGGCGGCAGGTCCTACGACGTGGCGATCGCCAACATCGTGTCGACGCGTAACCGCCGCCAGGGCCTGTCCGTCACCAACTGCTCGAACATCAAGGTCTACGACTCCGAGTTCAGCTACACCCAGGGCACCAGCCCCGAGTGCGGCATCGACCTCGAGCCGGACGACGGCTACACCTGCTCGACCGTCCGCATCGTCAACTGCTGGCTGCACCACAACAAGCGCTACGGCATCAACGTCTGGAAGCGCGTGTCGTCGGTGGTGGTGGCGCTCAACACGATCGAGCGCAACGGCAGCCTGGGCATGTCGACCTACGGGTGCTCGGGCCTCACCGTCGCCAAGAACACCTTCCGCTACAACTCGGCGACCGGCATCGTCTACAACGACGGGACCCGCAACGTCAGCCATCGCTACAACTGGTCCTACGGCAACTACACGCGGCTCGGCATCCGGACCCGCAGGCAGTTCACCCAGACCGGTTGGTCGAGCAAGATCGAGCGCGACATCCTGCTGCGCGGTGACCGCTCCAACCTCACCATCGCCACCAACTACTACAAGTAGGGCGAGACGCAAAAGGAAAGGCCCCGGGAGACCGGGGCCTCTTTCTTTTTCAGCGCTCGAACCAGGCGCCGGGCGCGGCATAGCCGGCGGGGCGGGCGAGCACGCTGCCGCTGGCCACGTCGACGATGCGCAGGGCGTGGCGCGGCTGGACCAGCGCCGGGTCGCGGAAGCTGCGGCGGGTGGCCAGTACCCGGCTGCCGTCGCGCGACCAGTCGGCG
>DASRZN010000106.1:0-2312 GCA_035686325.1 Lysobacteraceae bacterium
GCCGCCGGGCGGTGCGGGCCGGCGCTAGTGGCCGTGCGGGGCGCGGTCGTGCAGGTCGTGCTCGCAAGCGCCGCCATGCTCGATCTGCAGGGTCGGGTGGTTGATGCCGAAGCGCGAGTCGAGCTCGCGCACGACGCGGTCGATGAAGGCGTCGTGGTCGCCGCGGGCGGGGCGCACCAGGTGCGCGGTCATCGCGATCTCGCCGGCGCCCAGCGACCAGATGTGCAGGTGGTGGACGGCGGTGACGCCGTCCTGCGCGGCCAGCAGGTCGCGCACGGCGGCCTGGTCGAGGTTGGCGGGCACCGCGTCCATGGCCGCGTTGAATGCATCGCGCAGCAGCGCGAACGCGCCCAGCGCCACCACCACGCCGACCAGCAGCGCGGTCACCGGATCGAGCCAGTTCCAGCCCAGCCACTGGATGCCGATGCCGGCCAGCACCGCCGCCAGCGACACCGCGGCGTCGGCGACCAGGTGCAGGAAGGCGCCGCGCCGGTTGAGGTCGTGGGCGTGGCCGTCGCGCACCAGCCAGGCCGCGCCGAGGTTGACCGCGATGCCGATCGCCGCGACCACCATCACCGGCAGCGCCGGGATCGCGGGCGGCGCGTCGAGCCGGCGCAGCGCCTCCCACGACAGCGCGCCGGCGAAGCCGACCAGCAGCAGCGCGTTGGCCAGCGGCGAGAGCAGGGTGGCGCGCCGCCAGCCGTAGGTGTGGCGGGTGGTCGGCGGCCGCCGCGCCAGCGCCGCCGCGCCCCAGGCCAGGCCCAGCCCGAGCACGTCGCCGAAGTTGTGCAGCGCGTCCGACAGCAGCGCCAGCGAATCGGTGGCGAAACCGTAGCCGGCCTCGACCACGGTGTAGGCGAGGTTGATCAGGGTCACCAGCGCGAACGCGCGGGTGGCCGAGCCGTGCGGATGGTCGTGGGCGTGGCCGTGCATGCGCCTATGGTCGCGCGACCGGCCGGGCGGATGCTATTGCGTCGATGCTCGCGCCGTAGAGCGGAGCTTGCTCCGCCGCCCGGCCGCCGGCCCGGCGCCTCAGCCCCCGTTGCGGCCCTGCACCAGCGTGCCGACGTCCTCGCCGCGCAGGATGCGCAGCAGCACGCCGGGCTGGCTCATGTCGAAGATCCGCAGCGGCAGCTGGCTGTCGCGGGCGAGGGCGAACGCGGCGGTGTCCATCACCTGCAGGTCGCGCGCGATCACCTGGTCGTAGGTCAGGCGCTCGTAGCGCACCGCGTCGGCGTGCTTCTTCGGGTCCTTGTCGTAGACGCCGTCGACCTTGGTCGCCTTCAGCAGCAGGTCGGCGCCGATCTCGATCGCGCGCAGGGCGGCACCGGAGTCGGTGGTGAAGAACGGGTTGCCGGTGCCGGCGGCGAAGATCACCAGCCGGCCCTTCTCGAGGTGGCGGATCGCGCGCCGGCGGATGTAGTCCTCGCAGACGTCGTTGATCTTGATCGCGCTCATCACCCGGGCCTTGGCGCCGAGCTTCTCCAGCGCGTCCTGCATCGCCAGCGCGTTGATCACGGTGGCGAGCATGCCCATCTGGTCCCCGGTCACCCGGTCCATGCCGCCGGCGGCCAGGCCGGCGCCGCGGAAGATGTTGCCGCCGCCGATCACCAGCGCGACCTCGGCGCCGGCCTCGCGGGCCTCCATCACCTCGCGCGCCAGTCGGCCGATGACCTTCGGGTCGATGCCGTAGTCCTCGTCCCCCATCAACGCCTCGCCGGACAGCTTGAGCAGGACGCGGCGATAGGCGAGCTGGGACATGGGCGGCTCCTTGGCAATCGGCGAATTGTAGCGGACCGCGCCCGTGGGTCGCGTCGAAGCGGCCTCCGTTGCGCGGCGCCGCGGGCTTGACCTGGGTCAGCGCCGCGGTCCGCCGCACATGGTCTGCTGGCGTCCATACGGGAGGCTTCGCGATGAACGCATTCGACTGGCCGGACCTCGCCGCCGGAATCGGCGTCCTCGAGTCGCTGGACGCCGCCGGCGCCGACTGCCGTGTCGTCGCCGGCGAGGCACCGCGCGGGGTGGATCCGGCGATGCCCGCGGCCAATGCCGATGGCCCGGTGCTCGACCTGCGCGGCCTGGCCGCGCCCGAACCGCTGCTGCGCGCGCTGGAGGCGGCCGACACCCTGGCGCCCGGCGAATCCCTCGAGCTGCTGACGCCGCTGCTGCCCACGCCGCTGCTGCAGGCGCTGGGCGAGCGCGGCTTCATCGCCCGGGCGCGCGTGCTGGCCGACGGCAGTGCCCGCGTGCGCGTGCGCCTGCCCTGACCGGCCTTGGCGAGGATCGCGCTCGAGCAGGCGCCGCCGACCGCG
>DASRZN010000107.1:0-33954 GCA_035686325.1 Lysobacteraceae bacterium
TATTTCGGCGGCCGCGCGATCGTCTTCGCGCTCAACCGCGTCAGCCTGCCCTCGGGCCTGCACCCGTGGCTGGCGCTGGCCGGTGCGGTCGCGCTGTTCGGCATCAGCAACCTGCTCGGCGGCAGCGGCTACCTCGCGGTCTACCTGGCCGGCATCGTGGTCGCCAACCGCCCGGTGCGCGCGCGCGGCGACGTGATGGCGGTGCAGGACGCGGCGACCTGGTTCGCGCAGTTGGCGATGTTCATGCTGCTCGGCCTGCTCGCCTCGCCGAGCGCGCTGCTGAAGGTACTGTGGCCGGCGCTCGGGGTGGCCGCGTTCCTGATGCTGGTGGCGCGGCCGGTGGCGGTGGCCGCCTGCCTGCTGCCGTTCCGCTACCGCTGGCAGGAAACCGCGTTCATCAGCTGGATCGGCCTGCGCGGCGCGGTCGGCATCTTCCTCGCCTCGATTCCCTTGCTGGCGGGGTTGCCGAACGCGCAGCTCTACTTCAACGTCGCCTTCGTGGTGGTGCTGGCCTCGCTGCTGATCCAGGGCTGGACCCTGCCGCGCGCCGCACACCTGTTCGGGGTGGCGGTGCCGCGCGCCGATCCCAACACCCGTCGCATCCAGCTCGACCTGCCCGGCCAGCTCGAATACGAGATGGTCGGCTACCGCGTCGCGGCCGCCAGTGCGGTGCTGCGCGGCGCACGGCTGCCCGGGCGGGTGCGGCTGGCGATGCTGGTGCGCGACGGCCGGATCCTGCTGCCGGACGCGGAAGAGGCGGGCACCCTGGCGGCCAACGACTACGCCTACTTCATCGCCCCCGGCGGGCAGGCGCCCCGGCTGGACTGGCTGTTCGCCGAAGGCTCCGACGCGCACGAGGCGGAGCAGGAAACCTTCGGCGTGTTCACCCTGCCGGGCGACGTGCCGCTGGGCGAGCTGGCGGCGTTCTACGGCGTGTCGATCCCGTCCCGCTTCGCCGGCGCGACCGCGGCGCAGTTGTTCGACGAACGCTTCGACGAACAGCCGCAGGTCGGCGACCGGCTCGCGCTGGGCAAGAACGTGATCCTGGTCGTACGCGACCTGAAGGACGACCGGGTGTCGCGCGTCGGCCTGAAGTTCAGCGGCGTCGGCGAGCGCCTGCTCACGGGTCGCTAGGCGCCGCCTCCCACACCGCGCCGGCGGGATCGAATTCCGGCGCCTCCTGCACCGCCGCGCGCCAGCCGAAACCGCACACCGCGAGCACGCCCTCGCAGGCCGGGTCGAGGCCGAACGCGTCCTCCAGCGCGACCTCGTTGATCGCGCCGGTGACGAACGCGCCCAGCCCTGCTTCGGTCGCCGCCAGGTACAGCGTCTGCGACAGGTGCCCGGCCTCCAGCGCGACCACGCGCCAGGCCTTCGGATGCCGGCGGTACTTCCAGAACGCGCGCGCGTAGCGCGGCGCCAGCAGCGCCAGCACCTGCGCGTCGGCGAACCAGGCCTGGCCGGCGACCGCGCGCAGGGCGAACGCGCGCAGCGCGGCCGCGTCGCCCTGCCACGGCAGCGCGTCGAGCGCGTGCGCGAGCGGATCGTAGCGGTACAGGCCGGGCGCCAGGCCGTCGACCCGCTGCACGACGAGATAGGCCTCGATCGGATGCAGGCCGCCGCCGGACGGGCTGTGCTTCTTGACGAACACCGCGTCGTCGCCGATCCGCACCTGCGCCTGCGCGCCGAACACGCGGTGCAGCAGCTGCGCGCAGGCGGCCAGCGGCAGCGCGCGCGCGGTGTCGAAGTTGCGGCAGGTCGCGCGGCGACCGAGCAGGGCGTCGAAGGCGGTCGCCGGCGGGCGCGGCAGGGCGACGCGGGCGGTGGCGTCGGCGCGTGTCGTCGTCGCCGGCGGCGGCGCGCCGAGCGTGTCGCACAACGCGCGCGCGGTGGTCAGGCCGCTGTCCTCCAGCGAGCGCATCGCGTCCACGTCACGCCAGCGGGTGAAAGCGTGCAGGGTCGCGGCGAGCGGATGCCAGTGGCTGTCGCGCAGGCGTTCGTCGCGGGCGCGGTGCGCGGCATGCGCGCGGGTCGCGCCGATCACCAGGCCCTGCTTCAGCAAGCGCCGCAACGCCGGCCGCAGCGCGGAGTCCAGGTCGCGCGATTCGCTCCAGCGAGCCGGGCTCAGCGCGCCCAGCAGTTCGCGCTCCGCCGCGTCGACCTCGACTTCCTCGCCCAGGTGCGGCGCCAGCGCGATCCAGCGCGTGGTCCGCCGCAGGCCGTCGCCGCCCGCCAGCAGCGAGGCGAGGTCGAAGGCGCTGTCCTCGCGCGGCTCGAGCAGGAGCACGCTGCAGCGGCGGATGCGCATGGGCCGGATCCGGTGGAAGGACGAAGCCGGCATTCTCGCCGGTTTCGCGGGGTCAGCCGAAGTGCGGCAGCAGCGGCCCGCCGAGCCACAACCAGCGCGCCATCCACGCGCTGACCACCGCGATCATCGCGGTCAGCGGCAGGCCCACCCGCAGGAAGTCGGCGAAGCGGTACTGGCCGGGCCCGAGGATCAGCAGGTTGCCGTGGTGGCCGATCGGGGTCAGGAACGCGACCACCGCGCCCAGCGCGGTGCACACCACGAAGGGGGTCGGCGGCAGGTGCAATGACTGCGCCAGCGACACCGCGATCGGCCCGAGCAGGACCGTGGTGGCCGAGTCGGAGAGGATCTGCGTGAGCAGCGCGGCCGCCGAGAACATCACCAGCAGCACCGCCAGCGGCGGCCACGTCGCGACCACGTGCAACAGGCCGTCGGCGAGCAGGCGCGCGGTGCCGGTCTGCTCCATCGCGATGCCGAGCGGGATCACGCCGGCGATCATCACGAAGATGCGCACGTCGATGTTGCGGTAGGCCTGGTCGACGTCGACGCAGCGGGTGGCGACCATCGCCACCGCGCCGAGCAGGAAGGCCAGCGGCGCCGGCAGCCATTCGGTCGCCGCCGCGAGCACGGTCAGGCCGAGCACCACCAGCGCCAGCGGCGCGCGCAGGCGGCGCCGCGCCTCGCCGGCGAACGGCACCAGCATCAGGAAGCCGTGGTGGGCGGCGAGCTCGCCGAAGTGCGACGGCCGGCCCCACAGCACCAGCAAATCGCCCTCGCGCAGGCGGGCGTCGGACAGGCGGTCGCCGAGGGTGCCGTGCTGCCGCCACAACCCGACGATCACCGCCTGGAACTTGCGCGAGAAGTCCAGCTCGCGCACCGAGCGGCCGATGAACTCCGAGCCCGGCGCGACCACCGCCTGCACCAGCTCCGGTTGGCCGTCGCCGGTCAGGCGGTCGCCGAAGCGTGCGATCGCGCTGAGATCCACCCCGGGGTCGTCGTGCAGCGACATCAGGTCGTCGGCGGCGGCCTCCACCAGCAGGATGTCGCCGACCAGCAGCGGGCTGCCCGGGCCGAGGTCGTCGCGGCGCTTGCCGTTGCGCAGCCAGCCGCGCAGGTGGAAGCGGTTGCCCAGCGTCTTCTGCAGTTCCGCCAGCGGGCGCGTGCTCCAGCGCGAGCCTTCCGGCACCACCAGCTCGGTACGGTAACGGTCAAGGCGCAGGTAGGCGTCGTCGCTGGCGGCGCCGCTGCGGCGCGGCAGCAGCCAGCGCGCGAACTGCATGTAGACGATGCCCATCGCGACCAGGGCGATGCCGATCGGGGTGATCGCGAAAATGCCCAGGCCGTCGCCGCCGTTGCGCTCGATCAGGTCGCTGGCGAGCAGGAACGCGGGCGCACTGACCAGGGTCAGGGTGGTGCCGAGCGAGGCCGCCAGCGACATCGGCATCAGCAGCCGCGAGGCGGCGAGGTTGTGCTCGCGCGCGTGCCGCAGCAGCAGCGGCAGCATCATCGCGGTGACCATCACGTGGTGGGTGAACGCCGACAGCGCGGCCACCGCCGGCATCACCACCGCGATCGCGCGCGATTCGCTGCGCCCGGCCATGCGCCCGATCCACAGGCCCAGGCGCTCGGTGACCCCGGTCGCGGCCAGGCCGCCGGAGATGACGAAGACCGCGGCGACGATGATCGCCGGTTCGCTGGCGAAGCCCGACAGCGCCTGCTCCGGCTTCAGCACGTGGGTCAGCACCAGCGCCAGCAGGATCAGCATGGCGGTGACGTCCACCCGCAGCCGTTCGCTGACGAACAGGTACAGGCCTCCGGCCAGGATCAGCAGGAACAGGATCTGCGGCAGCGCCATGCGGGACTCGTCGGGGAAACGCCCGCGCATTCTGCGATATCCGCGTCGAGCCCGTCGTTGACGCCGCGATGGGCCGCTGCGGGCATACTGGGCGCGCACCCCGACCACGACGCCCGATGCCCGACCCCACCGGTTCGCCGTCGCCCGCCGGCCCGACCGCCGAGCTCCAGGCCGAACTCGCCGCCTGCCGCGCCGCCCTCGAGGCGTTGCGCGCGGAGCAGGCGGTGTTCGCCCACGGCATTTCCCACGACCTGCGCGCGCCGCTGCGCAGCATCGACAGCTTCGTCGGCCTGCTCGCCCGCAACCAGAGCCTGGACGATGCCGCGCGCGAGCAGCTCGAGCGCGTGCGCGCGGCCTCGCAGCGCGCCGGGAGTCTGATCGAGGGCCTGCTCGAGCTGTCCCGCGCCAACCGCACCGAGCTGGCGCCGGCGGCGGTCGACCTCGGCCTGCTGGCGGAGCTGCAGCTGGCCGCGCTGCAGGACGCGGAGCCCGCGATCGTGCTGGACGCGGCGGTCGCGCCGGGCCTGCTCGCGCACGGCGACGAGCGCCTGCTGCGGCAACTGGTCGCCGCGCTGCTGGACAATGCCTGGAAGTTCTCGCGCGCCAGCGGCCGCGTCAGCGTGCGCATCGAAGGCGCGCGCGAGGGCGACCGCCTGCGGGTGTCCGTGCGCGATCACGGCTGCGGTTTCGACATGCGCTATGCTGCCAAGTTGTACGCGCCGTTCCAGCGCCTGCACGGGCCCGAACAGGGTGCCGGGCACGGCCTCGGCCTCGCCGTCGCGCAACGCATCGCCGAGCGCCACGGCGGCCGGATCACGGCCGATTCCGCGCCGGGCGAAGGCGCCACCTTCCACCTCGACCTGCCCGCGGCCGATGCCGACGCAGGAAGGAGCGACGGTTGATGGACAAGGAAATCCTGCTGGTCGAAGACAATCCGGACGACGTCGAGCTGACCCGGATCGCCTTCAAGGAAGCCAAGGTCGCCAACCAGCTGGTGGTCGCCAGCGACGGCGCCGAGGCGCTCGACTACCTGTTCGCGCGCGGCCGCTACGCCGACCGCAACCCGGACGACCTGCCCTCGATCGTGCTGCTCGATCTCAACCTGCCCAAGGTCGACGGGCGCGAGGTGCTGCAGGCGATCCGCGCCAACGAGAAGACCCGCAGCCTGCCGGTGGTGGTGCTGACCACCAGCACCGAGCCGTTCGACGTCGAGGCGAGCTACGCGCTCGGCGTGAACAGCTACATCCAGAAGCCGGTGGATTTCGAGCGCTTCGTGTGGGCGGTGCAGCAGGTCGGGTTGTACTGGCTGGTGCTCAACCACCCGCGCGAAGGCGGCACCTAGGCGCGTGCCGCGGGGCGGGTGCGAACCGCCCCTGCGACGACGCTGGTGGTGGCGCCTCAGGCCAGCGCGGCCCGCGGGGCGGCGGCGTCGGCCTCGGCGTGATAGCGCACCGCGGTCTCCACTTCCTGCTTCGAACCGAGGAACACCGGCACGCGCTGGTGCAGGCCGGTCGGCCGCACCTCGAGCATGCGCTGGCGGCCGGTGCTGGCGGCGCCGCCGGCCTGCTCGACCAGCAGGCTCATCGGGTTGGCCTCGTACATCAGCCGCAGCTTGCCGCCCTTGGGCGCGCACTTGCTGTCCAGCGGATAGCTGAAGATGCCGCCGCGGGTGAGGATGCGGTGCACGTCGGCGACCATGCTCGCCACCCAGCGCATGTTGAAGTCCTTGCCGCGCGGGCCTTCCTTGCCCTGCAGCAGGTCGCCGACGTAACGCTGCATCGGGGGTTCCCAGAAGCGCTGGTTGGACATGTTGACCGCGAATTCCTTCGTTTCCTCCGGGATGCGCATGCCGCGCACGGTGAGCACGAAGCCGCCGACCTCGCGGTCGAGGGTGAACGCATGCGTGCCGTGGCCGACGGTCAGCACCAGCGTGGTCTGCGGACCGTACACGCAGTAACCGGCGGCGACCTGCGCCGTGCCCGGCTGCAGGAAGTGCTCGTCGCCGGGCGTGGCCACGTCCTCCGGGCAGCGCAGCACCGAGAAGATGGTGCCCACCGACACGTTGACGTCGATGTTGGACGAGCCGTCCAGCGGATCGAACAGCAACAGGTAGTTGCCGCGCGGGTACACGTCCGGGATCGGCTGCGAATGGTCCATTTCCTCCGACGCCAGGCCGGCGAGGTGGCCGCCCCAGGCGTTCGCCTCGAGCAGGATCTCGTTGCTGATCACGTCGAGCTTCTTCTGCGCCTCGCCCTGCACGTTGATGCTGGCTGCGCCCGCCTCGCCGGCGTCGCCGAGCACGCCGCCGAGCGCGCCCTTGCCGACCGCGATCGAGATCCGCTTGCAGGCGCGCGCGACCACCTCCACCAGCAGCCGCAGCTCGGCGTTGACCCGGCCGGCGCGCTGCTCCTCGATCAGGAAGCGGGTCAGGGAAATCGGCGGGCTGGCGGTCATGGCGGACACACGGGCTGCGGAAGGAACCGCCATTGTCGCCCGTTGCGCGCGGCGTTGCAGTGACTGCTGACGGCAGGCTGGCAGCAGCCCCGCCGCATCCTGCCCGGGTGCGATCGGCACGACCCCGGAGCAGCCGCCATGCGTGGATCCGACACCCTGTTCTGGCGCTGCGGCGTCCTCCTCAATCCGGCCGCGCTGGCGCTGGCGCGGCGCGCGCTGGCGGAAGCCGTGCCCCCCGCGGGCGTGGCTGCGCCCGTCCACGACCCCGCGGCGCGGGCGCCGGGCTTGGACACCGCCCCCGCGCACGCGATCATGCCGGCATGCGCCGCGCCGACCGGCTGTTCCTGATCATCCATGCGCTGCAGGGGCGCCGCTCCGCGCTGCCCGCGCGCCGCCTGGCCGAGGACCTCGGCGTCTCCCTGCGCACCGTCTATCGCGACGTCGCCGACCTGCAGGTGTCCGGCGTGCCGATCGAGGGCGAGGCCGGGGTCGGCTACGTGCTGCGCAAGGGCGCGGACATCCCGCCGCTGATGTTCACCGCCGAGGAACTCGAGGCGCTGGTGGTCGGTACCCGCTTCGTCAAGGCGTTCGGCGGGCCGCGGTTGGCGCGCGGCGCGGCGGCCGCGCTGATCCGCATCGAGGCGGTGCTGCCGCCGGAACTGCGCGAACGCGCGCGCCGCACCCGTATCTACGCGCCGCCGTCCGCGCGCTTCGAGAACGGCGACGCGATCGACCGTCTGCACGCGGCGATCGAGGCGCGCGACGTGCTGCGCCTGGACTACCGCGACGGCGACGGCCAGCCCAGCCTGCGCGAAGTCGAGCCGCTGTGCCTGGCGTTCTGGGGCGGCAGCTGGACCCTGGGCGCGTGGTGCCGGCTGCGTGCCGCGTTCCGCAACTTCCGCCCCGACCGCATCGCGCGCTTCCAGGCCAGCGGCGAAACCTTCGCCGACACGCCCGAGCGCGGCCTGCCCGCCTACCTGCGCGCGGTCGGCGCGACGCCGGGCGACGATTGAGCGTTTCCACCCGCGAGGACACCCGCATGCCCCACGTCACCGCGGTTCGTTCGGACGACGGCAGGCGTGGCGGACGGTGACGCTAGACGTCGCCGTCCTGCGCCCAGCCCTCGCCGCTGCCGCGCTGGTAGACGGTGTCCTCGTCGCGCACGGTGCCGGCCGGGAAATCGGGCAGCGCGTCCAGGCGCGCATAGATCGGCGTGAAGTCCGGCCGCGTGGCCTCCATCAGCTGCTCGAAGCTGTCGATCACGAAGTAGGTCTTCTGGTAGGTGTCGATGCGGTAGCGCGTGCGCATGATCCGCTCGAGGTCGAAGCCGATCCGGTTCGGCGCCGAGCTGTCGAGGCAGTGGATCGACTCGCCCTTGGAGGACACGATGCCGCTGCCGTAGATGCGCAGGCCGTCCGCCTGCCGGATCAGGCCGAACTCCACCGTGTACCAGTACAGCCGCGTCAGCATCTGCAGCGCATGCGGGCCGATGCCGTGCGCCTTCACCCCGCCCAGGCCGTAGGCCTCCATGTAGTCGGCGAACACCGGGTTCATCAGCAGCGGCACGTGGCCGAACAGGTCGTGGAAGAGGTCCGGCTCCTCGATGTAGTCGATCTGGTCCGGGCGGCGGATCCACCAGGTCACCGGGAAGCGGCGGTTGGCGAGGTGGTCGAAGAAGTCGAGCTCGGGCAGCAGGCCCTCCACGCCGACCAGGGTCCAGCCGGTGGCCGCCCGCAGCGCGGCGTTGATGTCGGCGAACTTCGGGATGCGGTCGGGCGTCATCCCCATCGCGTCCTGCGCGCGCAGGAATTCGTCGCAGGCGCGGCCCGGCAGGATCTCGCGCTGGCGCGCGTACAGCGTCGCCCAGGTCGCGTGGTCGTCGGCGCTGTAGTCGTCCCACGGCTGGTCGACGATGCCGGTCGCGTAGACCGGGACCTTGCCCTTGTCGGTCTGCAGGTTCTCGACGCGGCGGGGCTGGGCGGACATGGGCGGCGCCTTGCGGGAGCGGAAGTCCGACTTTATCCACGATTTCGCGCAACGGGGTTGCGCAGTTGCGGCATTGGTGGCAACTGGCGCAAGATCCTTGCGTCTCCAAGCGCCAGCCTGCACGAAATGACCGACGCCGTCGCCCTCGACCGCACCGACCTGGCCCTGCTCGCCGAGCTGCAGCGCGGCGGCCGCCTGACCAACGCCGAACTGGCCGAGCGCGTGCACCTGTCGCCGTCGGCCTGCCTGCGCCGGGTGCAACGGCTGGAGCGCGACGGCGTGATCGCCGGCTACCGCGCCGAGGTCGACCCGGCGCGGCTGGGCCTGGACCTGGAGGCCTTCGTGCGCGTGCAGCTGGCGCACCATGACCGCGAAGCGATCGAGGCCTTCGCGGTCGCGGTCGACACCTGGGACGAGGTGGTCGCCTGCCACGCCCTGACCGGCGACATGGACTACCTGCTGCACGTGCGCGTGCGCGACCTCGAGCACTTCTCGCGCTTCCTGCTCGACCGCCTGCTCGGCCAGGCCGGCGTCGCCGACGTCAACTCCAGCTTCGTCCTGCGCACCGTCAAGCGCTTCCGCGGCCTGCCCCTGCCGCACGCCTGACCGCGTCCCAACCCCGCTTGCTGCGCTGCCCTCGTGCCGCGCCTCCACCGTAGAGCGGAGCTTGCTCCGCTGCCCTTGCGCCCCTGCGCAAGCGGAGCAAGCTCGCTCTACAAAAACGTGTCATCGCGGCAAAGCCCGACACCACCGCGCCCATTCCGCCGATCGGCGTCGCTGCCGCTGCATCCCACCGTGCCTGCATGTCCAGCCCGCAGCTCGCCCGCGGTCGTCATTCGCAGGTCGACGCCGCCTACGCAGTCACCACCGTCACCGCCGCGCGTCGCCCCTGGTTCCGCTCGGCGGCGTGCGCCGGCCGACTGGTCGACGCGCTGCGCGCCAGCGAATGCGAAGGCGCGACCGCCAGCCTCGCCTGGGTCGTCATGCCCGACCACCTGCACTGGTTGTTCGTCCTGCGCGCCGGCACCTTGTCCGCTTGCCTGCAACGGCTCAAGTCCCGGTCGGCGCGCACGCTCCGCGCACACGACGGCTCGGCGGGCGCGCTCTGGCAGGCCGGCTACTACGACCATCGCCTGCGCGGCGACGACGACCTGCGGGTGCAGTCCCGCTACATCGTCGACAACCCCGTTCGCAAAGGCTGGGTGCGCCATTGGCGCGAATACCCCCACGCCTGGTGCCGCTGGGACCTCCCGTAGAGCGGAGCTTGCTCCGCTTGCGCCGTGACCGTTCCCCGTAGAGCGGAGCTTGCTCCGCTGCGTTCTGGCCGGGGAAGCGAACGCGGCGCGCCACAAAGGCAGCGGAGCAAGCTCCGCTCTACGGGCAGGCGCGCAAGGCGGCGGGATCGGTCAGAACCCGTTGTCGCCGTCGAGGATGCGGCCGAGGCCGCCGAGCACCGAGCCTTCGCCGCGGCTCTGGCCGCCGCCCTTGGGCGCGGCCGCGAGCATGCGCCCGGCCATGCGCGAGAACGGCAGCGACTGCAGCCACACCGTGCCCGGGCCGGTGAGGGTGGCGAGGAACACGCCTTCGCCGCCGAACAGCATGCTCTTGATCCCGCCGACCGCCTTGACGTCCATGTCGACCGTCGAATGGAAGGCGACCACGCAGCCGGTATCCACGTCGATGCGTTCGCCGGCGGCGAGCGTGCGCTCCATCACCGTGCCGCCGGCGTGCACGAACACCCAGCCGTCGCCTTCCAGCTTCTGCATGATGAAGCCCTCGCCGCCGAACAGGCCGGTGAGGATCTTGCGCTGGAAGTGCACGCCCACCGACACCCCGCGCGCGCCGGCGAGGAAGCTGTCCTTCTGGCAGACCAGGCGGCCGCCGTGCTCGGACAGCTTCATCGCCATCACCGTGCCGGGGTAGGGCGCGGCGAACGCGACCCGCGCCTTGCCGCTGCCGGCGTGGGTGAACATGGTGGTGAACAGGCTCTCGCCGGTGACCACGCGCTTGCCGGCCGACAGCAGCTTGTCGAACAGGCCGCCGCCCTGGCCCGTGTGCGAGCCGTCGCCGAACACGGTGTCCATCTGCACCGCGGCGTCCTTGTACATCAGCGCGCCGGCCTCGGAGATCGCGCTCTCGCCCGGATCGAGCTCGATCTCGACGAACTGCATGTCGTTGCCGACGATGCGGTAGTCGATTTCGTCGCTGTGGCCGCGACCGGAGCCGGTCGACGGCAGCGGCGGCATCGACGGCGGCAGCGCGCCGGCGTCGGGCGCCAGCGCGGCGACCTCGCCGACCGGCTGCCACGCGGCCATGCCCTCGCGCCAGCACAGGTCCTCGGGATGCTGCTGCGCGTGCCGGCGCGCGGCGTTGTCGTCGAGCGGGCCGACCCGCGCGCTGTTGCTGCCGGAGCTGAAGTACCACTGGGCCATCGGGCTCACCTGCGGAAGGGACTCGCCCCTATTGTTCCGCAAAAGCGCCATCCGGCGCGGCGCGCGCGGCGGGGGCGGCTGCCTTGCCGAAGCGTT
Source organism: Lysobacteraceae bacterium (assembly GCA_035686325.1). Lineage (GTDB taxonomy): Bacteria > Pseudomonadota > Gammaproteobacteria > Xanthomonadales > Xanthomonadaceae > JABFWF01. Next base: position 11,129 of record DASRZN010000107.1, read on the forward strand.
CGCCGAAGAAGTCGCCGTCCTTCCAGCGCGGCGGCGCCGCGGCGTTGCCGATCTCCAGGCCCAGCGTCGCCGCCAGCCGCGCCATCCGCGCCGCGTCCTCGTACTGGATCGGCTGGCGGACGTCGTCGCAGGGGCGGTGGTAGCAGCGGCGCAGGAACGCGCGCTGGGCCAGGGTCGGCACGGTGCTGGCGTCGGCAACCTTGCCGGCGCTCTCCTTCGCCGGCACCACGCCGCCGTCCAGCAGCAGTGCCGGCACGCCCGCGCGCACGAACGGGTACTGGTCGCTGCGCACGAACACCGCGTCCTCCGGGAACGGATCCTGCGACAGGTCCACGCCGACCGCTTGCGCCGCGCGCTCGAGCGGCGCGTCGAGGTCGCTGTGGGCGACGCCGACCGGCACCACGTCGCGGCTGGGCGCGAGCAGCATCGGCATGTCGATGTTGAGGTTGGCGACCAGCGCGCCGGGCGGATGCGTCGCCAGCCATTCCGCGCCGAGCAGGCCCTGCTCCTCGCCGGTCAGCGCGGCGAACAGCAGCGAGCGCTTCGGCGCGGCCTCCGCCTTCAGCGCGCGCGCCGCCTCCAGCACGATCGCGACCCCGAGCGCGTTGTCCAGCGCGCCGGGGTACACGCGCACGCCGTCCACCGGCGCGCCGATGCCGAGGTGGTCCAGGTGCGCGCTGAACACGACGTGCTGCGCGGCGAGCGCGCGGTCCGCGCCGGGCAGGCGCGCCACCACGTTGCGCGCGTCCAGCCGCCGGACCGTGCTGCGCGCGGCCAGCTCGAGTGTTACCGGCAGGGTGAAGCCGCGCAGGCGTTCGTCGCGCACCGCCTGCGCGAGCTCGGCCGCGGTGTGGCCGCTGCCGTCGAACAGCAGGTCGGCCGCCGCCGCGCTCACCCGCGCCACCACCCGCAGCTGCGGGAACCCGTCGACCGCGCCGCCGCCGGCGTCGCGCAGGCGCATGTCGGGACGGTCGAAGGCCTCCGCCGCGCGCGCCCACGGCGCGTTGGCCTCGTCCGCGGCGGTGTCCACGAACACCGCGCCGATCGCGCCGCGCCGCGCCAGTTCGCGCAGCTTCTCGGGGCGCGAGGTGTGGAAGGCGCGGCGATCGGGCTCGAACCGCTCCGGCGCGCCGCCGAACAGCACCGCGACCTTGCCGCGCAGGTCGAGCCCGGCGAAATCGTCGTGGCCGAGGTCGGGCGCGTGCACGCCCTGGCCGACGAACACCGCCGGCGCGCGCACCTCCGCCGTCGCCGTCGCGAACGAGGGCATCGGCAGGAACTGGTCGCGCAGGCGCAGCGCCACCGTGCGGTCAGGATGCACCACCGCGAGGCGCGCGCCCTCGGCGACCCGGGTGGACGCCAGCAGCGGCACCCGCTGGAAGTAGCTGCCGCCGTCGCCCGCCGGTTGCAGGCCGAGCGCGCGGAAGCGGTCGGCGACGAAGCGCGCGGCGCGGTCGAAGCCGGGGCTGCCGGTCAGCCGGCCTTCCATGCGCGGGTCGGCGAGCACGCGCACGTCGGCGGCGATCCGCTGCGCGGCGGGGCTGCGGGGCGCGGGCGGCGCCGCGGGTTCGGGTTCGCGCCGGCAGGCGGCGAGCGTCGCCAGCAGCAGGCAGGCGAGGGCGAGGCGGGCAGACAGGCGCATGCGGACATCCGGGCGCGGGCGACGCGCGACGCTAGCACGCGGCGCCGGTGCCGCGGGCCACGATCCCGCTGCGCGCGAGGCGGGTGTTCACGGCGCGATTCCCGCGGCTTGGTGATCCTTGCGCGGATGGACGCCGCACGCCTCGCCGACGCACGCAACGACCGCGCGCAGGCGCTCGCGCTGATGCGCGCGTTCGCGCAGCGCACCGGGCTGGACGGCGATGGGCCGCCGCGCCGCTACCTGTGGACCGACGCCTTCGCGGTGTGCAACTTCCTCGCCCTCGACGAGCACGCGGCCGCCGCGCGCCTGGTCGGCCAGGTGCACGCGGTGCTCGGCACGCACCGCCCGGACGACACGCGCGAAGGCCCGCTCAGCGGCCTCGACGGCGAAGCCGCGCGCCGGCACCCGACCCAGGGCGGCCTGCGCATCGGCAAGCCGCTGCCCGAGCGCACGCCCGACGCGCCGTACGACGCGGAGCTGGAATGGGAGCGCGACGGCCAGTACTTCCACTACCTGACCCGCTGGATGCACGCGCTCGACCAGTACGCGCGCCACGGCGGTCCGGCCGACGCCAACCGCTGGGCGCGCGAACTGGCCCGTACCGCGGTGCGTGCCTTCGTGGTCGACGACGGCGGCGCGCCGCGCATGGCGTGGAAGATGAGCATCGCGCTGGACCGCCCGCTGGTCGCCAGCATGGGCCAGCACGATCCGCTCGACGGCCTGGTGACCTGCCTGCAGCTGCGCGCGCACGCGCCGCCCGCCAGCGGCGGGCCGACCCTGGCGCCGGAGCTGCGCACGCTGGCCGCGCTGCTGTCCGGCACCAACCTGCGCAGCGACGATCCGCTCGCCATCGGCGGCCTGCTGGCCGACGCCTACCGGCTCGCCCAGCTGCTGGACGAGCGTCCTGGCGACGACGCCCTGCTCGGCCTGCTGCTGGCCGCCGCCGCCGCCGGCCTCGCCGGCTGGCTGCGCGGCCATCCGCTGGCGCAGCCGCCGGCGCGGCGGCTCGCCTTCCGCGAACTCGGCCTCGCGATCGGCCTGCTCGCCGCGGCGCGCCTGTGGCGCCTGCTCGAGCACGCGCCGGTGCCGGCTCCCGTGCGCCACAGCCTCGACCAGGTGATCGCGCAGGTGCCGTTGGCGCGCCGCATCAGCCGCCACTGGCTGGCGGTCGCGCTCGACCCGCCGCCGGAATGGCGCGCGCACGAGGACATCAACGCGGTGATGCTGGCGACCTGCCTGGTGCCGGAGGGCTGGCTGGATTTCGCGGGCGACACCGCGGCGCCGGCGCGCCCGGCGTCAGTGCAGCCGGGCTGACGGCGGATCCGCCGCCGTTCCGTCGCCTTCTTCGTCCGCGGCCTCTTCCTCCAGTTCCCAGCTGTATCGCTTGCGCGGCGGGCTGGGGTCGACGCGGCGGAACAGGAACGCGGCCAGCACGCCGGCCGCGGCGCCGCCCAGGTGCGACTGCCACGACACCGCCGCCTCGCGCGGGAGCACCGTCAGCAGCATGCCGCCGTAGAAGGCGAACGCGAGCATCGCCGCCGCGATCGCCGCGCGGTCGCGGCGCAGCAGGGCCAGCGCGAACACCAGGAACGCCAGCCCGTGGTTGACCCCGCTGAAGCCGAGGTGGCGGCTGCCGGCCTCGCCGAGTGTCCACGCCGCGAGCCCGGAACCCAGCCACAACAGCGGCAGCGCGCGCACGGTCGCGCGCGGGTAAACGCTGCCGGCGAGGGTGCCGAGCATCAGCAGCGCGACCGCGTTGCCGGCCAGGTGCGCCGCCGAGCCGTGCAGCAGCGGCGCCGCGAACAGGCCGCGCAGCCCGGCCGCCGACCACGGCATGACTGCCCACGCGCCGGCGTCGAACAGGCCCTGCGCGCTGTACACCGCGGCCAGCAGCAGCACGCCGGCGAGGCTGGCGTTGAAGGCGCGCAGCAGGCGCCGGCGATCTGCGCGGCGCTGCGCGGCGGGATCGTGGGAGAGATCGTGTTCGGGAAGATGCATGGAATGGCAATGGCGGCGCGCGCGGCGGAAACAAGCCCCGCAACTTGCTCCCTCCCCCGCGCGGCGGGGGAGGGTTGGGGTGGGGGCAAGTCACGTCGCTCGCCGCCTGCCCCCATCCCAACCTTCCCCCGCAAGCGGGGGAAGGAGCATGTGGCGCGCGCGCAAGCGATCGCGCACCGCGCAAGCGGCCGCCATCCCCGCGTTCCCGCGTTGCTTCCGGCATGCCGCCCCGTCTCTCCGCCCGCATCCGTCGCTCCGCGCGCCGGATGCTATCCTCGCGCTCGTTCACAGGGGCGGAACGGGTGGCCGATATGAGCGCCGAGGTCGCGGGCCCGTTGCCGGCGCCCACCCAGGGCGACACCGGCGCGGCCGCATTGACGGCCGTCGAATACGCGCTGTTCGCGCAGGTCGGCCGGCTGCGCGCGATGGAGCCGGGCGAGCGGCTGTTCCGCCGCGGCGACCTCGGCACCACCATGTACGTGATCGCGCAGGGCGAGGTCGAGCTCGACTTCGGCGACGACCTGGTCACCAAGCGCCTCGGCCAGCACGAGTTCTTCGGCGAGCTCGGCCTGCTGATCGGCGACCACGCGCGCAGCGCCGACGCCACCGCGGTCGGCCACGGCTTGCTGCTGGAACTGCGCAAGGACGAATTCGAACCGCTCGCGCAGCGCGATCCGGCGCTGCTCGCCCACTTCCTGCGCCGCGCGATCATGCGCGTGGTGCTCAACGAGCACACCCTGATCGGCCGCCTGCGCCGCCGCAACCTCGACCTGCAGACCGCGCTCGACACCCTGCGCGCGACCACCCACCGCCTCAACCAGACCGAGGCGCTGACCCGCACCGACGAGCTCACCGGCCTCGCCAACCGGCGCGGCTTCCAGCTCGCGCTGGAGGAGCGCCGGCACAACGCCGCGCTCGGCCACCGCGGCCTGCTGCTGGTGGACTGCGACAACTTCAAGGCGATCAACGACGCCCACGGCCACCTGGTCGGCGACCGCGTGCTGCAGGGCGTGGCCAGCATCCTGCGCTCCGCGGCCGGCCTGGACGACCTGCCGTGCCGGCTCGGCGGCGACGAGTTCTGCATGCTGGTGCACGCGGAAACGCCGGCCGACCTGCTGCGCGTGGCCAACTTCATCGTCGGCACCGCGCACGCGCTGGACGAGCTGAAGATGAGCCCTCCGCAGATCGCGCGCCTGAGCATCGGCGCGACCCTGATCACCCCCGCCGGCCGCTGGGACGACTGGTACGGCCGCGCCGACGCCGCCCTGTACCGCGCCAAGCGCGCCGGCGGCGACCGGGTGGAATGGCAGGACGCGCCGGACGGCGAGTGACGTGCACGCCGAACCCGCCCGCGACGTTCCGCACGAGGCCGCCACGCCGGCCGCCGACCAGCCGCAGTTGCGCACCCTGCTGCTGACCGACCTGTGCGACTCGACCGCGCTGGTCGAGCGCCTCGGCGACGGCGCCGCCGCGACCCTGTTCCGCGCCCACGACCGGCTGGTGCTGGACCTGCAGGAACGCTGGCGCGGGCGCCTGATCGACCGCTCCGACGGCCTGCTGCTGCTGTTCGAGCGGCCGATCGACGGCCTCGGCTTCGCGCTGGACTACACCCGCGGCCTGCGCGCGCTCGGCAAGGAACACGACGCGACCTTGCAGGCGCGCGCCGGCCTGCACGTCGGCGAGGTGCTGACCTGGCGCAACAGCGCCGCCGCGGTCGCGGTCGGCGCCAAGCCGCTCGAGGTCGAGGGCCTGGCCAAGCCGATGGCCGGCCGCCTGATGATGCTGGCCCGGCCCGGCCAGCTGCTGGTGTCGGCGGTCGCCGAGCCGCTCGCCCGCCGCGCCGCGCGCGAGCTCGGCGAGCGCGGCGAGCACCTGCTGTGGAAGTCGTGGGGCCGCTGGCGCTTCAAGGGCGTGCCCGAGGCGCAGGAGATCTACGAGGTCGGTGAGGCCGGCGTCGCCCCGCTGCGCGCGCCGAAATCCAGCGCCAAGGCCTGGCGCGACCTGCCGCTGTGGCGGCGTCCGGCGGCGCTGGCGGCGGAAGCGTTGCTGCTGGTCGGGATCGCCACCGGCGCCTGGTTCGTGACCCGCCCGCAGCCGGCGATCGCCTTCGCCGAGCGCGACTGGGTGGTGGTCGCCGACCTGCGCAACCTCACCGGCGACCAGCTGCTCGACGACTCGCTGGAGCAGGCGTTCCGGATCAGCTTGGAGCAGTCGCGCTACGTCAACGTGCTCAGCGACCTCAAGGCGCGCGACACCCTCGCCCGCATGCAGCGCAAGCCGGGCACGCCGATCGACCGCGCGGTCGCCTCCGAGATCGCCCTGCGCGACGGCGCGCGCGCGGTGATCCTGCCGACCGTCGCCGAGATCGGCGGCAAGGTGCGGGTCAGCGCCGAGGTGATCGACCCGCGCACCCAGACCACCGTCTACGCCGAATCCGCCGACGGCAGCGGCGCCCGCTCCGCGCTGGACTCGATCGACGCCGTCACCGCCGCCCTGCGCGGCAAGCTCGGCGAGGCGCTGGAGTCGATCGAGCACTCCTCCGCCCCGCTGCCGCAGGTCAGCACCGGCAACCTCGACGCCCTGCGCGCCTATGCGCTGGGGGTGGAGGCGTATGCGCGCGGGGAGGACGCGACGCCGTTCTACCAGCGCGCGATCGAACTGGACCCGCAGTTCGCGCTGGCGCACCTGGGTCTGGTGCGCAGCGCGGTCAGCCAGGGCGAAGTGGCGGACGCGCGGTCGCACCTGAATGTCGCACTGAAGCTGCGCGGCCACCTTACGCCCCGCGACGCCCTCTACCTCGACGCATGGGCAGCCGAATTCAACCCACGCGCCGCGAGCCTCGCGCCGCCGAAGTGGAAGCTGCTAGCCGCGACGTACCCCGACTATTACCCGGCGCACGCCAACTACGCCATTTCGCAGCAGTTCGCGGGGCGCTACGATGAGGCGTTCACTGCGGCGAAAGCAGCGTCGGCGCCGCAGAACCCGCTGCGATCAGCGGCGCTGGAACTGGTCGCGCGGGTGGAACTGGCGCGCGGGCATGAGCAGGCGGCCTTGGACTACTTCAAGCAAGCCGAGGGCGAGGGGCGCCCGCCCAACCGGCAACATGCAGCGGCGCTGGCGTCGCTCGGGAAGTTCGACGAGGCGAGGCGGCTGCTGGACCGCATGCCGGCCACGGATCCGTTCCCGAGTTACGAACGCATCGCATTGGCGCTGGACACCGGGCGCTGGAATGAAGCGGCGCGCGTCGCCGAGGAGTCCGCCAAGGCGGTGGTGGACAGCGATCCGCTCGTCCGGCATCTGTTTGCAGTGCGTCGCCTGGCGGTGGAAACCCTGCTCCGGCGGACTGCGCCATTCGCCGAATATTCCACGTTGGTCGCAGCCGACCAGGACGCGACGGCGGCTGGTTACGCCGCCGATCGCGTGCTCGGTCGACTGATCGCGATGTACCTGGCGCAGCGAGGCGGGCATGGCGCGGCAGCGCGGAAGTTCCTGCCCGAACTGGCCAAGGACGTTTCGGTCGTGGGCGATCCGCGCGCGGAGCAGATGTTGCGGCTGGTCCGGGCCAACGACCGACGTCTGTCGGGAGATGCCGCGGGCGCGATCACCGAGCTGGAAAAAATGGTGGACGACAGTGCGCTTTACCAAGTGCACGTCGCGCTCCGCGACGCGCTTGCCGCCCATGGCGATGACGCTGCGGCCCTGCGGGAGGATGCCTGGCTGGTGGCTCACCGCGGGTTGGCCTACGCGGAGCCGGTGGCCGGCTACGTCCTTCAGGCGCTGAATGTCGCGGATTCGCGGCTTGCCCAGCTCGATGCGGCCGAGCGTCATGCGCGGGCCGGCCAAGCCAAAGAAGCGGCGCGCGAGCTCGCGCGGCTGCGGCGCGCCTGGCCGGAAGCCGGCCTCCCGCCTTACTTGCGGCGCAGGCTCGAGGCCACCTTTCCGGCCTCGAAGCAATGAGGTACGGAAAAAATCCCGGCCGCGAGCATCTGCGTCCGTAACGCATCACGCGACGCCGCGATCTCTTGCTTCGGCGCGATCGCCTTGACCGAGGCGCAGGCCTTGGTGGTCGTTGCGCGATAGCCCAGCGAGGCCAGTGCGGCCTGCGGATCCTTCTTGAACTGGCGCCGGAAGGCGTTGTCGCTGCTCAGCAGGTCGAGCAGGCGGTCGGCGAGCTTCGGATCCAGCGGCGTGCCGCCGCCGCGTGCGGGCGTGTTGGCCATCTTCCCCATTCCCCCTGTCCGGCCAAATGGCCGGTCGCGGGCAGCCTAGCGCCCGCCGTGTGCGGCCCGCAAGCCGCATTCAGCGATGACTGGCGGAGGCGGCCTTCTCGCCGGCGAAGGGGTTGAGGCGGCGCCACTTCGACGGGAAGTCGGGCCAGTCGCCCCGCAGGTACGGGTGCTGCGGGTCGTTCTGCTGCAGCACCCGGCGGGCGTCGGCGGCCAGCGCCTCGTTGCCCAGGCCGGTGTAGGCCTCGGCCAGCACCGCCACCGCGTCGTACTGGAACGCGCTCTGCGGGTAGGTCTCGAGCAGGTACTTGGCGCGGTCGGCGGCGGCCACGTAGGCCTCGCGGCGCAGGTAGTACAGCGCGGTCTCCAGCTCGTGGCGGGCGAACAGGTCGCGCAGTTCGATCATGCGCGCGCGCGCGTCGGCGGCGTAGCGGCTGTTCGGGAAGCGCTCGACCACGGTCTTGAAGTCGTTGTAGGCCTGCATCGGCGTGGCCAGGTCGCGGCGGCTGGCGTCCAGCGTCCACACCCGCTGCAGGAACACGGTGTCGCGGTTGGAGTCCACCAGGCCGCGCAGGTAGTACAGGTAGGCGACGTTGCGGTGGGTCGGGTAGGTGCGGATGAAGCGGTCGATGGTGGAGATCGCCTCGTCGTTGGCGCCGGCCTTGAACTGGGCGTAGGCGGTTTCCATCAGCGCCTGCTCGGTGTACGGACCGTACGGGTACTGCGCGACCAGGCGCTTGAAGACGGTCGTGGCGCCGTTCCAGTTGCCGTCCTCCATCAGGCCGTGCGCCTTCGCGTAGAGCTGCTCGACCGGGATGCCTTCGTTGGCGTCCTTGTCCTTGAACACGCCCTTGAGGCGGGCGCAGCCGGGCGCGGCCAGCACCAGGATCACCAGCAGGAGCAGCAGCGGGCGCAGGGTGCGGCGCAACGGGAGGCGGAAGGTCATGGGATGCGGGGGCGCCTGGACACGAAGGCGCCGATAATAGCAGTCCCGTCCTGAAGTCCCCGCCCGCCATGCCCGCGCCGGAAACGCCCCGCCAGCCCCCGCGCGAGCGCCGCGAAGCGCGCGTCCCCGATGCCGCCGCCGGGCGCCGCGTGGACGCGGTGCTGGCGGAACTGTTCCGGGAATTCTCGCGCTCGCGGATCGCCGCCTGGATCAAGGACGGCCATGCCCGCCTGGACGGCCGCGAGCTGCGCCCGCGCGACCCGGTCGCGGGCGGCGAGCTGGCCACCCTCGACGTGGTGCTGGAGGTGCAGACCACCGACGCCGCGGAGGACATCGCCCTCGACGTGCTGTACGAGGACGCGGACGTGTTCGTGCTCGACAAGCCGGCCGGGCTGGTCGTGCACCCGGGCGCCGGCAACCCCGCCGGCACCCTGGTGAATGCGCTGCTGCACCGCGACCCGGCGCTGGCCGCGCTGCCGCGCGCCGGCATCGTGCACCGGCTCGACAAGGACACGTCGGGCGTGATGGTGGTCGCGCGCACGCTGCCCGCGCACACCGCACTGGTCGAACAGCTGTCCGCGCGCGACGTACACCGGCAATACCTCGCGGTGGTGGTCGGCGCGCTGGTCGCCGGCGGCACCGCCGCCGCGGCGATCGACCGCCACCCGCGCGACCGCCTGCGCATGGCCGTGCGCGAGGACGGCCGCGATGCGGTCACCCACTACCGCCTGCGCGAGCGCTTCCGCGCGCACACCGCGCTGGAATGCCGGCTGGAAACGGGGCGCACCCACCAGATCCGCGTGCACATGGCGCACCTCAAGCACCCGATCGTCGGCGATCCGCTGTATGGCGGGCCGCTGCGGCTGCCGAAGGGCGCGTCGCCGGAGCTGGTGGACACGCTGCGCGGCTTCCGCCGGCAGGCGTTGCATGCGGAGGTGCTGGAGTTCGCCCATCCGCGCACGGGCGCGCCGGTGCGCTGCACCGCGCCGGTGCCGGACGACCTGCAGCGGCTGCTGCGCGCGCTGCGCGCCGACGCCGCCGAACACGCCGAACGCGGCCGCTGATGCGCTGGCCCACGCCGCCGCCGCCCGGGCAGTTCTGCGCCACGCCCTACCACGCGGCGATGCGCGCTGCGCGCGCGCAGGTGCAGGCGAGCGTGCTGCGCGCCGACTGGCCGGCGCCGCCGGGCGTGCACGCGCTGACCACGCTGCGCGGGCCGGCGGGGGTGTCGCGGGCGCCGTTCGACAGCTTCTCGTTCGGGCTGCGCAACGGCGACGACGCGGAGGCGGTGGCGGCCAATCGCGAGTTGCTGGAGCGTGGACTGGAGTTGCCGTCGGCGCCGGTGTGGCTGAGGCAGGTGCATGGGACGCGGGTGGTGCGGGTGACGCACCCCCTCCCCAGCCCTCCCCCGCAAGCGGGGGAGGGAGCAGAACGCGACGCCGCTGCGGCTTTTCCCCTTCCCCCGCTTGCGGGGGAAGGTTGGGATGGGGGCAAGCCCGACGCCAATGCCGTTCCGCTTCTTTCATCAGCCGAACCTGAAGCCGACGCCGCAATCACCACCCAGCCCGGCGTCGTCCTCGCCATCCTCACCGCCGACTGCCTGCCGGTGGTGTTCGCCGCCGAAGACGGCAGCGCGCTCGGCGCGGCCCACGCGGGCTGGCGCGGCCTCGCCGCCGGCGTGCTGGAAGCCACCGTCGCCGCGCTCGGCACGCCGCCCGACCGCCTGCTGGCCTGGCTCGGCCCCGCGGCCGGCCCGGCGCATTACGAAATCGGCGCGGAGGTGCGCGACGCCTTCCTCGCGCACGATGCGCGCGCCGCCGATGCCTTCGTCGCGACCCGCCCCGGCCACTGGCGGGTCGATCTGTACGCGCTCGCCCGCCAGCGCCTCGCCGCTGCCGGCGTCATGCGCATGTTCGGCGGCGACCATTGCACGATCGGCGAGCCGCGGCGCTTCTTCTCGCACCGTCGCGACGCGCGCAGCGGACGGATGGCGACGCTGGTGTGGCGGGACCAGTCGCCGTAGGGCGGAGCTCGCTCCGCGCTACGGGGCGGGCCTGGCGTCCGGCTTGCGCAGCGCGCGGTAGCGCTCCACCGCTTCGGCGAGCTCGTCGTCCAGGCCGGCGCGATCCGCCTTCTGCCTGGCCAGGATGCGCAGTTGCCTGCCCAGTTCCGCGTGCTGGGTGCGGATGTTCGCCAGCAGGTTGGGCGGCACCGGCTTGCCGGCCAGCTCCAGGTCGCTGGCCTGGCCGAGCAGGCTGGCCAGGCTGCGGCGCAGGTTGTCCTCGCCCAGTTGCGAGGCCTTCAGCGCGTCGTCGAGCAGGGCGATGCGCTCGCCGTAGGCGCGGCGCAGGTCGTCCTCGCTGGCGTAGGACTCGACCATCGCCAGGTCGCGGCGGCGGCGCGCGGCGGCGGCCTCGGCGTCGGCCTGCGCCTGGGCGGCCGCGGCGTCGGCGGCGGCCTGTTCCTCCGGCGTCAGCGCGCGGTCGACGGCGGCGGTCCGGCGGCCGCTCTTCGCGTTGAATTCGACCCGCGCGTTGTCGGCCGCGTCGGCCGGCAGCGCGTCGCCGCAGACCTTGCGGCCGTTCTCGGTCCAGCAGTAGAGCTTCTTGCCCCCGGCCTTCGGCGGCGCGGCGAGGGCCGCGCTGCAGGTGAGGAAGGCGATCAATACGGCGCAGGCGAGCCCTGCGCGACGCGGATGGTTGCAGGTCATGACGGCAGCCCCTTTCTGCACGAAGACCGTTGGATGCGCGCTCAGTCCGGTTCGCAACCGTAGCGGGCGCGGTAGGCGAGCAGGCGCTCGCGCTGGGCGACAAGTTCTCCGCTTTCGCCGGCAAACGCAAGCAGGTCGTCCAGTTGCGCGACCGCGATCACCGGGATGCCGTGCTCGGCGGCGACCGTCTGCGCGGCGGAGCGACGCGGGCTGGCCTCGGCGTCCACCACCTCCTGGCGGTCGAGCGCGATCGCGATCGCCGCGGGCACGCCACCGGCGTCGCGGATCAGGCCGAGCGCCTCGCGGATTGCGGTGCCGGCGGTGATCACGTCGTCCACGACCAGCACCCGGCGCCCGGCCAGCGGCGCGCCGATCAGGGTGCCGCCTTCGCCGTGCGCCTTGGCTTCCTTGCGGTTGAAGGCCAGCGGCAGGTCGCGGCCGCGGCGCGCGTAGGCGCAGGCCAGCGCGGTGGCGAGCGGGATGCCCTTGTAGGCGGGGCCGAACAGCAGGTCGAAGCCGGCGCCGTGGGCGTCGATCGCGTCGGCGTAGCAGTCGGCCAGCGCCGCCAGCGCGGCGCCGGAATCGAAGCGGCCGGCGTTGAAGAAATACGGGCTCTGGCGCCCGGATTTCAGGGTGAACTCGCCGAAGCGCAGCGCCTGCGCGGCGAGGGCGAGGTCGAGGAAGCGGCGGCGGTGGGCGTCCATCCGCGCATTCTCCCACGCCGGCGGCGCGCGTCGAAGCGGCGGGCCTACAATGCGCGGATGCCGCTTCGTCCCTACCGCAACGTGCTGCCGACCCTCGGCGCGCGCGTCTACGTGGATCCCGCCGCCAGCGTGATCGGCGACGTCGTGCTCGGCGACGACGTCTCGGTCTGGCCGCACACGGTGATCCGCGGCGACGTCAACTTCATCCGCATCGGCAACCGCAGCAACCTGCAGGACGGCACCATCGTGCACGTCTCGCACGATGGCCCGCACGCCAAGCTCGGCGGCTTCGCCACCCGCATCGGCAGCGACGTCACCATCGGCCACAAGGCGATCATCCATGCCTGCACGATCGAGGACGCGGTCCTGATCGGCATGGGCGCGATCGTGCTGGACGGCGCGGTGGTGCGGAAGCACGGTTTCGTCGGCGCCGGCGCGCTCATCGCGCCCGGCAAGGTGGTCGGCGAGGGCGAACTGTGGCTCGGCAATCCGGCCAAGAAGGCGCGGATGCTGTCCGACGCCGAGATCGAGGCGCTGTACTACAGCGCCGGCCACTACGTGCGGCTGAAGGACGAGTACCTGGCGGGTTGAGCCGGGTTCAGTCCGCCGACACCAGCGCGTCGTCGCGCGCGCGCAGCAGTTCGTACACGGGGTCGGTCTCGGGCCGCACGCCGTGCCACAGGCGGAAGCTTTCGGCCGCCTGCTCGACCAGCATGCCGAGACCGTCCACCGCCTCGCGGCAGCCGGCCACCCGCGCCCAGGCGAGGAACGGCACCGCCGCCTCGCCGTAGCTGAGGTCCACCGCCAGCGTGCGCGGGCCGCCCAGCGACATCGGCCAGGCCGGCATCTCGCCGCCGCGGGTGGCCGAGGTCGCGTTGACGATCAGGTCGAACTCGCCGAGCGCGCGCAGGTCGTCGAAATAGCGCACGTGCACGCGGCCGGGCTCGCCGAGGGCGTCGGCCAGCGCGTCGGCGCGTTCGGGCGTGCGGTTGACCACGAACAGCTCGCCGATGCCGGCGTCGAGCAGGTCCGGGGCGACCCCGCGCGCGCCGCCGCCGGCGCCGAGCAGCAGGGTGCGGCGACCGCGCAGGTCGAGCCGGCGGCGGTCGGTGAGGTCGCGCACCAGGCCGGCGCCGTCGGTGTTGTCCCCGTGCCAGCCGTCCTCGCGGCGCACCAGGGTGTTGACCGCGCCGGCGCGGCGCGCGCGCGGGCTCAGCGCGACGCAGGCCTGCGCCGCGCGCGGCTTGTGCGGCAGGGTGACGTTGGCGCCGATGCCGCCAGCCGCGGCGAAGTCGCGCAACGCGGCGTCGAAGTCCTCGGCGTCGATCGCCTCGTAGCGCATCGCGACGCCGGCCTGCTGCGCGAACGCGGCGTGGATGCGCGGCGAAAGCGAGTGCGCCACCGGGTGTCCGATCAGGGCGAACAGCGGTGCCATCGGGTTCTCCTCGGATGGAATGAATGCGCGAGCGTTCCCTGCCGGCAGTGTACTCCCGGCCTGTCGGGGGCGCGTCGTGGCCCTTCGCCGGCGCGAAGCGTTCCGACGGCGGTGCATGCACCGTCACCAAGCTGAAGTCGCGCGATCGCGAAATCGCTGTCCGTTCGCACGGAGGCGCGGCGTTGGCCTCGTTCGTGCGGTCGCCTCCGCATGCCCCAGCGCCGTGGGCAACGCGCGGCGCATCGACGAAAGGACTCCCCATGCTCCGCCAACGCCCAAGTCCATCGCGCATGCTTGCGCTCGCCGCCCTGCCCGTCGCGCTCGGCGCCATTGCCGCAGCGGTCGCTCCCGCCGATGCGGTCGCACATGCACCCGCGGGCGCCGCACTGCCGTTCGCATCGACGCTCGCGCCGACCCTGTTGCCGATCGCCGGCCAGCCGACCGTCGAGCCGCCGTTGCGCGGCGCCGCCGGCACGCCCTGCGTGGTCGACATCTACGACGACGTGATGGCGGGCGGCTTCGGCACCTACACGCCGCCCACCAAATGCCCCGGCCCGTGGGCGAAAGTGCTGCTCAAGCTCGACGTCAGCGGCCCGCGCAGCACCAGCGCGGCCGACCTGCGCCTGGTCATGGACGGCGTGACCCTGTTCTGGGGCGCGCCGCAGGAGCACGACGGCGTGCCGACCTGGCGCCTGCAGCGCGACGTCACCGATTACGCGGCCTGGTTGCGCGAACCGCGCAACGTGTTCGGCACCTACGACTGGGACGACGCCTCCGGCGGCCTCGGCGACGAGCCGCCGACGCTGGCGGGCCACGCGCGGCTGGTGTTCTATCCGGCGACGTCGGTCACCCCCGCGCAACGCGTGCCGCAGGCGGTGGTGCCGCTGGAGTCGGGCAGCGCCGAGCTCAGTTGCCGACCAACATCGTGCGCGCCTACCTCGACGTGCACGCGCAGGCGCTGGACTTCGACGACGACGCCTCGCGCGCCTGGTACACCTGCGTGCCGAGCACGGTCGCCGCCGCGTGGCCCGCGCTGCTCAGTCCGTTCGCGCCCGGCGACGCGCGCTTCGCGGTGTTCTCGATCAACCGGCAAGGCTGCCGCGGCGGCAGTTTCCGCGAGATCGAGGTCCGCATCGACGGCGAGCTGGCCGGCGTCGCGCCGCTGCTGCCGTGGCTGCCGAGCGACCTCAACCAGCGTTTCCCCGACACCGTCGACCTGCCGGCGCCGAGCGTGCAGGCGCTGGACATGGTGCCGTACCGGGTCGACCTGACGCCGTTCGCCGGGCTGCTGGACGACGGCCGCGCGCACACGATCACGGTCGCCGGCGTCGGTGCCGACGTGCCGCGCCCGATCGCCACCGCCGGCAACCTGCTGCTGTACCTGGATCCCGGGCGCAGGACCGTGACCGGCGCGCGCACCTACAACAGCCTGGCGCCGGCGGTGCCCACCGTCGGCAACACGCTGGCGGCGAGCGGCAACGCGTTGGGCGGCGCGCTCGACACCCGCGCCGCGCGCAAGGGCGCGATCCGCGGCTACGTGGACACCTCGCGTGGGCGGATCTACAGCGAGGTTCGCATCGCGACGCAATTCCGCAACCTGCAGAAGTTCGCGCTCGACGGCGTGTCCTATCCCGACTGGCGTCGCTACCGGCAGGCGCTGGACATGGTCAACACCGTGGACCGCACCAGCCGCCGCTGGCGCAGCACCGGCACGATCAACGTGGACCACGACCACACCTGCTACCCGCTCACGCTCGACTGGACCGGCACGGGCGAGATCTACACAACCGACGAGGGCGATCGCGCGTCGCTCGGCAGGGCGCGGGTGACGCTCCGCCAGTCGCGCGACGTCGACGCCTGGCACGAGCGCGCCGGAATGCCGCGCTACGCGGCGAAGGTGCGCGACACCTTCAGCGCCGGGCATGCGCGGGACTTCGTCGCCGGCAGCGACAGCAGCTGGGGCAGCAAGCGCGGCTACCTGTTCAAGGACAACGCCGGCAGTTGCTACAGCGCGACACTGGGCACGCTCGCCGGCGTGCTGGCGTCATCCTCGCTCGGCGCGGCGTGCCCGGGCGGCAACGCGTTGCGCTGGTTCGCGCATGCGGATGGGTCGCCGGACGGCCTTGGCTGGGCGCCGGCGATTCCGTGACGCGGCCCGGGTGATGCCACGGAGCCCTGCGTCCGCGCGGCGCAGGGCTTCCGGCTCAGCCGCGCAGCCAGCGCGCGGCGTCGAGGGCGAAGTAGGTCAGCACGCCGTCGGCGCCGGCGCGCTTGAACGCGGTCAGCGCCTCCAGCGCGCAGGCGCGCTCGTCCAGCCAGCCGTTGGCGAAGGCGGCGCGCAGCATGGCGTACTCGCCGCTGACCTGGTAGGCGTAGGTCGGCACGCCGAACTCGTCCTTCACCCGCCGCACCACGTCGAGGTAGGGCAGGCCGGGCTTGACCATCACCATGTCGGCGCCTTCCTCGAGGTCTAGCGCGACCTCGCGCAGCGCCTCGTCGGTGTTGGCCGGGTCCATCTGGTAGCTGTACTTGTTGCCCTTGCCGAGCGCGCCGGACGAGCCGACCGCGTCGCGGAACGGGCCATAGAAGCTGGACGCGTACTTCGCGCTGTAGGCAAGGATGCGGGTGTGCACGTGGCCGTCCTGCTCCAGCGCGCTGCGGATCGCGCCGATCCGGCCGTCCATCATGTCGCTGGGCGCGACCACGTCGGCGCCGGCGCGCGCGTGCGACAGCGCCTGGTTGACCAGTGCCTCGACGGTCTGGTCGTTGAGCACGTAGCCGTCCTCGTCGACCAGGCCGTCCTGGCCGTGCGAGGTGTACGGGTCGAGCGCGACGTCGGTGATCACGCCGAGCTCGGGGAAGCGCTGCTTGAGCGCGCGCACCGCGCGCTGGCACAGGCCTTCGTCGTCCCACGCCGCCTCGGCGGTCAGCGACTTCGCCTCCGGTGCGGTGACCGGGAACAGCGCGAGCGCGGGCACCCGCAGTTCGCTGGCCTGTTCGGCGACCTTCAGCAGCTCGTCGATCGACAGCCGCTCGATGCCCGGCATGGACCCGACCGGCGCGCGGCCGGCCAGTTCGTGCACGAAGACCGGATAGATCAGGTCGTCGGCGGTGAGCACGTGCTCGCGCATCAGCCGGCGCGAGAACTCGTCGCGGCGCATCCGCCGCATGCGCGTGAAGGGGTAGCTCATGGGCGCGATTCTACGCCCGGGGTGCGGAAGTGCTGGAAACCGGGAGCCGGGAGCCGGGAGCCGGGAGCCGGGAGCCGGGAGCCGGAAAAGCCAAGGCGAACGCGCGCGTGATGGCGCGTACGGAACGGGCAGTCCGTAGAGCGGAGCTTGCTCCGCTGCGCCGCCGCTCAGAGCAGCCCGCCGCCCAGGTGCAGCCGCGCCACCGCGACCACGATCACGACGACGTTCAGGACCAGCCCGGTCTTGGCCCGGCCGCGCCTGCCTTCCCCGGTCAGGGCGAGGCCGATCGCGGCGATCACCGCGCCGACCGCCGCGAAGGCGATCAGGAACCAGTTCATCCACCCCAGCAGCGGCACCAGCGCCAGCACCATCCACAGCATCGCGGCGATGCCCCACAGCAGGCTGATCAGTCCCATGCGCGTGTCCCCGGTGGCTGTTGCCGGCAGCTTACCGCCTTATTCGTGCACGCCGTCGATCTCGATGCACAGCTCGCGCCGGCAGATCGCCGCGTGCAGGACGACGTACGGCACCCGGCTGCCCAGGCGCGCGTGCAGGGCATCGGCGACGGTGTCGAGGTCGGCGCGGTCGCGCACGTAGACCTTCAGCCGGGTGCCGGGCCCGAACTGCGCCGGCAGCGCCGGCTGGCGCGCGCGCGCGGCGCCGAGCAGGGCGTCGAAGTTGAGGAAGGTCTCGTCGATCTGCGCCAGCAGCGCGTCGGCGTGCGCGGAGGCGTGACCGACCACCGCGGCGGTGCCCGACAGCAGCAACGGCATCTTCGTCGTGGTCGGCGGCAGCATCGCGCGGGCGAAGCTCGGCGGCTGCGGGCCGTACTGGCGCGGGTAGCGGTAGGCGCTGACCTGGCGCGGGTTCTCGATCGGCGTGCCCGGTGCGTTCGAGGACAGCCAGTAGATCTGCAGCACGCGCGCGTCGTCGCAGCGGCCGATCGCGGTCGCCGCCGGCAACCGGGTCGGATCGAAGCCGCCAAGCCCGCGCGCGCGGCCGACGCAGAACTGGCGGTAGCGCTCGGTGTCGCCGTCGCCCTGGGTGATCGCGTCGAGGTAATTCCAGATCCGCAGCAGGTGCGGGGTGCCGCTGTCGCGCACGAACGCGGTCAGGCGCGCGTAGGCGTGCGCGGCGGCCTCGATGATGCCGTCGGCCTCGGGCACCTCGATCACGCCGAAGCTGAGCGCGCCGTCGCTGGCCCAGGCGATCTCGCCGTCGCGGCCGCTGCGCACCGGGCGGCCGGTGTGCCAGACCTCGTAGGGCGCGCCGCCGTGCGGCTGCAGCGGCACCCGCAGGTAGCGCGGGTCGGCCAGCGTCGCCGGCGCGGCGTCGCCGAAGCCGAGGACCGCCAGCACGTCCTCGCCGAGCAACGCCTGCGCGTCGGACGCGTGCACGTAGTCCACCCGCAACTGGGGCACCGGCGCGGCGGCGGGCATCGGGTCGGGCCGGCTCACGGGTTGTCCGCCTGCAGGGTGTCGCCGGCGAAGCCGGCGCGCAACGCGCGCCGCCGCCGCCACCAGCTGCGCAGCGCGGTCGGCGCCAGCCGCAGCGCGGTCAGCGCGTAGATCACCCGGAACACGCGCAGCCGCCACAACACCGGGCGCGCGTCGAACACGTCGCCGGCGAGCATCGAGACGACCGCGTCCTCGACCCGCAGCAGGTTGCGCGGGTGGGCGAACAGCTGCTTCATGGCCGGCGAGGTGAAGCGGTAGATGAACCACTTGAACTCGTCCAGCCCGGCGTCGAGGCGCCGCTGCAGCGCGCGCAGCAGCGCGGCCTCGCGCGCCGGTTCGCGCAGCGCGGCGTCCACCGCCTCGGCGCCGCGCTCGGCGCTGTTCATCGCCAGGTACACCCCGGAAGAGAACATCGGGTCGACGAAGGAATAGGCGTCGCCCAGCAAGAGCCAGCCCGGGCCGTGCATGCGCGCGCAGTCGTAGGCGTAGTTGCCGGTGACGTGCACCGGCGCGATCCGGCGCGCGTCGCGCATGCGCTCGCGCACCTCGGGCACCGAATCGAGCGTCTGCAACAGGAACGCCTCGCTCTCGCCGCGGCGCTGCTTGAGGTAGTCGGGCGAGCACACCGCGCCGACGCTGGTGACGCCCTGGCGCAGCGGGATCAGCCAGATCCAGCCGTGCGCGTGGCGGCAGATGGTGACGTTGCCGGCGTCATCGCCCGGGCGCCGCGGCACGTTCGCGTAATGGCTGAAGATCGCCGCGGAGCTGTGCCGCGGGTTGCGCCGCTTGAGCTTGAGCTGGGCGCCGAGCAGGGTGTCGCGGCCGCTGGCGTCGAGCAGGAAGCGCATGCGCACCGTCAGTGCGCGGCCCGCCTCGTCGCGCGCGTGCGCTACGACCGGCCGGCCGTTGCCGTCGAACTCGACCGACTCGACCTTGATGCCTTCGCGCGCGTCCACGCCTTCGCCGCGCGCGTGCGCGAACAGGACCTGGTCGAACTCCTCGCGCTTGACCTGGAACGCGTGCCCCGCGCCCGGGCGCAGGGTGCGGGTGAAGCGGAACACGTTGTAGTCGCGGCCCTCGACCGGGAAGTCGGCGCCGAGCTTCATCACCCCGATCGCCTTGACCTGCTCGAACACGCCCAGCCGCTCGAGGATCGGCATGTTCATCGGCAGCAGCGATTCACCGATGTGGAAGCGCGGATGGCGCGCCTTTTCCAGCAGCAGCACCTTCCAGCCGCGCCGCGCCAGCAGGGTCGCCGCGGTCGAGCCGGCGGGGCCGCCGCCGACCACCAGCACGTCGGTGTCGAGGCATTCGGCGTCGGGCGGACGGCGATCGGAAGCGGGCGTGGCGGCTGCGGACATGCGTGGTGCGGGCCGGGAAGGCGTGCCGGAAGGCGGCGGAGGCGACGCATGATAGCGGGCGCGGCCGTGGCGGTTGCACGCCGGCGCGCGATGCCGGATCGTTGCGCCCCGGCATTCCGCCTTCCGCAGCCCCTGGATTTCCCGATGTCCCCGCAGACCGACGCCGAACGCGAACTGGCCCAGCTCCTGGTCGAAAGCCTCAACCTGGAGGACGTCGCGCCGGAGTCCATCGATCCGGACGCGCCGCTCTTCAACGCCGGGCTCGGCCTGGATTCGATCGACGCGCTGGAGCTGGCGCTGGCGATCAGCAAGCGCTACGGCTTCCAGCTGCGCTCGGACAACGACGACAACCGCCGCATCTTCGCCTCGCTGCGCGCGCTCTCGGCGCACGTCGAGCAGCAGCGCACGGCGTGAGCCGGCCGCGCCGGCCATGAGCGCCGCCGGCCGCCTCGCCCTGCTGCGGGTGGCGCTGGTGCTCGGCTACTTCGTGCTCGCGCACGCGGCCGGGGTCGGCCGCGAGCCGCGCCTTGCCGCGCTGGCGCTCGGCGACCTCGCCGTGCTGCTGCTGTTGCCGGCGCTGGCCGCGCGCCGCGCCTGGGCGTTCGCCGCGCTCATCCTGGCCGCCGCCGGGCTGTTCCTGCTGGCGCGCAGCGCGTGGGCGCTGCTGCCGCTGCTGCTGGTGCCGGCGGCGATCGTCGGCCTGGTGGCCTGGGGCTTCGGCCGCACCCTGCGCGCCGGCGGCATCCCGCTGATCACCCGCATCGTCGCCGCGATGGACGGGCTGCCGCCCGCGCAGCTGGCGCCCGAGCTGCTGCGCTACACCCGCGCGCTGACCGCGCTGTGGGCGTGGACGATGGGCCTGCTGGCGCTGTTCAACCTGCTGCTGGCGGCGCTGGTGGTGCCGGGCGGCCTGCTCGCCGGCGCCGGCGTCGCGCCGCCGCTGGCGATCAGCGAGGCGCAGTGGTCCTGGTGCGCCAACGTCGGCAACTACGGCCTGATCGTCGCCCTGCTGCTGCTCGAGTTCGGCTATCGCCAGCGCCGTTTCCCCGGCCGCTACCGCAATTTCCTGCACTTCCTGCAGAAGATGGCGCGGCTGGGTCCGGCGTTCTGGCAGGGCGTGCTGCGTTCCCCGTAGAGCGGAGCTTGCTCCGCTCTACGGGGACGGAAACCGGTAGCCGGGAACCGGAAACCGGGAGAGCGGGTGTTCCGCAAGATGCGGAAGCGCTGGGGCGGGCGCGGCGGGTGGGAGAGGTGGGCAGGACCGTATGCGGCATGGATGGCGCATCCGAGCCTGGACGGATTCACGGCGTGTCCTGACTGCCTCATCCGCCCGCCGCGTTCGCTCGTGACTCACCCCCACCCCGACCCTCCCCCGCAAGCGGGGGAGGGAGTTCCCGCGATGAGTTGGCCGTTGAACCGTTCAGGTCCGGAATCGCCTGTGGAATGCGTACCCTGTGCCGGTGCCACCGCTTGCAGCGCGGCAGGGCGCCCTCCAGACTTTCCGCCACAGGGGCGTGTGCAGTACCGATGCGATTCACCATTCCATCCGACCATCCGAGCCTCGACGGCCATTTCCCGGGGCGGCCCGTCGTGCCCGGCGTGGTCGTGCTCGAGCAGGTCGTCGCCGCGATCGAGGCCGCGCACGGCGTGCTGCCGCCGCTGCGCCTGCCCCAGGTGAAGTTCGTGCAGCCGTTGCTGCCGGGCGAGCAGGCCGAGGTCGTGCTGGAACCGCGCGAACCCGCGCGCTGGCGCTTCCGCGTGCTGCGCGGTGACGTCATGCTCGCTTCGGGCGAGGTGGTCGCGGACGCGGATGCCGGGGACGGGGCGTGAGCGCGCACTGGAAGCAGCGCAAGGAAGGCGGCGGCTGGTTCGCGATCTGGCTGATCCGTTCGATCGGCCGCTACGGCGGGCGCGGGGTCGCGCGCCTCCTGCTGTACCCGATCACCCTGTACTTCCTGCTGCGGCGGCCGGCGGAGCGACGCGACTCGCGCGCCTGGCTGGGCCGCGCGCTGGGCCGCCCGGCGACGCTGCGGGACATCGCCCGCCACATCCACACCTTCGCCGCCACCATCCTCGACCGGGTGTTCCTGCTCAGCGAGAACACCCGCCGCTTCGACGTCCACGTGCAGGGCGTGGAGGCGCTGCACGGGCAGCTCGACCGCGGTTGCGGCGTGCTGCTGTTCGGCTCGCACCTGGGCAGCTTCGAGGTGTTGCGCGTGCTGTCGCAACAGCGGCCCGACTACCTGATCCGGGTGGTGCTCGACAAGCAGCACAACGTCGCCATGCAGAGCCTGCTGGACGCGCTCAACCCCGAGCTCGCGCGCAACATCATCGATGCCGGACAGGACGGCCCCGCGCTGATGCTGGAGATCCAGCAGGCGGTGCAGGCGGGCGCGCTGGTCGCGCTGCTGGTGGACCGGGTCCAGCCCGGCGGACAGACCGTGGCGGCGCCCTTCTTCGGTCGCCCGGCGCCGTTCCCGACCGCCCCGTGGCTGATCGCGGCCGTGCTGAAGGTGCCGGTGGTGCTCGGTTTCGGCCTGTACCGCGGCGGCAACCGCTACGATCTGGCCTTCGAGGCCTTCTCCGACGGCATCGACATCCCGCGCGCGCAGCGCCGCACCGCGGTCCCCGCGCTCATCCGCCGTTACGCGCAGCGGCTGGAGCATTTCGCCCGTGCAGCCCCCTTCAACTGGTTCAACTTCTATGACTTCTGGGAATGCGACGACACGGCGGATGCCACGCACGCGCCTGCTGCCGGCGCTGCTGCTGGCGACGCTGGCCCTGCCGCTGCACGCCGCGCCTGAGGATGCCGGCGCCGACTGGATCCTCGACCGGCTGGCGCGCCCGGTGCCGGCGCGCACCGCCTTCGTCGAACTGCGCGACTCGCCGCTGCTGAAGGCGCCGCTGCGGATCAGCGGCGAGTACCGCCGTCCCGACGCACAGACCCTGGTCCGCGAAGTGCGCGCGCCGTATGCGGAAACCACCACGATCCGTGGCGGCGAGGCGACCATCGCCCGCGCCGGCAAGGCGCCGCGCACGTTCTCGCTGGCGCGCGCGCCGGAACTCGCTGGCCTGCAGGCGAGCTTCGGCGCGCTGCTGTCCGGCGACCGCGCGCTTCTCGAGCGCCACTACCGGATCAGCGCGACCGGCCCGCGC
>DASRZN010000108.1:0-3886 GCA_035686325.1 Lysobacteraceae bacterium
CGTCACGCCCCGTGGCGCGCAGACGATCGCCTTCGCCAACCCGGGCACGCAGAATTTCGGGACCACGCCGACCCTGGGCGCGACCGCGACCTCCGGGCTGGCGGTGAGTTTCTCCTCGGCGACCACGGGCGTATGCACGATCACCAGCGGCGGCACGCTGACCTTCCTCGTCGCCGGTACCTGCACGATCGACGCCGACCAGGCGGGCGACGCCACCTACCTGCCGGCACCCACCGTCAGCCAGTCGTTCGCGGTCACCCCGGTCGCGCCGGGTGCGCCGGTGATCGCCACCGCCACCGCCGGCAACGGCCAGGCGACGGTCAGCTTCGGCGCGCCCGCCAGCAGCGGTGGCGCGACGATCACCAGCTACACCGTGACCTCCAGTCCGGGCGGTCTCACCGCCACCGGCGCCGCCGGCCCGATCACGGTCGCTGGCCTGAACAACGGCACCGCCTACACCTTCACCGTCACCGCGACCAACAGCGCGGGCACGGGCGCGGCCTCCGCGCCCTCGAACAGCGTGATCCCGTCGCCGGCGATCACCCTGTTGCCGGCCGCGTTGCCGAATGCGACCACGGGTGGCCTCTACGGCGCGGTGTTCCTCGCTAGCGGCGGTACCGGGCCATACACCTTCGCGGTGACGTCGGGCGCGCTTCCGGCCGGCCTTGCCCTGGCCAGCGGTGGCACCTTGTTCGGCCTGCCGACCGCGGGCGGCAGTTTTACCTTCAGCATCACCGCCACCGACACCAGCGGCTTCACCGGCGTGCAGTCCTATACGCTGACGGTGGATCCGGCGACGATCGTGGTAGCGCCGACCTCGCTCGCGGCGGCGACGGTCGCTGGCGCCTACAACGCCAGCGTCTCCGCCAGCGGCGGCACCGCGCCGTACACCTTCGCGGTCAGCGCCGGCGCGCTGCCGGCGGGCCTGTCGCTCGCCGGCGACGGCACCCTGTCTGGCACGCCGACCGCCGGCGGCAGCTTCAACTTCACCGTCACCGCCACCGACAGCAGCACCGGCGGCGGGCCGTACACCGGATCGCGCGCCTACAGCCTGTCCGTCGGCGGACCGACCATCGCGGTCGCGCCGGCCAGCCTGCCGGCCACCACGGCCGGTTCCGGCTACAGCCAGGTCCTCACCGCCAGCGGCTGCACCGCGCCCTACAGCTTCGCGGTCACCCTGGGCGCGCTGCCGGCGGGGCTGACGCTCGCCAGCGACGGCACCCTGTCGGGCACGCCGTCCGTCAGCGGCGCGTTCGCCTTCACCGTCACCGCCACCGACAGCAGTACCGGCGCCGGTCCGTATACCGCGACGCGGGGCTACACGCTGACGATCGGCGCGCCGACGATCACGCTGGCGCCGGCGACACTGCCGGCGGCCACCGTCGGCGCCGCGTTCTCCGCGAACTTCAGCGCCAGCGGCGGCAGCGCGCCGTATGCGTACGCGGTCAGCGCCGGCGCGCTGCCGGCGGGCATGACGCTGTCCAGCGACGGCACGCTGTCGGGCACGCCGACCGCGGGCGGCAGCTTCAACGCCACGATCACCGTGACCGACGCGCTCGGCTTCGGCGCCAGCGGCGCCTACACGCTGGCGGTCGCGGCGCCGGTGCTGTCGGTCGGGCCGGCCACGTTGCCGGGCGCGACCGCCGGCACCGCCTACGCGCAACAGCTCACGGCGAGCGGCGGCACCGCGCCGTACACCTTCGCGCTGAGCGCCGGCACGCTCCCGGCTGGGCTGGCGCTCGCCGCCGACGGCAGCCTGTCCGGCACGCCGAAGGCCAGCGGCACGTTCGCCTTCAGCGTCACCGCCACCGACGCCAGCACCGGCAGCGGACCGTACTCGGCCACCCGCGCCTACACGCTGGCGGTGGCGGCCGATCCGCCGGTCGCGGTGCCCGACAGCGCGACCGCACTGGCCGGGACCGCGGTCGACATCGCGGTGACCGCCAACGACAGCGGCCGCATCGACAGCATCTCGCTCGCCACCACGCCGCAGCACGGCAGCGCGACGGTCGACGGCCTGGTGGTGCGCTATGCGCCCGCCGCCGGTTTCGCCGGCGAGGACAGCTTCGCCTACGTCGCGACCGGCCCCGGCGGCACCTCCGCGCCGGCGACCGTCGCGGTGACCGTGCATCCGGTGCCGGTCGCGGTGTCGCGCACGGCGCAGGCGATCGCCGGCGTGGAGACCAGCGTCGACCTCGCCGACGGCGCCAGCGGCGGACCGTTCACCGGCGCCACCCTGGTGGCGTTGGCGCCGGCCAATGCCGGCGTCGCCACGGTCGCCGCGGAAGGCGGCACCTGGGTGCTGCGTTTCACGCCGGACCCCGCCTTCGGCGGCGAGGCGACGGCGCGCTTCACCCTCGACAACGCCTATGCGACTTCGGCCGAAGCGGTGATCACCTTCCAGGTGCAGGCGCGCCCGGATCCGACCCGCGACGCGCAGGTGCGCGGCCTGGTCGACGCGCAGGTCGAATCGACGCGCCGCTTCGCGCAGGCGCAGCTGGGCAACTTCCGCCAGCGGCTGGAGCAGCTGCACGGCGCCGGGCGCCACGGCGGACGCTTCGCCAACGGCGTGACCTTCACCGAACGCCAGTGCGCGCAGGCGACCGACCACGCGGCGCGCGAGGCATGCCTGCACCGGGGCGATGCGGCGCAGGAGCGCGCGCGTGGCGCCGGCGGGCCGTCCGACATGGATGTCGCCCAGGCCGACGCCGGCAGCGGCGGCGATAAGACGCAGGCGGTCTTCGGCGTGTGGGCCGGCGGCATGATCCGCTCCGGCAGCTTCGACGGTCGCGGTGGTTCCGGCACCGGCTTCGAGAGCGACGGGCTGAGCGTGGGCGTGGACTTCGACCTGAGCCCCTCCTTCACCCTCGGCGCCGGCCTCGGCTACGGCCGCGACGACAACCGCGTCGGCGACGCCGGCAGCCGGCTCGAGGGCAGCGCGCGCGCCTTCGTCGCCTACGCCAGCTACCACCCGTGGCAGCACCTGTTCGTCGACGCCACGCTCGGCTACCAGCAGCTCGACTACGACGCCACCCGCCGGCTGGCCGGCGACGCCGGCACCGTGCGCGGACGCCGCGACGGCGACCAGTGGTTCGCCTCGCTGGCGGTCGGCACCGACCTGCAGGACGGCCCGCTGCAGTTCACCCCATACGCGCGCCTCGACGTCGCCCGCGGCAGCCTCGACGCCTACACCGAGAGCGGCCATCCGTTCCTCGCCCTGCGCTACGGGGCGATGGACATCGACAGCACCGTCGGCAACCTGGGCCTGCGCCTGGATTACCGCCGGCGCGCCGGATGGGGCTGGTTCACGCCGCAGTTGCGGCTGGAATACCAGCGCGAGTTCGCGGACGCGGAAGCGAGCCTGATCCGGTATGCCGACCTCGCCAACGGCCCGGTCTACACGCTCACGCCGTCGGTCTTCGACCGCAACCGGGTCGTGTTCGGCCTCGGGGCGACGCTGGACAGCGATGGCGGCTGGTCGACCCGCATCGAGTACCAGGCGCAGGCCGGCGGTCAACGCGACGAGGGCGTGCAGGTCAACCTGCAGAAGGATTTCTGACCCGGCAGCCGGGCCCGCCAAGTGCGGGCCCGGCCTTCCGGTCAGTGCGTCGTCGCGTTGCCCGCGGGATGCAGCCGGCTGTCGACCGCCTCCACCCCGCGCATCGCCTCCACCGCGCCCACCAGCGCGTCGATCTCGTCCGCGTGCGCGTTGCCGCTGAGCACGACGCGGCCGTCCTGCACCTGCACCTCGACCGCGTGCGGGTGCTCGACCAGGCGGCCGAGCTGGCTGCGGATGCGCGCCTGCAGGCGGTCGTCGGACAGCGGCTCGTGCGAGAAGTGCTCGCGCGTGCGCGCGACCAGGCCGCGGGTGCGGTCGGCGACGCGC
>DASRZN010000109.1:0-3299 GCA_035686325.1 Lysobacteraceae bacterium
AAACCCTGTGACCATGGCGGGACAGACGGGTTCCACGTGGGCCGTCGGCGGCCCCCATTCATGACCGCCGGCCACCTCCGGGCGCCTGCACGGGCCGTGAAATCCGATCCTGTGACGTGCATCGCGGACATTCACGGTGCCGCAGGCGTCTGATGCCCCCACGAGACAGGGGAATTGCCATGAACGCCGACGCCCGCCAGATCCACGCCACGCTGCACCGTCCCCAGGTCGACTGGAGCGAGCGCCTCGCCAAGGGACTGTTGACCCTGGCCCTGGTCGGCGGCGTGTTGTGGGCGCTGGCGCAGGGCGGCCTGTCCTCGCCGATCGACCTGACCCACCTGCTGGGTTGAACCGACTCCCCTGACGCGGCCGGGCACGCGGCCGTACCGCGTCCGAAGGCGCCCCGAGGGGCGCCTTTTTTTTTGTGCCCGGCGCCGCCGTCAGGACACCAGCGCCCCACAGCCCAGCGCTTCGAGCACCCCGTGCACCAACGGCATCCGCGCCAGCCACGGCGCGCCGATGGTCAGCAAGCCGGCCGCCAGCACCACGCAAGCCAGCGCGATCCGCCAGCCGCCGCGCTGCAGGCGCTGGCCCAGGCGCGCGCCCGACCAGGTCAGCGGCAGCATCAGCGGCAGCGTGCCGAGGCCGAACGCGGCCATGGTCAGCGCGGCGTTCGTCGCGTTCGCCTGCAGCCAGGCCGCGGCCAGCACCGTGGTGCTCAGCCCGCACGGCATCCAGCCCCACAGCATGCCGAGCGCGATCCGTTTCGCCGGGCCGTCGCCGGCCAGCAGCACCCGCCGCTGCAGCGGCCGCAGCCACTGCCACAGGCGCGCGCCGGGCGTCGCCCTGAAGCCGAGCGCGCGGCCGAGGCCGAGCAGGCGCAGCGCGGCGACCACCAGCACCAGTCCGACCGCGACCCGCATCGCCTGCGCCAGGCCCTGCACGCGGGCGAGGTCGAGCAGGCCGTGGCCGACGCCGCCGACGATCGCGCCGGCGGCGACATAGCCGAGCACGCGCCCGAGGTTGGGCTGCGCGGCGACCCACCAGCCGCCGCGCGGCGACATCGCCGAGAAACCGGTGGCGATCCCGCCGCACATCGCCGCGCAATGCGCGCCGCCGAGCAGGCCGGTAAGCAGGGCGGCGCCCGCGGTCAGCCAGTCAATCGGCATCGCCGTCGCCTTCATCGCGCGAAGCGTCGTTTTCGCGGGCATCGCGCCGCGGTCGCTCGTGCTCGTCGTCGCGCAGGATGTCCAGCGCCGGCGTGTCGAGGTCCTCGAACTGCCCGCGCCGCACCGCCCACACGAAGATCCACACGGCCACGCCGATCAGCACCAGGCTCAGCGGGATCAGCAGCAGCAGGATGTTCATGCGCGCACCCGCGCCAGGCGCAGCGCGTTGCCGGTGACCGCCAGCGAGGACAGCGCCATGCCCAGCGCGGCCAGCCACGGGGTGACCACGCCGGCGGCGGCCAGCGGCAGCGCCAGCACGTTGTAGCCCAGCGCCCAGGCCAGGTTCTGGCGCAGGATGCGGCGGCCGCGGCGCGCGATCGCCAGCGCCTGCGGCACCCGCGCGAGCGAGCCGCCGGCGAGCACCAGGTCGGCCGCACGCTGGGCCAGCGCGGCGCCGTCGCCGATCGCCAGCGACACGTCGGCGCCGGCCAGCACCGGCGCGTCGTTGAGGCCGTCGCCAACCATCGCGACGACGCGACCGGCTTCCTGCAACCGCCGCACGTAGGCGAGCTTGTCCTCCGGCGACTGCCGCGCGTGCACGCTGGCGAGGCCGAGGCGTTCGGCGAAACGGCGCACCGACTCGGTGCCGTCGCCGCTGGACAGGTGCAGGGCCAGGCCCTGCGCGCGCAACGCGTCGAGCGCCGCGCCCGCGTCGGCGCGCTCGCCTTCGGCGATGTCGAAGCGCGCGCGCTCGCCGCTTTCGCCGGAGAGCCAGATTGCGCCGTCGTCGGCGCCACCGGTGGCGAAGCCGGCTTGCCCCAGGCGCCAGCGACGGCCGTCGACGACGCCCTCCAGGCCCTGGCCCGCAACGCTGCGCACCGAACTCGCCGCCGGCGCGCCGGCAACGTCGGCGAAGGCCGCCGCGAGCGGGTGGCCACTGTCGCGTTCCAGCGCGGCGGCGATGCGCAATGCGTCGGCTTCGCCGACGCCCGCGCAGGCACCGACCGCCGTCAGCCGCGGCCGGCCGTCGCCGAGGGTGCCGGTCTTGTCGAACACGACGTCGGTCGCGCGCGCCAGTCGCTCCAGCGCGTCGGGCCGCACCGCCAGCACGCCGATCTTCGCCAGCGCGCCGTGGGCGGCGGCCAGCGTCGCCGGCACCGCCAGCGACAGCGCGCACGGGCAGCTCACCACCAGCAGCGCGAGGGTGACCTCGAACGCACGCGCGGGATCGTGCACGTGCCACCACGCGTACACCGCGACCGCGGCCAGCAGCACGCCGGCGACGAACCCGCTGGCGATCCGCTGCGCGCCGCGCGCCAGCGCCGGCCGGTGCGCCTGCGCCTGCTCGACCAGGCGCGCGAGCTGGGCGAGGCGGGTGTCGGCGCCGACCCGGGTCACCCGCAGGCGCGCGGGATGCTCGCGGCTGGCGGTGCCGGCCAGCACCGGCTCGCCCGCGCGGCGCAGCACGGGATGCGCCTCGCCGGTGAGCAGCGCTTCCTCGAAGCGCGCGTCGGCATCCAGCAGCACGCCATCGGCCGGCAGCGCCTCGCCGACCGCGACGCAGGCGACGTCGCCGACCGCGAGTTCGGCGATCGGCACCGTCTCGCGGCTGCCGTCGTCGCGCTCGCGGGTCGCGAACGCGGGCCGCGCGCGCGCGAGCGCGTCCACCTGCGCGCTGGCGATGCGCCGCGCGCGCTGCTCGAGCTGGCGCGCGACCAGCAGCAGGAACACGAACATCACCGCGGCGTCGTACCAGACGTGCTCGGCGCCGACGACCGTGCCCCACACGCTGGCGACGTAGGCGAGCAGGGTCGCGCCGGCGACCAGCGTGTCCATGCCCAGCACGCGCTCGCGGATCTCGCGCCAGGCGCCGGCGAGGAACGGCCAGCCGGCCCAGAACACCACCGGCGTCGACACCAGGAAGGTGATCCAGCGGAAGAAATCGCGGGTGGGCAGCGGCATCTCGCCGCGGGTGTCGAGGTACAGCGCCTCGGCGAACATCATCGCCTGCATCGCGCCGAGCGCGGCCAGGCCGATGCGCAGCAGCGCGCGGTTGCGCTCGGCGCGGCGCGCGCGCTCGCGCGCTTCGCCGGTCGCGAGGTAGGGCCGGTAGCCGAGCGCGGCCAGTCG
>DASRZN010000110.1:0-4131 GCA_035686325.1 Lysobacteraceae bacterium
ACCGTGCCGCGCCCTTCCACATCGAGGCGACCGCGACCGCCGGCGCCACCCGCGCGCGGGCGCGCGGCACCCTGCTCGACCCGCTGCGCCTGCGCGACTTCGACCTGCGCTTCGCGCTCAGCGGGCGCAGCCTGGCCGACCTGTATCCGCTGATGCAGCTCGCCCTGCCGGAATCGCCGCCCTACGCCTTCGACGGCCGCCTGACCCGCGACGTGGAAGGCAAGCTGACGACCTGGCACTACGACGACTTCAAGGGCAAGGTCGGCGACAGCGACCTCGCCGGCGACGCCGCGGTCACCGTCGGCGGCGCCCGCCCCTTCCTGCAAGCGAACCTCGTCTCGCGCACGCTCGATTTCGACGACCTCGCGGTGTTCGTCAACAAGGCACCGAAGGCCGGCAGGGGCGAGACGACCAATGCCGAGCTCGCCGCGCAGGCGGCGCGCGAGGCGGCCAGCCCGCGGGTGCTGCCGGACACGCCCTACGACCTCGCCAAGCTGCGCGCGATGGACGCCGACGTGCGCTGGAAGGCGCACCGCCTCGCCGCGCCGAAGCTGCCGCTGGACGACATGGACGTGCACCTGCTGCTGGACGACGGCCTGCTGCGGCTGGAGCCGGCCGACTTCGGCGTCGCCGGCGGCCGCATCCGCGGTACGGTGCGCATGGACGCCCGCGAATCGCCGATCCGCACCCGCGCGCGGGCCAGTTTGCGCGGCCTCGACCTCGACCGGTTGTTGCCGGAGGTCGAATCGGCGCGCGACGCGGTCGGCCGCGTCGGCGGCGAGTTCACGCTCGCCGGGACCGGCAATTCGATCGCGAAGATGCTCGGCAGCGCCGACGGCAGCGTCGCGCTCGGCATGGGCAAGGGCGAAATCAGCAACCTGGTCATGGAACTCGCCGGGCTCGACATCGAGGAGGCGCTGAAATTCCTGGTGACCGGCGACAAGCGGATCCCGATCCGCTGCGCGTTCGGCGACTTCGCGGTGCAGGGCGGGGTGATGCGCGCGCAATCATTGGCCTTCGACACCACCGACACGATGATCGTCGGCGCCGGCACGATCAGCCTGCGCGACGAGACCTTCGACGTCACCCTGCGGCCGCGGCCCAAGGACCGCAGCCTGTTCGTGCTGCGCTCGCCCCTGCTCGTGAGCGGCACCTTCAAGGACCCGAGCTTCCGCCCGGACCTCAAGCGCGTGGGCCTGCGCGGCGCGATCGCGCTGACCCTCGGCAGCATCGCGCCGCCGGCGGCCTTGCTCGCCACCATCGAAACCGGACCGGGCGAGGACCTGCAATGCGGCGGCAGGTACGCGAAGTGAGGACGCCGTGCACCGGGCAGGTTCGCTCCATGGGAGATGAGAGGCGTGGCGCCATCGCCACTCAGGACGCGATGTAGCGCTGCAGCTGTTCCAGCTCCATCTGCTGGTCCTCGATCACCGCCTTGACCAGGTCGCCGATCGAGATCACGCCGAGCACGGCGTCGCCGTCGAGCACCGGCAGGTGGCGGATGCGGCGCTCGGTGACGATCTGCATGCAGTGGTCGCTGCTGTCGTCCAGGCCGACGCTGACCACGTCGCGGGTCATGATGTCGCGCACCGGCGTTTCCCGCGAGGAGCGCCCCTGCAGCACCACCTTCCGCGCGTAATCGCGTTCGGACAGGATCCCGGCCAGGCGTCCGGCCTGCATGACCAGCAACGCGCCGATGCGTTTTTCGGCCATCAGCGCGACCGCGTCGATGACCGGCGCGTCGGGACCGATCGCGAAGACCTCAGGCGCTTTCGCCTCGAGCAGCTGGCGGACCGTACGCATGGGCCTCTCCTCCGGCTGGGGTCGTCGCCGCCGAGCATACTCCCGGCGCGGGCCGCCAGGTGTCGACGAGATAGAGCGGGCGCTGCTTGGCCTCCATGTACAGCCGGCCCAGGTATTCGCCGATCACCCCGAGCGCGATCAGCTGCACGCCGCCGAGCAGCAGCACCACCGCCATCATGGTCGGCCAGCCGGCCACCGGGTCGCCCCACAGCAACGCCTTGATCACGACCCAGCCCGCGTACAGCAGCGCCAGCAGCGCGGTACCGAGGCCGAGGTAGGTCGCCAGGCGCAGGGGCGCGGTGCTGAAGCTGGTGATGCCCTCCAGCGCGAAGTTCCACAGCGACCAGAAGTTGAACTTGCTGCGGCCGGCGATGCGCGGTTCGCGCTGGTACGGGATCGCGCACTGGCGGAAGCCGACCCAGCCGAACAGCCCCTTCATGAAGCGCTGGCGCTCGCGCAACTGCCGCAGCGCCGCCAGCGCGCGCGGCGAGAGCAGGCGGAAGTCGCCGGTGTCACGCGGCACCGGCGTGCGCGACAGGCGCCCGATCACCCGGTAGAAACCGTGCGCGGTCGCCTTCTTCAGCCAGCCCTCGCCCTCGCGCACGGTGCGGGTGCCGTGCACGTCGTCGTAGCCTTCGCGCCATTTGGCGACGAACCGCGGGATCAGCTCGGGCGGGTCCTGGCCGTCGGCGTCCAGCACCAGCGCGGCGCCCTCGTCGACCAGGTCGAGGCCGGCGGTCAGCGCCGCCTCCTTGCCGAAGTTGCGCGACAGCCGCAGCAGCGCGACCCGCGGGTCGCCCGCCGCCAGTTGCTGCAGCACCGGCCAGGTGCCGTCGCGACTGCCGTCGTCCACGTACAGCACGCGGCCGGCCACGCCCTCGCCGTGCAGCCCGTCGAACACCGCCGCGATGCGCGCGTGCAGCGCCGGCAACGCCGCCTCCTCGTTGTAGGCGGCCACCACCACGGTGAGCAGGTCGCGGGTCATCGGCGCATGGTAGCCGCAGCGCGCGCGGTTCAGTCGGCGGGCGGGCGCCAGCCGGCGGGACCGAGGTGGCGCATCTGCCGCTGGATGCCGGCGGCGCGCCGCTGCACGTAGGGGCCTGGGCGGCGGGCGTCGTAACGGCGCGGGTTCGGCAGCACCGCCGCCAGGCGCGCGCTCTCGGCCGGGGTCAGCCGGGCCGCGTCCTTGCCGAAGAAGCTGCGCGCCGCCGCCTGCGCGCCGTACACGCCGTTGCCGAACTCGGCGACGTTGGCATAGACCTCGAGGATGCGCGTCTTCGGCCACAGCGCCTCGATCAGCACCGTGTACCAGGCCTCCAGCCCCTTGCGCGCCCAGCGGGTCCAGCCGTTGCCGCGCCACAGGAACAGGTTCTTGGCGGTCTGCTGGCTGATCGTGCTGGCGCCGCGCAGGCGGGTCACCGGCCGGTTGCGGCGTTCGGCGCGTTCGCGCATGCGCTCGTTGTGGCGGCGCGCCTTCTCGATCGCGGCGAAGTCGAAGCCGCTGTGGCGCGGGAAGTTCTGGTCCTCGGCGGCGACCAGCGCCAGCGGCAGGCTCGGCGCCATCCGCGACAGGTCGCGCCAATCGTGGGCGATGCGGAAGCCCCAGTCGCCCGCGCGCCAGGCGTCCAGCTGACGCGCGACCATGAAGGCGGAGCACGGCGGGTCGACGAAGCGCAGCACCAGCACCTGCAGCACGCTGAAGGCGGCCGCCAGCACCGGCAGCCACAGCAGCCGCCGCCACCGGCGCCGCTTGCGCCCGCCTTGCCTTGCCACGCGACCGCCCCCACCCATGCCACTCTCCCGCACAATGCGCGCGCCCATTATCGGCCGCGCACGATCGCCATGAACAAGAACGGCCACCACGACCTGCTGACCCGCTTCCTGCTGCAGGAGGCCGGCGTGCGCGGGGTGCGCGTGCACCTGGACGCGACCTGGGAAGAGATCCGCGCGCGCAGCGCGTACCCCACCGCGATCGAGGAACTGCTGGGCGAGGCCTGCGTCGCCGCCGCGCTGTTCACCGGCCACGCCAAGGTCGACGGGCGGCTGTCGGTGCAACTGCGCGGCAGCGGTCCGCTGCGCACCCTGTTCGCCGAATGCACCGCCGCCGGCACCCTGCGCGGGATCGCCCAGCACGACGAGGACGCGCCGGTTTCCCGCGACCTGCGCGAGCTCGGCGACGACGCCGTCCTGGCGATCACCATCGAGAACCCCGGCACCGGCGCGCGCGAGCCGGTGCGCTACCAGGGCCTGGTCGCACTGGAGTCGGACACCCTGGCAGGCGCCTTCGAGGGCTACTTCCGGCAGTCCGAACAGTTGCCGACCCGCCTG
>DASRZN010000111.1:0-10453 GCA_035686325.1 Lysobacteraceae bacterium
GGACGCCATGAACAACCTGCCGCCGCTCGCCGACCTGCAGGCCCGCTACCTGGAACTGCTGCAGCGGCTGGAGGCCAACGAACGCGAGTTCCGCCGTCTCGGCCGCGCGGTCTGGCGCGTGCAGGAGGACGAACGCCGCCGGCTCGCGCGCGAGCTGCACGACGGCCTCGGCCAGAACCTCACCGCGCTCAAGCACCGGCTCGCCCAGCTCGCCGGCGAACTGGGCGACGACGCCTTGCGCGCGCGCATGGAGGCCGCGATCGCGCTGTGCGCCGACGCGCTGGAGGACACCCGCCACCTGTCGCGCCTGCTGCGGCCGCCGATCCTCGACGACCTCGGGCTGGAGCCGGCGCTGCGCTGGCTGGCGCGCACCGTCGCCGAGGGCGGCGGGCCGGGCGTCGTGGTCGAGATCGAACCGCTGCCCGCGCTGGACGGCGAACTGCAGACCCTGCTGTTCCGCATCGCCCAGGAAGCGCTCACCAACGCCAGCCGGCACGCCCGCGCGGGCAGCGTGCTGCTGCGGCTGGTGGCGCGCGGGCCGCAACTGCAGTTGCAGGTGATCGACGACGGCGAGGGCTTCGATCCGGCCGCGACCCCGCGCGGCAGCGGCCTGTCCGGCGTGCGCGAACGCCTGCGCCTGCACGGCGGCCGCCTCGAACTGCAGTCCGCCCCCGGGCACGGCACCCGCCTGCGCGCCAGCGTTCCATTGGCCGACGCACCGCCGCAGCCGGCCCCGCCCGCGGCTTGACGTTGCGCGCGCCGCGGGCGAGCCTGCCCGCAGGGGGAAAGGCCGATGCGTGTCCTGATCGCGGACGACCACACCATGGTGCGCGAAAGCCTGGTCAGCGTGCTGCGGGCGGCGGGCGACATCGAAGTCGTCGCGCAAGCCGCCGACGGGATCGAAGCGATCGAGAAGGCCCTGCTCACCCGCCCGGACGTGGTGATCGCGGACCTGTCGATGCCGCGCCTCAACGGACTGGAAGTGGTGCGCCGGCTGCGCGAGGCGCTGCCGGCGACGCGGGTGCTGGTGCTGACCATGCACGGCGAGCACGAGTACGTGCTGCAGGCGGTGCGCGCCGGCGCGTCCGGCTACCTGGTCAAGGACAGCGCCGCGGCGGAACTGCTCGCCGCGCTGCGCAGCCTGCATGCCGGGCGCGCCCACTTCGGCCCGCAGGCCGCGCACAGCCTCGCCGAACAGCTGCAGCGTCCCGAGCGTCCGCTGGAGGATCCCTACGGCCGCCTCACCCGGCGCGAGCGCGAGGTGTTCCACCTGATCGCCGAGGGCATGACCACCAAGGACATCGCGCAGCGGCTCGGGATCAGCGCGAAAACGGCCGAGAACCACCGCGGCCGCGTGCTCGACAAGCTCGACGTGCGCAACACCGCCGAGCTGGTGCGCTACGCCCTGCGCAAGGGCCTGGTCGAGTAGGCGCGTGATGCGCCGGTGTATCCTCGGCCGCATCCGGAAAGGGAACATTCGATGAAACGCATCGCCTTCCTCCTGCTCTGCGCCGTGCTCGCCGGCTGCAGCACCGGCCCGGTGCGTCGCGTGTCCGAGCCCGCGGCCAACATCCAGCAGCTGACCGTGCGCGCCGACGGGCAGTGGATGATCGACCTGCGCATCGACAATTTCAGCAGCGTGCCGATGCGCTTCGACGCGGTCGCGCTGAAGCTGACCGTCGCCGGCGAGGACGCCGGCACCCTGCAGGGCGCGCCGGCGCTGACCATCGGCCCGGAATCGGCCGACGTCGCCTCGCTGACCCTGGCCCCGGCCGCCGCCGCCAGGATCGTCGTCGCCGACGCGCTGGCGCGCGGCCGCGGCGTCGGCTACACCCTCGCCGGCACCCTCACCGCCACGCCCGAGGACGGCCGCGCGCGCGCCTGGGACATCGACCGCGACAACGCGCTCAGCCCGGTGCCGGGCCTGACCGGCGTGTTGCGCTGAGCCGGCAGCAGCGGACGGCTACTCGTCGTCCGGCCAGCGGAGCGCCGGCTTCGCCGCTTGCGCGCGCGGCACCGGCTGCGCGGCCACCGCGTGCCAGACCTTGATCGCGTCGACCGTGGCGGCGACGTCGTGCACGCGCAGCAGGCGCGCGCCGTGCTGGGCGGCGATCAGGTGCGCGGCGACCGAGCCGTGCACGCGCGCGCGCGGATCCTCGTGGCCTGTGAGCTCGCCGATGCTGCGCTTGCGCGAGAGCCCGGCCAGCACCGGCACGCCGAGCTCGGCGATGCGCTCGAGCTGCGCCAGCAGGACCAGGTTGTGCTGCAGGGTCTTGCCGAAGCCGAAGCCGGGATCGACCACGATCCGCTTCCTGTCGATCCCGGCCATCTCCGCCGCGAAGATGCGCTCGGCGAGGAAGCGGTGCACGTCGGCGACCACGTCGTCGTAGTGCGGGGCGTCCTGCATCGTCCGCGGCTCGCCCTGCATGTGCATCAGCACGACCGGCACGCCGAGCGCGGCGGCGGCGTCCAGCGCGCCCGCGCGACGCAGCGCGTACACGTCGTTGACCATGCCCGCGCCGGCGGCGACCGCGGCGCGCATCACCTCCGGCTTGGAGGTGTCGACGCTGATCGGCAACGCGAGTTCGCGCGCCAGGCGCTCGATCACCGGCACGACGCGGCGCAGTTCCTCCTCCAGCGGCACGTCGGGCGCGCCGGGACGGGTGGACTCGCCGCCGACGTCGAGCGCGTCGGCGCCCTCCTCCGCCAGGCGCAGGCCTTGCGCGACCGCCGCGTCGACGGTCGCGTGCTCGCCGCCGTCGGAGAAGGAATCGGGGGTGACGTTGACGATGCCGAGCACGCGCGGGCGGTCGAGGACCAGCCGGCGGCCGGCGCAGTCGAGGGTCGGGGTGGTGTCGAACATTGGGCGGATGCGGAGCGGAGCCGGACGGCACGATACCGCCATTCGCGCGAAACGGTCCCCGCCGGTCACCCACCCCCACTCGGCCCTCCCTCGCTGCGCGGGGGAGGGAAAAAAGAAGGCCGGGATCGCTCCCGGCCTTCGTGCGTCGCGTTCGTTCGCTCAGGCCTGCGCCGGCCCCGCCGGCACCGGCGACAGCGGACGTGGCGGGTTGTCGTCAGGCTTGCTGCCGCTACCCTTGTTCCAGCCCATCGGCGGCGGCGGCTCGCGGCCTTCCATGATCGCGTCGATCTGCGGCGCGTCGATGGTCTCGTACTGCAGCAGCAGCTTCGCCATCGTGTGCAGCTTGTCGAGGTTGTCGGTGAGGATCTGCTTGCTGCGGCCGTAGGCCTTGTCGAGGATCCCGCGCACGACCTCGTCGATCCGGCGCGCGGTGTCGTCGGAGACGTTCTTGTGCTGGGTCACCGAGCGGCCGAGGAAGACTTCGTCCTCCTCTTCGCCGTAGGCGATCGGACCGAGCTCGTCGGACAGGCCCCACTTGGTCGCCATGTTGCGCGCCATCTTGGTCGCGCGCTCGATGTCGTTGGACGCGCCGGTGGTGACCTTCTCGTTGCCGAAGATCAGTTCCTCGGCGACGCGGCCGCCGTACAGCGAGCACAGCTGCGACTCGATCGCGGTCTTGTTGTAGCTGTACTTGTCGCCTTCGGGCAGGTACATGGTCACGCCCAGCGCGCGGCCGCGCGGAATGATCGTGACCTTGTAGACCGGGTCGTGCTCCGGCACCAGGCGGCCGACGATCGCGTGGCCGGCCTCGTGGTAGGCGGTGAGCGTCTTCTCCTGCTCGCTCATCGCCATCGAGCGGCGCTCGGTACCCATCAGGATCTTGTCGCGGGCGCGGTCGAAGTGGTCCATGCGGACTTCCTTCGCGTTCTCGCGCGCGGCGAACAGCGCCGCCTCGTTGACCAGGTTGGCGAGGTCCGCGCCCGAGAAGCCCGGGGTGCCACGCGCGACCACCATGGATTCCACGTCGTCGGCCAGCGGCACCTTGCGCATGTGCACCTTGAGGATCTGCTCGCGGCCCTTGACGTCCGGCAGGCCGACCACGACCTGGCGGTCGAAGCGGCCCGGGCGCAGCAGCGCCGGGTCGAGCACGTCGGGGCGGTTGGTCGCGGCGATCACGATCACGCCCTCGCCGCCCTCGAAGCCGTCCATCTCGACCAGCAGCTGGTTGAGGGTCTGCTCGCGCTCGTCGTGGCCGCCGCCCAGGCCGGCGCCGCGGTGGCGGCCGACCGCGTCGATCTCGTCAATGAAGATGATGCACGGCGCGTGCTTCTTCGCCTGCTCGAACATGTCGCGCACGCGCGAGGCGCCGACGCCGACGAACATCTCGACGAAGTCGGAGCCGGAGATCGAGAAGAACGGCACCTTCGCCTCGCCGGCGATCGCCTTGGCGAGCAGGGTCTTGCCGGTGCCGGGCGGGCCGACCATCAGAACGCCGCGCGGGATGCGGCCGCCAAGCTTCTGGAACTTGCCGGGGTCGCGCAGGAATTCGACCAGCTCGGACACTTCCTCCTTGGCCTCGTCGCAGCCGGCGACGTCGGCGAAGGTGACCTTGGTCTGGTCTTCGTTGAGCAGCTTGGCGCGCGAGCGGCCGAAGGACATCGCGCCCTTGCCGCCGCCCTGCTGCATCTGCCGCATGAAGTACACCCAGATGCCGATGAACAGCAGCCACGGCAGGATGTTGATCAGGATCACGCCCAGCGACAGGCCGCTCGACGGCGGCGTCTGCACGGTGGTGACGTCGTGGCGCAGCAGGTCGTTGACCAGGTCCTTGTCGGCCGGCGCGTAGGTGGTGAAGCGGCTGCCGTCCTTGCGCTCGCCGGAGATCGTGGTGCGGTCCTCGCCGATGCTGACCTTGGAGATGCGGTTGTCCTGCACCTCCTGCACGAACTGGTCGTAGGTCAGCGGGTCGGCGCCGGCCGCCTTCGGGCTGAAGCTCTGGAACACCACCATCAGCACGACGGCCACTACCGCCCACAGCATCAGGTTCTTGGCGAGGTCGTTCATCTTGCGCATCCGGTGGAATCTTTCTCGGTCAGGTCAAGGCGGCGCGCTTGTCCTGCGCCAGGGCGTACACCTCCGGCGAACGTCGACGCGACGCGGCCGGCTTGCGGATGACCACGCGCGCATAGCGCCTTCGCAGCTCCCGCACGTATTCGTCGAACCCCACGCCCTGGAACAGCTTGATCAGGAAGGTGCCGCCCGGGCGCAGGTGGCGGTCGGCGAAGTCCATCGCCAGTTCCGCCAGGTGCATGGCGCGCGGCTGGTCGACCGCGTCCATGCCACTCTTGTTGGGGGCCATGTCGGAAAGTACAAGGTCCACCGGCTGCCCCGCCAGCGCGGCTTCCAGGCGCGATAAGACGGCATCCTCCCTGAAGTCGCCATGAAGAAACTCCACGCCCGCCAGCGACGGCATGTCGAGGATGTCCAGCGCGATCACCCGGCCGCCGTCGCCGAGCGCCTGCCGCACCCACTGCGACCAGCCGCCGGGCGCCGCGCCGAGGTCGACCACGACCATCCCCGGCTTCAGCAACCTGTCCCGCTCCACCAGTTCCTCGAGCTTGTAGGCGGCGCGCGAACGCAGGCCTTCCGCCTGCGCCTTCTTCACGTAGGGGTCGGAGAAGTGTTCTTTCAGCCAGCGCTGGCTGGACTTGCTGCGGGCGGCCACTTCGGCGGGACCACGGCTCGGGAGAGGCGGTTCGGCGGCATGATACCCTGACGTTCCTCCCCCGTTCCGTGCCCCATGTCCCCCGCGCTGACCAACGCCCAGCTCCGTTTTCTCCGCGGTCAGGCTCACGATCTCAAGGCGATGCTGCAGGTCGGCGGCAAGGGCGTCACCGACGCGCTGGTGGGCGAGGTGGGCAACGCGCTCGAGCACCACGAACTCATCAAGGTGAAGGTCGCCGCCGACGACCGCGACGTGCGCGACGGCATGATCGCCGAACTCGCCGGCCGCACCGGCGCCACCCTGGTGCAGCGGATCGGCCACACCGCCGTGCTGTACCGGCCGAACCCGGAGAAGCGGCTGATCGTGCTGCCGCGCGCGAAGGGCTGACGGGCGCGCTCCCGCGATGCCGCTCAACCTCGAACGTCCCGATTACACCTGGTTCCTGCGCGGTGCCGACGGCGCGCATGTGCTGGTCAACGAACGCAGCATCACCCGCAGTTGCGTGGTCACCCCGGACGCGCTGGTCGAGGACTGGCCGGTCACCGACGTGACGGCGATGACG
This sequence comes from Lysobacteraceae bacterium, assembly GCA_035686325.1. GTDB lineage: Bacteria > Pseudomonadota > Gammaproteobacteria > Xanthomonadales > Xanthomonadaceae > JABFWF01. Next base: position 6,151 of record DASRZN010000111.1, read on the forward strand.
CCGGAAGCGCTGGAGCCGGTGCTCGCGCTGAAGCCGGAACTGGTCCTGCTCGGCAGCGGCGCGCGCCAGGTGTTCCCGCCCGCGCGGGTGCTGGCGGCGTGCCTGTCGCGCGGGATCGGCCTGGACACCATGGCCAACGACGCCGCCGCGCGCACCTACAGCGTGCTGGCGGGCGAAGGCCGGCGGGTGGCCGCGGCCTTCGTGCTGCCCGGCTGACTCAGCGCGCGGGCAGGTAGCGCAGCGGATCCACCGGCTTGCCGTTGTAGCGGATCTCGAAATGCAGCATGTCGCGGGCGGCGCCGGTGCGGCCCATTTCGGCGATCTGCTGGCCGGCCTTCACCAGCTGTCCCTCGTTGACCAGGCGCGCGCGGTTGTGGCCGTAGGCCGACAGCCACGCGTCGTTGTGCTTGACGATCACCAGTTCGCCGTAGCCGACCAGGCCGGAACCGGAGTACACGACCACGCCGTCGGCGGCGGCGAGCACCGGCTGGCCGGCGCCGCCGGCGATGTCGATGCCCTGCCGGGTCGGATCGCCGGCGGCGTAGCGGCCGATGAGCTCGCCCTGGGTGGGCCAGCGCCAGGCCAGGCCACTGGCGGCGGGCGCCTGCGAAGCGGGCGGCGCGGTCGCCGGCCGCGTGGGGGTGGTCGCCGGGCGGGTCGCCGGCGGCCGCGTGGTCGCCACCGGCGGACGCGCCAAGGGGCGGCTCGACGCGGAGGCGCCACGCTCGCGCGGGTACAGGCGCAGGCGCTGGCCGGGGTAGATGGTGTACGGCGGGTCGATGTCATTCCACATCGCCAGATCGAGCACGCTGATGCCGTTGCCGGTGGCGATCCGGTACAGGGTGTCGCCGCGCTTCACGACCGCGCTCGCGCCGTACTTCGGCGTCGAGACCTTGACCGGCCCGCGCACCACCCGGCTGCTGGCGCAGGCGGCCAGCAGCACGGCCAGGGCGACGACCACGACGACGCGCATCCTGCTCATCCCGCCTGCGACCTCCACCACAGATAGCCGGCGACCGCGGCCAGCAGCGCCAGCGCGATCCAGCCGATCGGTTCGATGTAGCGCCGGATCGCGGCCTCCGCGCGCTCGCCGCCGATCCGGATCGCGATCGCCAGCACGTACACGCGCTTGCCGCGCCCGACCACCATGCAGGCGAGGAACGGCAGCATCGGCACGCCGACGATGCCCGACGCCCAGGTCACGAACTTCATCGGGATCACCGGCTGCAGGGCGGCGACCAGCAGCGCGCCGAGCATCGCCCACCAGTGCTGCTGCATGTCGGTGCGCAGGGTCTCGACCCAGAGGGAGATCGTCTCCTGCATGTGCGGACTGAGCAGCGGCCGCAGCGCCTCGTAGGCGTAGTGGCCCAACGCGTAGCCGACCAGCGAGCCGGCCAGTGAGCCGAGCAGGCTCAGGGTCGCGAAACGCAGCGCGCGTCGCGGCTGCGCCAGGCACATCGGCCCCAGCATCACCTCCGGCATGACCGGGAAGATGAAGGCCTCGACGAAGCTCAGCCCGACCAGCAGCGACTGCGCGCGCGGGTGCCGCGACCAGGCGATCGCGCGCGCATACAGCGGACCGAAGACCTTCATGCGCGCGCCGCCCCGCCGGCGCCGCGAACGGGCGGCGCCATCAGTCGACCAGCCCCGACAGCAGCGGGACGAAGCTGGCCGGGCCGAGGGTGCTCTCCTCCAGCCCGCCGGCCGCGTCCTTGCGCAGGCACAGCAGCGCCTGGCCGCTGCCCGCGCCGACCGGCGCGACCAGGGTCCCGCCCGGCGCCAGCTGGCCGACCAGGCCGTCGACCAGCGCCGGCGCGCCCGCGGTCACCACGATGCCGTCGAACGGGCCGTGCTCCGGCCAGCCGAGGCGGCCATCGTCGTGCTTGCTGCGCACATTCAGGCCGAGCGCGCGGAAGCGCTTGCGCGCGGTGCGGAGCAGTTCGCCGATGCGCTCGACGGTGTACACCTCCAGCCCCAGCGCGGCGAGGATCGCGCCCTGGTAGCCGGAGCCGGTGCCGACCTCCAGCACCTTCGGCGCCTCCCCTTGCGGCGGCTGGCCAAGCCCGGCCAGCACCGCCTCGGTCATCTTGGCCACCGCGTACGGCTGCGAGATGGTCTGGCCGTGGCCGATCGGCAGCGCGGTGTCCTCGTAGGCGCGGGTCGCCAGCGCCTCGTCGACGAACAGGTGGCGGGGGACGGTGCGGATGGCGTTCAGCACGCGTTCGTCGCCGATGCCGCCGACACGCAGGCGCTCGATCAGCCGGTCGCGCACGCGCTGGCCGGTCATGCCGAGGCCGATCGCATCGGGCTGCAGCCGCAGGCGCGCGGTCATGCGGCGCGGTCCAGCGACGCGGCCAGCCCGCCGACCCAGCTCGCGACCTGCTCCAGCGCCTGGTAGCGGGTCATGTCGACGTGGATCGGGGTGATCGCGATGTGGCCGGTGGAAATGGCGTGGAAGTCGGTGCCGGGACCGGCGTCGTCGGCGGCGCCCGCCGCGCCCACCCACCACCAGGTGCGGCCGCGCGGATCCTCCTGCGGCACGCAGGGGTCGGCACGGTGGCGGTGGCCGAGGCGCACGACCTCGAAGCCGCGGATCTCGTCCCACGGCAGGTCGGGCACGTTGACGTTGAGGATGGTGTCCGCCGGCAGCGGATCCACCTGCAGGCGGGCGATGATTTCGGCGGCGGCGCGCGCCGCGGTCGCGTAGTGGCGGCCGATGCGTTCGCCGGTGGCCAGCGACACCGCCACCGACGGCAGGCCGAGGAAGCGGCCCTCGATCGCCGCGGCGACCGTCCCCGAATAGATCACGTCGTCGCCGAGGTTGGCGCTGTTGTTGATCCCGGAGACGACCATGTCCGGCTCGCGCTCGAGCATGCCGGTGATGGCCACGTGCACGCAGTCGGTGGGCGTGCCGTAGACGCGCCAGGTCGCCTCCTCCGCCTGGACCACCCGCACCGGGCCGTCCAGGGTGAGCGAGTTGCTGGCGCCGGAGCGGTCACGGTCCGGGGCGACGATCACCACCTCGTGGCCGGCATTGCGCAGTCCCTCGGCGAGGACGCGGATGCCCGGCGCGTCCACGCCGTCGTCGTTGCTCACGAGTACGCGCATCAGCCCTTGCAGGATCCCGAATCTGGTGACGCGGCCATGATAGCGGAAGCGCGCTGCCGGCCGCCGCGCAGCCGGTCGCATCGGCGGCGCGTGCGGCGCTAGTCTGGGCGCATGGCCCGACGCATCCCCTCACCGCCCACGCCGCCGGACGACGCGCGAGACGACGACGCACGGGACGACGCCGCGCTGTTCCGCGCGGCGGTCGGTCCTGTGCGCGAACTGCCGGCCGCGCCGCCCCCGCCGGCGGCGCCGCGACCACGGCCGCGGCCGCGCATGGCCGAGCGCGACGAGGACGAGGCGCGTGCTGCGTTCCGGGGGATGCTGGACGCCGACCGCCTGGAAGCCGGCGACCCGCTCGCCTGGCGCCGCGACGAGGTGCCGCCGCGGGTGCTGCAGCGCCTGCGCCGCGGCCAGTACGCCGCGCAGGACGAACTCGACCTGCACCACGAGGACGCGGCGCGGGCGGAGGCACTGTTGCGGACGTTCGTGAAGGAATCGGTGCAGGCCGGGCTCGGTTGCGTGCGCGTGGTGCACGGCAAGGGCCTGCATTCGGACACCGGGGTGCCGGTGCTCAAGAACCTGGTGGACCGGATGTTGCGCCAGCGCGGGGACGTGCTGGCCTATCACTCCGCGCCGCCCGCACAAGGCGGGCTTGGCGCGGTGCTGGTGTTGTTGCGCAGGCGCTGAAGGCCGCGGCCGCGGAGCGCGTGACGCCGTCCGCGCGGCGCGCGCGGCCCTACAGGTCCTTGTCGGTGCTGACGTGCTTCTGCGGCGGGTTGACCCAACGCACGGCGACGCCGCGGCTGCGGGCGGTCTGCTCGACCTTGGCGACGTAGGCGCTGTCGACCACGTCGAGCGAGTCGCCGCGGGCCATCTCGTCGTGGCTGGCGCAGCCGGCGAGCAGCACGGCCGGCACTGCAAGGAGACCGGCGAGTTGCGTGGCTTTCATGACACTCTCCCTTTGGCGGCGGCCGGGCGATCCGGTCGCCGTGGAGCTTTTATACGCCCGCGTACGGCAAAGGGTTGTGCGTGAATTGGCTTTCCGATGAGCGGTCGCTGGCGGTTCCCAGTTCCGCAAGCAGGGCGGTCGCGTAGGCCCCCGCCGGCAGGACGAAGGCCAGCCGGAGCACGCCGGGCGCGGGCCAGTCCCAGGCCAGTCCGTCCGGCCGCAGGCGGGTCGCGCGGCGCTCCTGGC
>DASRZN010000112.1:0-4590 GCA_035686325.1 Lysobacteraceae bacterium
CGTCGAAGGCGTGCGGCACCACCGCGATGCCGTTCGCGCGCAGGGTGTCGAAGAACCGGGCCGGGTCGCCGATGCCGGCGACCGCGTGCACGCGGCGATCCGCGAACGACGACAGCGGCCGCGGGCGACCACCGGCCAGCGGCAGGGCGAGGTCGGTGAGCAGGCGCATCGGCCATTCGCCGAAGCCGGGTTCCGGCACCGCACCCTCGCCTTCCGTGCCGAGGTTGACCACGTGGAAGTCGCAGTCGCGCGCGCGCTCGGCCGGCTCGCGCAAGGGCCCGGCCGGCAGCAGTTGGCCGTTGCCGTAGCGACGCCGCCCGTCGACCACCTCGATTTCGACGTCCCGGCGCAGGCGGTAGTGCTGCAAGCCGTCGTCGCACACGACCACGTCGCAGCCGGCGGCGGCCAGCGCGCGCGCGGCGGCGACCCGGTCGCGGTCCACCCGCACCCGCGCGCCGGTGCGGTGCGCGATCAGCAGCGGTTCGTCGCCGGTCAGGCGCGGATCGTCCCCGGCCTCGACCCAGCGGGCCTGCTTCGGCTGTGCGCGCCCGTAGCCGCGCGAGGCGACGCCCGGCGTCCAGCCTTCGCGCGCCAGGCGCTCGACGAGGGCGATCGTCAGCGGCGTCTTGCCGCTGCCGCCGGCAACCAGGTTGCCGACCACCACCACCGGCACCGGCACGCCGTGCGCGCGCAACAAGCGGTGCCGGTACAGCGCGCCTCGCAGCGCGATAGCCCCGGCATACAGCGCGGCACCCAGACGCGCGCCCAGCGGCGGCTCGCGCGCCTCGTCGTACCACCAGGGCGGCGCCTTCGCCATGCGCGCGGCTCAGGCCTCGGCCGGCTGGTCGCGGAACTGGCTGCGGTGCAGGTGCGCGTACAGGCCGCCCTGCGCGAGCAGCTGCGCGTGGGTGCCCTGCTCCACCAGCCGGCCGTGGTCGAGCACCAGCACCTGGTCTGCGTGCTCGATGGTGGACAGGCGATGCGCGATCACCAGTGTCGTGCGGTCCGGCAGCAGGCGGTCGAGCGCGTCCTGCACCAGCCGTTCGGATTCGGCGTCGAGCGCGGCGGTGGCCTCGTCGAGGATCAGGATCGGCGCGTCCTTGAGCATCGCGCGGGCGATCGCCAGGCGCTGGCGCTGGCCGCCGGACAGGCGCCCGCCGCGCGCGCCGATCGGCGTGCGCACGCCTTCGGGCAGGCGCTCGACGAATTCGGCGGCGTTGGCGCCGGCGATCGCGCGCTCCAGCAGCGCCGGCGGCACCTGTTCGAGTTCGCCGTAGGCGACGTTGGCGGCGACGCTGCCGTCGAACAGCATCACCTGCTGGCCGACCAGCGCGATCTGCCGGCGCAGGTCGGCCAGCCGGTACTCGCGCAGCGGATGGCCATCGAGCAGGATCTCGCCCGCGGCCGGCTCGTAGAAGCGCGGGATCAGCTTGACCAGGGTCGACTTGCCGCTGCCCGATCGGCCGACGATCGCGGTGACCGTTCCCGGGCGGGCGACGAAGCTGACGCCTTCCAGCGCCGCCTGCGCCTGGCCGGGATAGCGCGCGCCGACGTCGCGGAATTCGATCAGTCCCTGCGCGCGTCCCAGCGCCCGCTTGCCGGTATCCGGCTCGTCCTCGGCGTCCAGCACCGCGAACAGGCGCTCGGCCGAGGCGACGCCACGCTGCAGCATGCCCTGCACGTTGGTGAGTTGCTTGAGCGCCGGGATGATCGCCATCATCGACATCATCAAGGCGACGAACCCGCCCGCGCTCAGCCGACCCGCCAGCGCCTCGCGCCCGGCGAAGAACAGCAGCAGCGCCAGCCCGATCGCGCCCATCAGCTGGACCAGCGCCGACGAGATGCTGCGCGTGGATTCGACCTTGAGCGCGAGCTTGAGGTTGGTGTCGGCGAGGCCGTGGTAGCGCGCCAGCTCCACCTCCTGCGCGCCGTAGACCTTGACCTCCTGCTGGCTGGACAGGGCCTGGTCCGCCGACTGCATCAGTTGCCCGCTGCTCTCCTGGATGCGGTGGCCGATGCGGCGGTAGCGGCGGCCGACCTTGTCCATCACCCAGGCCAGCGGCGGCGCCATGATCAGGATCGCGATGGTCACCTGCCAGCTGGTCCACAACATCACGCCGACCATCGCGACCACCTGCAGCGACTGCTGCAGCATGACCTTCATCGCATCGATCGCCGCCTGCGCGACCTGGTCGCTGTCCGAGCCCAGCCGCACCAGCATCGACGGCACCGGTTCGGCGTCGAAGCGCTCGCCGGGCAGTCGCAGGTACTTGTGCAGCACGCGCACACGCAGGTCGCGGGCGATGCTGCGGCCCGAGCGGGCCATGCCCATGTCGGTGACGTAGCCGGCGATCCCGCGCACCAGGAACAGCGCGACGATCGACAGCGGCAGCACCAGGCCGAGCCGGCTGTCGGGCGTCACGAAGGTGTCGTTGATCACCGGTTCCATCAGCTTGGTGAAGGCGCCGCCGGCGGCCGCCTCGACCAGCATGCCGACCAGGCTCGCCGCCAGCAGCCCGCGGTACGGCCGCACGAAGCCGAGCAGGCGCCGGTAGGTCTGCCAGGGCGACCCGGCCGATGTCATCGCGCCGCCCCGGGCGTTGCCGGCACGGGCGCCGTCGCGATCGCCACGTGGCGGAAGCCGAGCTGGCCGAGCGCGTCCAGCGCGGTCACCACCGCCTGGTGCGGGGTGCGCGCGTCGGCGCGCAGCAGCACGTTGCGCTCGCGGTCCTCGCCGGCCACTTCGGCGATCGTGCGCTTGAGCGATTCGACGTCGGTGCGCAGCGCCTCGCGGTCGCCGATGAAGTAGCGGCCGTCGGCGTTGACCAGCACGCTCAGCGCCTCGGCCTGCGCCTGCGTGGGCTGGCCATCCGCGCGCGGCAATTCCAGCTTGAGCATCGAGCGCGTGTCGAAGGTCGTCGTGATCACGAAGAAGATGATCAGGCACAACACGACGTCGATCAGCGGGACCAGGTCGATCGTCGGCTCGTCGTCCTTGCGGTGGTCGCGGATGCGCATGCGGATCGCGTGCTCAGTCGGCCGGGATCGGCGGCACGATGCCGTGTCCGCCCGGCGCGGTGCGCGCGGTGGCCGGGCGCGGATCGAGCGTGTCCATCAGCTGGATCGCCTCGTGTTCCATGTCGACGATGTAGCCGGCGATCCGGCCACGGAAGTAGCGGTGGAACATCAGCGCCGGGATCGCCACGATCATGCCGGTCGCGGTACACACCAGCGCCTTGCCGATGCCGCCGGCGAGCTGGTTCACGTCGCCCACGCCGTGGTCGAGGATGCCGAGGAACATCTGGATCATGCCGACCACGGTACCGAACAGGCCGAGCAGCGGCCCGGCCGCGGCGATCGTGCCGAGCGTGTTGAGGTAGCGCTCCATGCGGTGCACGAGGTGGCGGCCGACGTCCTCGATGCGCTCGCGGATCTGGTCGCGCGGGCGGTTGCGCACGTCCAGCGCGGCGGCCAGCAGCGCGCCAAGCGGCGAGGTCCGGCGCAGGGAGTCGATGTGCGCCGGGTCGAGCTTGCCGCGCGACGCCCAGGCGCGCACCTCCTCGCCGAGGCGCGGCGGCAGCACCGCCTTGCGGCGCAGCGTCCAGAAGCGCTCGACCACGATCGCCAGCGCCACCGCCGACAGCAGCAGCAGCGGGATCATCGGCCAGCCGCCGGCCTTCACCAGTTCCAGCACGCGCAGTCCTCCGTTGTCGCAATGCCGACGCGACGCGCGCCCGCCCTAATGCGGTCGATAGGATAGCCCAGCCACCCGCGCCCGCCGCCGCACGGCATCCCAGGGCCGCGGTTGCGCCTGGCGGCGTGGCGACAGCGTGACGCCGGTCGCAGCCAGGCGCACGCGCTCGGCCCCGTCGTCGAAGGTCACGCGCAGGTCGGCGCCCGCCGCGCGCCAGCGCGCGACGACCTCCCGGTGCGGATGGCCGAAGCGGTTGCCGTAGCCGGCCGAGACCAGCGCCAGGCGCGCGCCGGTGGCGGCGACGAAGGCCGGGGTCGAGGAATTGCGGCTGCCGTGGTGGCCGACCACGACCACGTCGGCGCGCAGCGCGTGCGGAACCTTGCGCAGCAGGCGCCGCTCGATCACCTCGCCCACGTCGGCCATCAGCAGCGCCGCGTGGCCACCCGCTTCGATCCGCAGCACGCAACCGGCCTCGTTGTCGAGGTAGGGAAACCAGCGCGGCGGATGCAGGAAGCGGAAGCGCACGCCGTCCCAGGTCCACGTGGTGCCGGCCAGGCACGGACGGCCGCGCGGCAGCGGCGGTGCGCCATCCGGCGTGAAGGCGACGGCCGGCGGGAACGCGCGCGCGACCGCGGGAAAGCCGCCCGCGTGGTCGTTGTCGCCGTGGCTGACCACCGCCGCGTCCAGCCGGCGCACGCCCAGCGCGTGCAGGGCCGGCACCGCGACCCGTTCGCCGGCGTCGAAGCCGTCCGGCACCGCCGGGCCCATGTCGTAGAGCAGGTCGTGGTGGGCGGTGCGCACCAGCACCGACAGCCCCTGTCCCACGTCCAGCACCTCCAGCTCGACCTCGCCCGGCGCCGGCAGTTGCGGGTCCGGCCACAGCAGCGGCAGCCACA
>DASRZN010000113.1:0-3980 GCA_035686325.1 Lysobacteraceae bacterium
CGGCCTTGCGCGCGGCGCCGCCGGCGTCGCTGCCGGCTTCGCCGGTGAGCAGCAGGATGTCGCCGCGGGAGAAGCCGGACTGTTCCAGCAGCCGCGCCGACCACGCGATCGCGCTGGCCGCGTCGCTGCCGTCCAGCGGCATCACGTCCGGCGCCAGCGCGTCCAGCAACAGGGCGACGTTGGCGGCGTCGTCGGTCAACGGGGCGACGGTGTAGGCGTCGCCCGCGTAGGCGACCAGCGCGACCTGGCCGCCGGCACGCGCTTCCAGCAGGCGCGCGATCTTCGCCTTCGCCTGGGCCAGGCGCGAGGGCGGCAGATCGGTCGCGAGCGCGGCGCTGGACAGGTCGAGCGCGATCACCAGCGGCGCGCGCTGCTGCCACAGCGGCTGCGCGTCGCGCTGCCAGGACGGCCCGGCGAGCGCGCACACCAGCAGCGCCGCGGCAAGCAGCGCGAACACGGGCGCAAGCCGCGCGCGCGTTGCGGCGGGTGTGGCCAGCAACGACGGCAACAGGTGCGGATCGACCAGCTCGCGCCACACGTCCTGCGCCGCACGGCGCCGGTGCCACCACCAGGCCAGCAGCGGCAACGCGGGCAGCGCCCACAGCCACTCCGGGCGCAGCCAGTGCAGCGGCAGCAGAGCGGCCGGGTTCATGCCCGCCTCCGCCGCGGCAGCGCCAGCGCCAGAACCCCGCACAACAGGGCGGCGCCGAGCGGCAGCGGGTAGCGTTCGATGCGCGGGCGCACCTGCTGGCCAGGCGCGCGGATCGGCTCGAGGCGGTCGATCTCGGCGTAGATGCCGGCCAGCTGTTCGGTGTCGCGCGCGCGGAAGAAGCGGCCGCCGGTGAGCGATGCGATGCGCTGCAAGGTCGCTTCGTCGATGTCCTCGCCGCCAAGCTGGATCGGCATGCCGAACACGGACAGCTGCCGGCCGTCGCCGCCGAAGGCGATCGCGTGGACGCGCACGTCCGCGTCGCGCGCGATCGCGGCGGCCTTGAGCGGATCCAGCTGGCCGGCGGTGTTGACGCCGTCGGTGAGGAGGACGAGCACGCGCTCGCCGCGCGGTTGCGCGCGCAGGCGCTTCACCGCGAGGCCGATCGCGTCGCCGATCGCGGTCGCGCGCCCGGCGAGGCCGACGACGGTGTCGGCGAGCTGCTGGCGCACGCTGGCGAGGTCGCGGGTGAGCGGAGTGAGCGCATAGGCGCGGTCGCCGAACACGATCAGGCCGACGCGGTCGCCGGCGCGGCGGTCGAGGAAATCGGCGAGCACCGCCTTGGCCGCGGTGAGGCGGTCCACCGCCATGCCGCCGATCGCCATGTCCTCGTCGCGCATGCTGCCAGACAGGTCCACCGCCAGCATCAGGTCGCGCGCGGCCTGCGGTGGCTGCACCGGCGCGCCGAGTTGCTGCGGGCGGGCGGCGGCGAGGCATAGCAGCGCCCACGCGAGCCACGCCAGCACACCCGGAACGTGCGCGCGCCGCGCCGCGCCGCGCGCACCGGCGATCGCCGCGATGCGGTCGCCGTAGGGCACCTTCAGCGCGGGCGTCGTGCCGCGCACGGGCGGCAACAACACCCGCAGCAGCCACGGCAACGGCAGCGCCAGCAGCAGCCATGGCCAGGCGAACCCGTCGAAGCCCTGCAGACCCGGCAGCGACGCGAGCCAGGCCATCAGCGCGCCTCCATCCAGCGCAGGAAACGCTCGCGCGCGACCTCGCGCAAGGCCTGCAGCGCCTGCGCCGGCACATCGCGCCGGTAACCGCCGTCGCGCAGCAACGCCCCCGCGCCCGCGCTGAAGGCGGGCACCGGCATGCCGTCGTCGAGGAAGCGCAGCCAGTCGTCGCCGAGCAACGTGTCGGCGTGCGGGTCCACCGCGCGCGCGGCGCGGCGCAGCAATTCGGACATCGCCGCGACCTGTTCCGCCGGCGCCTGCGCCCGCGCGACGGTGTCGTCGAACAGGCGGGCGAGCGCGCGCCGGCGCTGCCGCCGCCGCCAGGCGCGCAGCGCGATCCAGGCGATCGCCAGCAGCACCAGCGCGGCGAGCAGCCACCAGCCCGGCGCCGGCGGCCACCAACCGGGCGCGGGGGGCTGGTGGATGTCATGGAGCACGAGGGCGTCCGCGCTCATGCCGCGCGCCTCGCGCCGAGCAGCGGCAGCCAGACGTCGCTGGCCGTGTCGGTGGCGAGCACCTGCACGCGCACGCCGCGCGCGGGCAGCGCCGACAGCGCCGCCTCGACCGGCGCGGTGAACGCCTGCCGCCAGCGTTGCCGCTGCGGCGCGGCGGCGAGGTCGAGTTCGACGCGCCCCGCTTCCGCCTGGAAGGGCAGCAGCTCGCGCGGCGGCGCCAGTTCCAGCGGATCGGCGAACAGCAGCACGACCACCTCGTTGTGCGCCGCAAGCGCCGGCCAGCGCTGCGCGGGCACCGCGGCGACGCTGGCGGGGTCGGCGAGCACGACCGCGCGCGAGCCCGGCCGCAGCAGGCGTCGCGCGTGCTCGAGCGCGACCTCCAGACCGGCGTCGTCGGCGGGCGGGCGCGCGTACCAGCGGACCAGCGCGTCCAGCGTGCGCAGCGCGCCGCGCGGCCCGGCCGCGGGCGCGACCGGCGCCTCGCGCGCGCTGCCGCGCAGCGCGGCGATGCGATCGCCGTCGCGCACCGCGAGCCACGCCGCCAGCGCGCCCGCGCGCGCCGCCTGCACCGACTTGAAGCGCACGCGGGTACCGAAATACAGCGCCGGCGCGGTGTCGGCGACCACCAGGGTCAGCCGCTCGCGTTCGGCCTGGAACAGCTTGGTGTGCGGGCGCCCGCTGCGCGCTGTCAGCCGCCAGTCCATGTGGCGCGCGTCGTCGCCGCGCGCGTACTCGCGCGATTCGGCGTACTCCATACCGCGACCGCGCAAAGGCGACAGAGCCTGCCCGCTCACGCCGTGCCGCCCGCGCCGGGCGGCGGCGCGACCCTGCACCAGTGCGCGCAGGCCGATCAGTTCGGCCAGCGTCGGCACCACGCCGTCGGCGGGCTGCGGCTCAGGCAAGCGCTTCCATCTCCCTGCTGCGGCCGGACGAACTCATGGCGTACGCATCGCCGTGCTCAGGGCACCGGCACCACGTCGAGCAGCGCCTGCACGATGCGGTCGCCGTCCCAGCCTTCGGCGGTCGCCTCGTAGCTCGGCAGCACGCGGTGGCGCAGCACGTCCGGCGCGACCGCGCGCACGTCCTCGGGCGTGGCGTAATCGCGCCCGGCCAACCAGGCCCGCGCGCGCGCGCAGCGCTCCAGCGCGATCGAGCCGCGCGGGCTCGCACCCCACGCGATCCTGCGAGCGAGCGCGGCGTCGTGGCGCGCGGCGTCGCGCGAGGCCAGCACCAGCTCGATCACGTAACGTTCCAGCGCCGGCGCGAAGTGCAGCTCGAGCACCTGCGCGCGCGCCGCGAACACGTCCTCCAGCGGCATCCGCGTGCCGTCGGCTTCTGCGGGCGCGATCGCCGCGCGCGCGCGCTCGCGCGCCAGGCGCAGGATCTCGCCCTCCACCGCCGCGTCCGGATAGCCGATCCGCAGGTACATCAGGAAGCGGTCGAGTTGCGCCTCCGGCAGCGGAAAGGTGCCTTCCTGCTCGATCGGGTTCTGGGTCGCCATCACCAGGAACAGCGGCGGCAGCGGATAGGTCTGGCGGCCGACCGTCACCTGGCGCTCGCCCATCGCCTCCAGCAGCGCCGACTGCACCTTGGCCGGCGCGCGGTTGATTTCGTCGGCCAGCAGCAGCGGGTGGAAGATCGGGCCAGGCTGGAATTCGAAGCGGCCTTCCTGCGGGCGCCAGACCTCGGTGCCGGTGAGGTCGGCCGGCAGCAGGTCGGGGGTGAACTGGACTCGCGCGAAGCCGGCATCCAGGCGCGCGGCCAGGGCCCGGATCGCGCTGGTCTTGGCCAGCCCGGGCGCGCCTTCGACCAGCAGGTGGCCGTCGGCGAGCAGGGCGATCAGCAGGCGCTCGATCAGCG
>DASRZN010000114.1:0-12349 GCA_035686325.1 Lysobacteraceae bacterium
GCGCTCGACCTCTCCCGCAAGCGGGAGAGGTGACAGCAAGGACAGCGCGCGCAATTGTTCCCCCTCTCCCGTTCAACGGGAGAGGGTTGGGGTGAGGGTGCTCTTCGCGCGCCCGCCTCAGCCCCCGCCGAGCGCGTGCACGATCTCCACGCGGTCGCCTTCGGCCAGCAAACGCTCGCCGTGCGCGCCGCGCGGCACGATCTCGCCGTTGACCTCGACCGCGACCCGGCGTCCGCCCAGGCCGGCGTCCTCCAGCAACTCGGCGATGCTGCAGCGTGCGGGCACCGCGCGCTGCGCTCCGTTCAAGCGGATGTCCATGCACCCATTGTCGCCGCGCCGCCGGCGGCGGGCCAGCCGCCTGGCGGCTTGAGCGGCGGGCCGGGTTCATGAAAGGATCGGCGCCATCCGGCGGCGTATCCACGCGACCGGCCCGACCACAAGGAGCACAACCGCATGTCGTCCTTCCGGCCCTTCCGCACCGCCGCCCTGGCCGCCGCGCTGGCGCTGGCGTCCGCGCCCGCGCTCGCGACCGAGTTCTCCAACACCGTGTTCTTCGGCGACAGCCTGAGCGACAGCGGCCACTTCCGCCCGGTCATCATCACCCTGGTCGGCCCCGACGGCGCCGTCCTCGGCCGCTTCACCACCAACCCGGGCCTGGTCTGGACCGAATGGCTGGCCGACTACTACGGCGGCAACGCCGCCAGCGACAACCAGGGCGGCACCGACTACGCGGTCGGCGGCGCGCGCGTGGACGTGGACACGGTCGGCACGCTCGGCCCGACCGCCTCGCTGACCAGCCAGGTCGAGGCCTACCTCGCCGCGACCGGCGGCCAGGCCGACCCGAACGCGCTGTACACCGTGTGGGGCGGCGCCAACGACCTGTTCTCGATCACCGATCCGGCCACGGCGCCGGCGACGATCGGCGGCGCGGTCACCGCCGAGATCGGCATCGTCGGCGCGCTGCAGGCCGCGGGCGCGCGCTACATCATGGTCGCGAACATCCCCGACCTCGGCATGACCCCGGCGTTCTCCGGCGACCCGCTGATGTCGGCGCAGGGCACCCAGCTGTCGAACGCCTACAACAGCGCGCTGTTCGGCGGCCTCGCGGCGCAGGGCCTGCGGGTGATCCCGGTTGACGCCTACAGCCTGCTGCACGAGATCGTCGCCGACCCCGGCCTGTACGGCTTCACCAACGTCACCGGCACCGCCTGCTCGCCGCTGGGGCCGGGCGGCGGCAGCGCCCTGTTCTGCAGCCCGGGCTCCTACGTCACGCCGGGCGCCGCCGACAGCTACCTGTTCGCCGACGGCGTGCATCCGTCCAGCCGCGCGCACCAGATCCTCGCCCAGTACGCGGTGTCGCTGCTGGAGGCGCCGAACCAGATCGCGGTGCTGCCGCACTCCGAGGCGGTGATCGGCCGCGCGCGCGCCGAACGCGTCGCCGGCCACCTGGCCGGGCGTCCGGCCGGCGACGGCATGCGCTGGTGGAGCGACGTGCGCGCCGACTTCCAGCGCTACGGCGACGGCGAGGTCTACGACGGCCAGGGCGCCAGCCTCGGCTTCGGCCTCGACTGGACCAGCGGCAACCTGGTCTATGGCGGCTTCGCCGGCTGGGGCCGGCAGAACCTCGACTGGGGCATGCGCCGCGGCGACTTCAGCCAGGAAGACGCGACCCTCGGCGGCTTCGTCGGCTGGTACGGCGACGACGGCGCGTGGGTGAACGGCCAGCTGAGCTACAGCCGCCTGGACTTCGACCTGGACCGCGACGTCGTGCTCGGCCCGGCGACCCGCACCCACCACGGTTCCACCGACGGCAGCAACCTCAGCGCGGGCGTCAGCGGCGGCTGGACCTTCACCAGCGGCAACTGGCAGCACGGCCCGGTCGCCTCGGTGCTGTGGCAGAAGATCGACATCGACGGCTTCGCCGAGAGCGACCCGGCGCTGTCCACCTCGCTGGCGTATCCGGACCAGGATGTCCGCTCGCTGATCGGCAGCCTCGGCTGGCAGTTCGCCTGGACCGGCGGCCACGTGCAGCCGTACGCGCGCCTGACCTGGGACCGCGAGTTCAAGGACATGCCGGACGAGGCGTTCGCGCAGGCGCAGTCGATCCCGTCCTCGCTGCCCTACGCGGTGCCCGGCATCCAGTTCGACCGCAACTACGGCACCGCGCTGCTCGGCGCGCGCACCAGCGTGCTCGGGCTGGACGCCAACGTCGGCGTGAGCCTGACCGTGGGGCAGGCCGGCGGCAACGACGCCAGCGCGTTCCTGAGCCTGGGCAAGGGCTTCTGAACGCAACGCGCGGGGCGCGCCGCGCAGGCGCCCCGCGCCGTTGCCAGCGCGACGCGGGCGGGCATAGACTTGGCCTCGCGCGGGTGTAGTTCAATGGTAGAACTGCAGCTTCCCAAGCTGCTAGCGTGGGTTCGATTCCCATCACCCGCTCCACATTCCGGAAACGGCGGCCCGTGCACACTGGCCGCCGTTTTCCGTTCCACGCCGCGGGGAAACGCTCGATGTCGGACGTGGTCGTGCTCGGCTGGCGGGAGTGGGTGGCGCTGCCGGACCTGCGGGTGCGGCGGCTGCGCGCCAAGGTCGACACCGGCGCGCGCAGCTCGGCGTTGCACGTGGACGCGCAGTGGCGCTTCACCGAGGCGGGCGCGCCGTGGGTCGGGTTCCGGGTCAGCGACGGGCGCGAGCACGTCGAGGCGATGGCGCCGGTGCACGACGAACGCGAGGTGGTGGACTCCGGCGGGCACCGCAGCTTGCGGGTGTTCCTGCGCACGCGGCTGTGGCTGGCCGGCGCCGTCCGCGACATCGAACTGAACCTGTGCGACCGCCGCGGCATGGCCTTCCCGATGCTGCTCGGCCGCAGCGCGCTGGCCGGCGCGTACGCGGTCGATCCGGCGCGTTCGTTCGCGCACGGGCGGCCGCCGGGCGCGCGTCGCCAGCCGGTGGCCGCCTCGATACCCGTCGACGGCCTGGCATCCTCCGTCGTTCCGATCATGGCCGCCAGTGCGCCGCGGCTCCCGCTTCCCGTCTCCCGGTTCCCCTCATGAAACTCGCGATCCTGTCCCGCAACGGCAAGCTCTACTCCACGCGGCGGCTGGTCGAGGCCGCGCGCGAACGCCGCCACAGCGTGCGCGTGCTGGATCCGCTGCGCTGCTACCTGCGCATCGGCAGCGACGGCTTCCGCATCCACTACAAGGGCCGGCCGCTGGCAGGCTACGGCGCGGTGGTGCCGCGCATCGGCGCCTCGATCACCCGCTACGGCACCGCGGTGCTGCGCCAGTTCGAGCTGATGGGCAGCGTCACCCCGAACTCGTCCGACGCGATCCTGAAGGCGCGCGACAAGCTGCGCTGCCACCAGCTGCTGGCGGCGCAGGGGATCGGCCTGCCGGTGACCGTGTTCGGCGACAACCCCGACGACACCGCCGACCTGCTGTCGATGCTCGGGCCGCCGCCGCATGTGATCAAGCTCAACGAGGGCACCCAGGGCAACGGCGTGATGCTGACCGAGAAGCCGTCGGCCTCGCGCAGCGTCATCGAGGCGCTGCGCGGGCTGTACGCCAACTTCCTGGTGCAGGAGTTCATTGGCGAGGCGAAGGGCGCGGACTTGCGCTGCTTCGTGGTCGGCGGCCAGGTGGTGGCCGCGATGCGCCGGCAGGCGGCGAAGGGCGACTTCCGCTCCAACCTGCACCGCGGCGGCAGCGCCCGTCCGGTCCAGCCCTCGCCGGCCGAGGTGGTGGTGGCGACCCGGGCCGCGGCGGTGCTGGGGCTGGGGGTGGCCGGGGTGGACCTGATCCGCTCCCGGCGCGGCCCGCTGGTGCTGGAGGTCAACTCCTCGCCCGGCCTGGAGGGCATCGAGGACGCAACCGGGGTGGACATCGCCGGCCGCATCGTCGACCACGTGGCCGCCTGCGCCGAGGCCGCCGCGGCCGAGGCCCGGGCCCGTGCCGGCCGGCCGCTGCCGGCCCTGCCGCCGCCCGCCCGGCGCGCCGGCCGGCCCCCGGCGCCCCGGCCGCCCGCCGCCCGGCCCCCGGCGGCCCGGGTTTAACGGCCCTTTAATCGAGCGGCCGCTAGCCTGTCCGGACCAGCATCCCCGCCGGGAGGCGGCTCCTCCTCCAGTCGTGGATGACGGTATCGGGGCACTCCTTGGCCCAGGCGCGGTCCACGCTCCTGGGCCTTTGTTTGGGCGGCATCGGGAACGCGTTCACGGCGGCGCGTGCCAGAATCGGAAGGCCCCGCGTCGCCGACACCTGCAGGAGCAGCCGATGCGCATCCTCGTCATCGAAGACAACAGCGACATCGCCGCCAACCTCGGCGACTACCTCGAGGACCGCGGCCACACCGTGGACTTCGCCGCCGACGGCATCACCGGCCTGCACCTGGCGGTGGTCAACGACTTCGACGCGGTGGTGCTCGACCTCAACCTGCCGGGCATGGACGGCCTGGAGGTCTGCCGCAAGCTGCGCAACGAGGCGCGCAAGCAGACCCCGGTGCTGATGCTGACCGCGCGCGACTCGCTCGAGAACAAGCTCGCCGGCTTCGACTCCGGCGCCGACGACTACCTGATCAAGCCGTTCGCGCTGCAGGAAGTGGAGGTGCGGCTGAACGCGCTGGCGCGCCGCGGCAAGGGCCTGCAGACCCGCGTGCTGGAGGTCGCCGACCTCGAGTACAACCTCGACACCCTGGAAGTGCGCCGCGGCGGCAAGCTGCTGCAGCTCAACCCGACCGCCCTGAAGATCCTGCAGGCGCTGATGGAGGCCGCGCCGGCGGTGGTCACCCGCCAGGAGCTGGAGACCCGGGTGTGGGGCGAGGAACTGC
Organism: Lysobacteraceae bacterium; assembly: GCA_035686325.1. Taxonomy (GTDB): domain Bacteria; phylum Pseudomonadota; class Gammaproteobacteria; order Xanthomonadales; family Xanthomonadaceae; genus JABFWF01. Next base: position 4,819 of record DASRZN010000114.1, read on the forward strand.
CGGACTCCGACTCGCTGCGCGTGCACATCCACGGCCTGCGCGCCGTGGTGGACAAGCCGTTCCCGACCCAGCTGATCCAGACCCGCCACGGCATCGGCTACCGCATCGCCGCGCCGGAAGGCGCCTGACGGGCCCCTCGCGCAGCGCATGACGCAAACCAACGGGACGGCCCCGTCGCGCCGCAGGCCCACGCGCTATCGGCGGCGCCTGCGCAGCCGCATCATCCTGTCCTTCCTGCTGCTCGGCTTCGGCCTGACGCTGCTGCTCGCGTTCGCCACCAACTGGGCGCGCAGCCGCGTCGAGAACCAGCTGGTCGAAGACGTGATGAACCGCAACATCGACGAGCTCGCCCGCCGCTTCTACGCGAACCCGGGCAGCACGCCGGAGCTCGCCTTCCAGCAGATGCGCGCGTACGCCTTCTCCCCGGACAGCGACCGGCTGCAGCGCGACTTCCCCGACTGGAAGCCGCTGGCCGACGGCATCTACGGCATGAACGGCGTGAGCGACGACGGCACGCCGTTCACCTACAAGCTGGCGGTGCGCAAGACGCCGGACACCTGGTTCTTCATCGCCTACGACATGTCGCAGTCGGCGCGCGGCGAACAGCAGTTCAACAACGCGTTGGTCGGCGTGGTGATCGTGTTCACCGGGCTGTCGCTGCTGGTGGGGATGTGGGCCGCGTCGCGGGTGATGAGCCCCGTGTCGGAACTGGCCCAGCGCCTGCGCGAGTCCGGGCGCAGCGCGCAACCGGAAAAACTGGCGGCGCACTTCCCGGACGACGAGGTCGGCCAGCTCGCCGGCGCGCTGGACGACTACGCCGCGCGCCTGACCGAGGTGGTCAAGCGGGACCGCGAGTTCAACGCCGACGTCAGCCACGAGCTGCGCACGCCGCTGGCGGTGATCAAGGGCGCGGTCGAGCTGCTGCTGTCGCGACCGGACGTCGACGACAAGACCCGCGCGCGCCTGCTGCGCATCCAGCGCGCCGAGCAGCAGTGCACCGACCTGATCAGCGCGCTGCTGCTGCTCTCGCGCAACGAACGCGGCCACGGCGCGGCGGACGTCGCGAAGATAGCGGGGCAACTGCTCGACGCGCACCGCGCGCAGCTGGCCGGCAAGCCGCTGGACCTGCGCCTGGAAGGCGAGCACCGCCTGCTGGTGGACGCGCCGGAAGCGGCGGTCGCGGTCGCGCTGGGCAACCTGATCGGCAACGCGGTGAAGTACACGACCGAAGGCGAGGTCGTGGTGCGGCTGCTGCCGCAGGCGGTGGAGGTGATCGATACCGGCCCCGGACTCAGCCCCGAGGACGCGGCGCGGCTGTTCGAGCGCGGCTACCGCGGCACCCACGCGGAGCATTCGCAGGGCGGCGGCATCGGCCTGTCGATCGTGCGCCGCCTGTGCGCGTTGTACGGCTGGGACGTGCGGGTGGTGCCTGGCCGCCCGCGCGGCGTGGTGGCGACGCTGGCGTTCGGAGCGGGCGACGCCAGCGCCTGAGCGCCCGCGGCATCGCCCTGTCGTCTTAGACGTACTCCAGCCAGCCGTGGCGGTCCGGCGTGCGGCCGTCGAACAGGCCGAAGAACAGCTCCTGCATGCGCCGCGTCACCGGCCCCGGCTGGCCGCTGCCGACCTGGCGGCCGTCGACCGAGCGGATCGGGGTGATCTCGGCGGCGGTGCCGCACATGAACAGCTCGTCGCACAGGTACAGGTATTCGCGCGGCAGGTCGCGCTCGACCACCGCGATGCCGGCATCGCGCGCCAGCGTCATCAGGGTGTTGCGGGTGATGCCGTTGAGCAGCGCGGCGCTGACCGGGGTGGTGTGCAGCGCGCCGTCGAACACCAGGAACAGGTTCTCGCCGGCGCCCTCGCTGAGCAGGCCGGTGGAGGCCAGCGCGATGCCCTCGCCGAAGCCGAGCCGGCGCGCCTCGCGCGCGACCAGCTGGCCGGACAGGTAGTTGCCGCCGGCCTTGGCGCCGGCGGGGATGGTGTTGGGGGCGAAGCGCTGCCAGCTCGACACGCAGGCGTCGATGCCGCGCTCGAGCACGTCGGCGCCGAGGTAGGGGCCCATCTGCCAGGCGGCGACGGCGACGTCGGTCGGCGTGTCGGCCGACAGCCCGAAGCCGCCGAGCCCGCGGAACGCGACCGGGCGCAGGTAGGCCGCGGCCAGCGCGTTCGCCTTCAGCACCTCGCGGCAGGCGGCGTTGATCTCGTCGACGCCGTAGGGCATCGGCATGTCGTAGATCTTCGCCGAGGCGAGCAGGCGGCGGTTGTGGTCGCTCAGGCGGAAGATCGCCGGGCCGTTCGGGGTTTCGTAACTGCGCAGGCCCTCGAACACCGACGAGCCGTAGTGCACCGCGTGCGCCATGACGTGGGTGGTGGCTTCGGCCCACGGCTTGATCGCGCCGTTGTGCCAGATCCAGTCGGGGTAGCGCATGCCGGTGTCCGTGGGGGAAAACGCCATTGTCCCACCAAGCGCCGAGCGCCCACCAGCACCGGGCCTTGCGGCTGGCTCAGAAGCGCACCCACCAGCAGCCGAGCGTGCGGCGCAGGGACAGCACGGTCGGCGCCGGCGTCGCGCTGCCGTCCAGGGTCTGCTCCAGCCGCAGCGCGAGCGGTGGCTGGCCGGGGTCTTCGGCCAGCAAGCCTTCATCGACGCCCGCGTACAGCGGCACGATGTCGATCAGCGGCCGGCGCGCGATGGCGGCGAGCCGGTCGAGCACGGCGAAGCCGGCACGGGTGGACATCCCGGCCCAGTCGTAGCTGGCCGCGAGGCGGTTGACGTCCTGCGCGTCGATCGCCGCCTGCAACTCGAAGCTCAGGTCGCGCAGCGTGCGCGCGCAGGCCGGGCGGCGCCGGGTCGCGCCGGGCCCCGGCAGGGCCGGCGGCGGGGGCGCCGGCACCGCGTCGAGTTCCTCGCAGCGCTTGTCGGTGTAGACGTCGGCCCCGTCCGCCGTGACGCAATGGCGCACCTGCGCGCAGGCGCTGCCGGCGGCGAGCAGGAGCAGGGCGGCGAGAACAGGGCGGAGCGGGCGGAGGCCGGGCATCGGTGCAGGGTAGCGCCCGCGTGGGTGCATGCGCGACCGGCGTCAGCTCGCGACGGCATCAGAAGCTGACGAAGTAGCAATCGCGATAGCGGTGCACGTCGAACTCCAGTGCCTGCTGCATGCCGTCGTCGGCGAACACCACCTGCAGGATGCCGGCGTCGCCGCCGCGCGGGCCGTCGCCCCAGCCGTCGTCGCCGAGCGACGCGATCTGCGCGGCGAAGTAGCGGCTGGCGACCGCGCGGCGGCCGACGAGGTGGCCCAGGCGGTCGAGCGTGCGCTGGCCTTCGCGGTTTGACATGCCTGCCCAGTGGTAGCTCTCGGCGACCCGGTTGACGTCGCCCAGCGCGAACGCGCCGCGCAGGTCGCGGGCCAGTTGCCGCGGCGTGCGGGCGCAACCGTCGGACGGGCTGCGGCGCGCCGGTGCCGACGTCGCCTCGTCGCCGGCGAGCGCGCCCGGCAGGTCAGGTTCGCGGCCTTCGCGCCGCGCTTCGCTGACGAGCCGTCCGATCAGCTCGATCCGCATCGGCGCCGGCCGCGCGCCGATCGCCGCGCAGGCGCCATCGGTGTAGGCGATCGCGCCGTCGGCGGTGGCGCAGCGCTGCACCGCGGTCGAGCGCGCGGGCGGTGCCACGGCGAGCAGTGCCGGCACAGCCACCAGGCAAGCCAGGGCGAACGCGTTCCAGGCGCGGCGGGAGGGGTTCCAGCGCATGCGCCGATGCTGTGGCGCGCGCGGTCGAAGGCGCGTGCGCGCTCGCCCGTTCAGCGTGAACCGCGGCGCAACTCAGCGCAGTCGCGCGAGCACGTTCAGTGTCGGTTTGGACAGGTTGAGCGTGTAGAAATGCAGTGCCGGCGCACCGCCCTCGACCAGCCGCCGGCACAAAGCGGCGACGCAATCGGCGGCGAAATCGCGGATCGCGTCGACGTCGTCGCCGTAGGCCTGCATGCGCTTGCCGATCCAGCGCGGGATTTCCGCACCGCAGGCCTCGGAAAAGCGGCGCAACTGGGCGAAGTTGGAGATCGGCATGATGCCCGGCACGATCGGCGCCTCGATGCCGAGCGCGCGGGCGTCGTCCACGAAGCGGAAATAGGCGTCGGCGTTGTAGAAGTACTGGGTGATCGCGCCATCCGCCCCGGCGTCGACCTTGGCCTTGAAGTTGCGCAGGTCGGCGAACGCATCCTCGGCCTGCGGATGCATTTCCGGATAGCAGCCGACCTCGATACGGAACCAGTCGCCATGTTCGGCGCGGATGAAGGCGACCAGCTCGGACGCGAAGCGCAAGTCGCCCATGCGCGCCATGCCGGACGGCAGGTCGCCGCGCAGCGCGACCACCCGCCGGCAGCCGAGCGCGCGGTACAGCTTGAGCAGCTGGCGGATCTCGTCGCGGGTGCCGCCCATGCACGACAGGTGCGGCGCGGCCTCCAGCGCGTGCTGCTCGCGCAGCCGGCGCACGGTCTCCGGCGTGTACGACAGGGTCGAGCCGCCGGCGCCGAAGGTGCACGACACGTATTCCGGCGACTCGGACTTCAGCCGCTTCGCGGTGCGGTCCAGCTGCAGGCGCTGGTCGTCGGTCTTCGGCGGGTAGAACTCGAAGGAGACGGGAACCGGGAGCCGGGAGCCGGGAGCCGGAGTGGCGCTCATGCGGGAGTCTCGCTGGGAGGGCGGGTCTTGCTGGCGATCAGCGCATTGAGCATCGCCGCGACGCGCTGGATGAGCGCTTGCAGGTCGTCGATGTCGGAAGCGAATTCGAGGTCGCGGGCGATCCACAGCTGGGTATCCAGCTCCATCAGCGACCCTCGCGCGATCCGCAGATGTCGCGCGTACTCGAGGCGGCTGCCGCGACCGGCTCCTTCGGCGATGTTGGACGCGACGCTCACCGCCGCGCGTCGGATCTGGGTGGCAAGGCCGTATCGCTCCGTCTCGGGAAACGCGGCCGACACCCGGTAGATCCCGCGTGCCAGCCGCATGGCGTCCTTCCAGACGTCCAGGTCGTAATGGAGGGGCGTGTTCGCTTTCCGGTTACCCATTCCCGGTTACCGGTTCCCGGCTCAGTAGCGATAGTGCTCAGGCTTGTACGGCCCGTCCGCCGACACGCCGAGGTAGTCCGCCTGCTCGCGGGTGAGCCGGGTCAGCTTGACGCCGATCTTCTCCAGGTGCAGGCGCGCGACCTCCTCGTCCAGGTGCTTGGGCAGGCGGTACACGGTCTTCTCGTACGCGTCCTTGTGCTGCCACAGGTCGATCTGCGCGAGCGTCTGGTTCGAGAACGAGTTGGACATGACGAAGCTTGGGTGGCCGGTGGCGCAGCCGAGGTTCACCAGCCGGCCTTCGGCGAGCAGGAAGATCTCGCGGCCCGGCGCGATCACGTACTTGTCCACCTGCGGCTTGATGTTGATCCGCTGCGCGCCGGAGGCGTTGAGCGCGTCGACCTGGATCTCGTTGTCGAAGTGGCCGATGTTGCAGACGATCGCCTGGTCCTTCATCGCCTGCATGTGCTCCAGGCGGATGACGTCCTTGTTGCCGGTGGTGGTGACGTAGATGTCGGCACGGCCGAGGGTGTCCTCGACGGTGGCCACCTCGAAGCCCTCCATCGCCGCCTGCAGCGCGCAGATCGGGTCGATCTCGGTGACGATCACGCGCGCGCCGTAGGCGCGCAGCGAATGCGCCGAGCCCTTGCCGACGTCGCCGTAGCCGCACACCACCGCGACCTTGCCGGCCAGCATCACGTCCATCGCGCGCTTGAGGCCGTCGGCCAGCGACTCGCGGCAGCCGTACAGGTTGTCGAACTTGGACTTGGTGACCGAGTCGTTGACGTTGATCGCCGGGACCAGCAGCTTGCCCTGCTCGGCGAGCTGGTACAGGCGGTGCACGCCGGTGGTGGTCTCCTCGGACACGCCGCGCCAGTCTGCGACGACGCGCGTCCAGTAGCCCGGGCGCTCCTCCGCCACGCGCTTGAGCAGGTTCTTGATCACCTGCTCCTCGTGGCTGCCGGACGCGCTGTTCACCCACGAGCTGTCGCCCTGCTCGAGCTCGTAGCCCTTGTGGATCAGCAGGGTCACGTCCCCGCCGTCGTCCACCACCAGTTGCGGGCCGAGGAACCCCCCTTGGCCGTCGGGGAAGCTGAGCGCGTCGAGCGTGCAGTCCCAGTACTCCTCCAGCGTCTCGCCTTTCCAGGCGAACACCGGGGTGCCGGTCGCGGCAATCGCGGCGGCAGCGTGGTCCTGGGTCGAGAAGATGTTGCACGACGCCCAGCGCACGTCGGCGCCGATGTCCTTCAGCGTCTCGATCAGCACCGCGGTCTGGATGGTCATGTGCAGCGAGCCGGTGACGCGCACGCCCTTGAGCGGCTGCGCGGCGGCGTGCTTGCGGCGGATCGACATCAGGCCGGGCATCTCGTGCTCGGCGATGTCGATTTCCTTGCGGCCCCAGTCGGCGAGGGCGATGTCGGCGACGCGGTAATCGCGGGCGCGGGGGGATTGGGTGGCTGCGTTCATCTCGGGCTCCGGTTGCGTCCGCTCCCGCGGGGGCGGGAGGCATGTCTCGAAAAACGGACAAGGGTAACCGGGCGCCGTTGCTGCTTGCTGACCGCGCCGAGCCTGGCCGTGGCCGTCGTGGTGACGGCGCATCGGTCGCAACGCCCCTCGGCGGCGGCGCATTCTATCGCTTTCTCGCGATGAAAGGATGGATCAGCCGGCGGAGCGCGGCCCGTCCGCCGCCGGCGCCGGCTCGAGCGCGGCGATCGCCTGCTCGATGTCCCGGCCGAGCGCCATCACCCGCGCCGCCTGTTCCGCAAGCCGTGGGTCGGCGTCGGCCAGTGGCGGCACCGGCGCGGGTTTGCCTTCGACCGCGTCCAGCGCGACGAAGGCGATCACGCAGCGCACGCACAGCCGCGCGTCGGCTTCCTCCCCGGCGGGCGCCCGCGCGCGCACCTCGATCGTGAACTGCATGCTGCTGGTGCCGGTGCGCAGCAGGGTGGCGGCGACGGTGACCAGCTCGCCGATCCGGATCGGCGCCAGGAAGCGGATCCCGTCCACCGCCACGGTGACGCAATAGCGTCCGCTCCAGCCGACCGCGGCGGCGTAGCCGGCCTGGTCGATCCACTTCATCACCGCGCCGCCGTGCACCTTGCCGCCGTAGTTGACGTCGGTGGGCTCGGCGAGGAAACGGAACTGCAGGCTGCGCTGGCGGCCGCTCATGGTGTCCTCCGTGAGCCGATCATGGGGCATCGGCGCGCCGGAACGAAGAAGGCCGGGCGAGCCCGGCCTTCCTGCGACGGGTCGCGGCGACGCCCTTCAGAGCTGGGCGACGCGGCGCGCCTGGATGTAGCGGCGGTTCCAGTAGCTGTTGTCGAGGCTGGAAACTTCGACCGCCTTGCCGGTGCGCGGCGCGTGCACGAACTGGCCTTCGCCGAGGTAGATGCCGACGTGGTCGACCTTGCCGCCGGCGCGGCGGGCGAAGAACACCAGGTCGCCCGGGGCGAGCATGGCGCGGTCGGCGA
>DASRZN010000115.1:0-2705 GCA_035686325.1 Lysobacteraceae bacterium
TTCCTTCGCCAGCAGCATCGCCTTCTCGGCGGTGCCGCCGATGCCGATCCCGAGCATGCCCGGCGGGCACCAGCCGGCGCCCATGGTCGGCACCGTCTTCAGCACCCAGTCCACGATCGAGTCGGACGGGTTGAGCATCACGAACTTGCTCTTCGCTTCCGAGCCGCCGCCCTTGGCCGCGACGATCACCTCGACGGTGTCGCCCGGCACCACGCTGACGTTGACCACGCCGGGCGTGTTGTCGCGGGTATTGACGCGCCTGCCGGCCGGATCGGCCAGCACCGACGCGCGCAGCTTGTTGTCCGGGTGGTTGTAGGCGCGGCGCACGCCTTCGTGGACCATGTCCTCGACGCCCATGGTGGCGTCCACCCAGCGCACGTCCATGCCGATCTTCAGGAACACGGTGACGATGCCGGTGTCCTGGCAGATCGGCCGGTGGCCCTCGGCGCACATGCGCGAGTTGATCAGGATCTGCGCGATGGCGTCGCGCGCCGCCGGCGACTGTTCGCGCTCGTAGGCGGCGGACAGGCTGCGGATGTAGTCGACCGGGTGGTAGTAGCTGATGTACTGCAGCGCGTCGGCGATCGACTGGACCAGGTCTTCCTGGCGGATCTGGCCGCGGGTGGCGGCGGAGGACTGGGCGGGATCGAGGACGGCGCTGGACACGGGGCGGGCTTTGGGCGGGAAAACGTGATTTTATCCCGTTGTCGCGCTACCGGACCTGTCTGGTTGCCGGAAACGCGACGTTCCTCCGCTCGGTAGACACGAACAGCAGTAGAACAAGCGCGCGGCTTCGTGCCGGGGGCGGCGCCCAGATGGGGGTGTGCTTTTCGGCTTAGGCGCACATCCTGTGCTCATGCGCCGCGCGGGCCATCCATGGCCCGCTGACGCACACCCCCATCAGGGCCCCGCCCTCCGCGACCGGGCGTACCGTCGCTTCGGATCGGAGGACCTGCAGAGGCGGTCCCTGCTGCCGCCGAAGTCCGGAGTTTGGAGCTGCGAGCCGACGCTCGGGGTCGGGGCCTGCTCCGAGCGCGCCATGGATGGCGCGCGGCCGCGCATCGGGAGCAGGACAGCGCACTAAGCGGCGGAGCAGGCCCCGGCCCCGGGCGGCGGCCCCGCACGGAGCCGCCTGCCTCGCTTCTGCCACCAAACTTCAGCCGCAACTGCCGCAGCAGGTCGTCCCTTCCGCGTGTTCCGGCGCGAGCGTGGCGGGGAAGCCGGCGGCGCGCAGGGCGTCGGTGATCTCGTTCTCCTGCAGCCGCCCTTCGACCAGCAGGCGGCCGCGGCCGAGGTTGACGGTGAGCCTGGCCTGCGGGTCCAGCGCGTGGACGGCGAAGGCGATGGAGCGGGCGGTGGCCTCGTCGGTGAGGCCGATGACGTCGAACAGCATGGGGATCTCCGGTTCTGGCGCGCGCCATGCGCGATGCCCGCGCATGGTCGGCGGCGGGCCGGCCCGCCGCCTTGACCGGGATCAGGCCCCGGCCACTGCACAATGCCGGCATGCCCGCCCCTGCCCCCGGCCGCACGCCCAGCCTGCGCGAGCGCTTCGACGCGATGCGCAACCTGCCGCCGTTCCTGCGCCAGATCTGGCAGACCAGCCGCGCGCTCACCGCCACCAGCCTCGGCCTGCGCCTGGTGCGCGCCCTGCTGCCGGTCGCCACCCTCTACGTCGGCAAGCTGATCATCGACGAGGCGGTACGCCTGGTGGGCGCCGGCGTCGCGCAGGCCGGCCTCGCCGACGCCTGGCGCGCGGGCGAACTGTCGCACCTGCTGGCCCTGCTGCTGCTCGAGTTCGCGCTGGCGATCGCCGCCGACCTGCTCGGACGCCTGGTCGCCTACGCCGACGGCCTGCTCTCCGAACTGTTCACCAACGCCGCCAGCGTGCGCCTGATGGAGCACGCCGCCACCCTCGACCTCGAGGACTTCGAGGATCCCGACCTGCAGGACAAGCTCGACCGCGCCCGTCGCCAGACCATGGGCCGGATGAACCTGATGGGCCAGCTGTTCGGCCAGGCCCAGGACGCGATCACGGTGGTCAGCTTCGCCACCGGCCTGCTGGTGTATGCGCCGTGGCTGATCGTGCTGCTCGCGATCGCGCTGGTTCCCGCCTTCGTCGGCGAGGCGCATTTCAACGCGATGAACTACACGCTCAACTTCCAGTGGACGCCGGAACGGCGCCAGCTGGAATACCTGCGCCAGACCGGCGCCAGCGTGGAGACCGCGAAAGAGGTCAAGATTTTCAACCTGCACGGCTTCCTGGTCGCGCGCTTCCGCGCCCTGGCCGACGGCTTCTACGCCGCCAACCGCCGGCTCGCCCGCAGCCGCGCGCTGTGGGGCACGCTGTTCGCCGCGCTCGGCACGCTCGGCTACTACGTCGCCTACGCCTACATCGTCTGGCGCACCGTGCACGGCGACTTCAGCATCGGCGACCTGACCTTCCTCGCCGGCAGTTTCCGCCGCCTGCGCCAGTTGCTCGAAGGATTGCTGGTGGGTTTCTCCCAGGTCGCCGGGCAGGCGCTGTACCTGGACGACCTGTTCTCCTTCTTCGAGATCGAACCGGAGATCGTGTCGAAGCCCGACGCCCTGCCGGTGCCGCGGCCGATCGCGCGCGGCTTCGCCTTCGAGCGGGTCGGCTTCCGCTATCCCGACGCCGCGCGCTGGGCGCTGCGCGACGTCAGCTTCGCACTGCACGCGGGCGAGGT
>DASRZN010000116.1:0-4343 GCA_035686325.1 Lysobacteraceae bacterium
GACATCAGCCATGCGGCGAAGCCCGCCGCGCCCGCGCCGAACAGCGCGCGCAACGGCCGCGGCAGCGGGCCGAAGATGCCGCGCGCGACCTGCGCGACCACGATCGCGCCGAACAGCGCGAACAACCACGGCATGCCCCCCGCGCCGTCGCGCGCGCGGTTGTCGGCGATCGGCGCCGGCAGCGGCTCGCCGTCGATCAGCTTCACCAGCACGGCGGTGGCGTCGGCGATGCCGCCGGCGTAGTCGCCGGCGCGGAACTTCGGCGCCATGTATTCCTGGATGATGCGGTTGGCGATCGCGTCCGGGATCGCGCCCTCCAGCCCGTAGCCCGGCTGGATACGCACCCGGCGGTCGTCCTTGGCGACCACCAGCAGCACGCCGTCGTCGATGCCCTTGCGTCCGAGCTTCACCTGGTCGAACACGCGCTGGGTGTACTGCGCGATGTCCTCGGGTTGCGTGGTCGGCACGATCAGCACCTGCAGCTGGCTGCCCTTGCGCTGCTGCAGCGCGAGCGCCTGCTGCGTGAGCTGCTGCTTCTCGGCGGCGCCGAGGGTGCCGGTGGTGTCGACCACCGGCGCGTCCAGCGCGGGAATCGGCGCCAGCGCCTGCGCGAGGCCGCCCGTGCTGGCCAGCAGCAGCCCGAGCAGGGCAAGCGGTCGCAGCCAGCGCGCGAGGCGCGACATCGGCGCGGCGGGCCTCAGCCGCCCGGTGCGGGCTGCGGCTGCGGCGCCGGCGGCTGCTGCGGCGCCGGCTGCGCCGGCGCGCCGAAATCGACGGTCGGCGCCTGCTGGATCTGCTGTTCGTTCTCGACCGTGAAGTTCGGCTTGGTCTGGTAGCCGAACAGCTTCGCGGTCATCACCGCCGGGAACTGGCGGATGTAGGTGTTGTAGTCCTGCACCGCCTGGATGTAGCGGCCGCGGGCGACGGTGATCCGGTTCTCGGTGCCTTCCAGCTGCGCCTGCAGGTCCTGGAAGGAGCGGTCGGCCTTCAGGTTCGGATAGTTCTCGCTGACCACCAGCAGCCGGCTCAGCGCGCTGGACAGCTCGCCCTGCGCCTGCTGGAACGCGGCCAGCGACTGCGCGTCGTCCGCGCGCACGTTGACCTGGCCGACCCTGGCGCGCGCGTTGGTGACCTCGGTGAGCACGCGCTCCTCGTGGCTGGCGTAGCCCTTGACCGTGTTGACCAGGTTGGGCACCAGGTCGGCGCGCCGCTTGTACTGGTTGATGACCTCGGACCAGGCGGCGTTGACCGTCTCGTCCTTCTGCTGGATCTGGTTGTAGCCGCAGCCGGACAGCAGCGCGGCGAGCACGACGAGCAGGACGAGACGCGCGGGCGGGACGGCACGCATGGCGGTGGCTCCGGTGGGCGACGGCGGGATTGCAGCATCGCCCGGACCCGCGTGCAACAGGCGTCAACCCGCGCTCAGGCACCCTCGCCGCGCAGCCGCGCGCGGCGCTTGGCCCACAGGTTCAGGCACTCCACCGCGGCAGAGAAGCCCATCGGCCCGTACACGTAGGCCTTGGGCACGTGGAACTCCAGGCCTTCCACGATCAGGTAGGCGCCGATCAGCACGATGAAGGCCAGCGCCAGCATCTTGATGGTGGGGTTGTTGTCGATGAAGCGGCCGAGCGGCTGCGCCGCCAGCAGCATCACCGCCACCGCCAGCAGGATCGCCGCGACCATCACCGGCACGTACTGGTCGGCCATGCCGACCGCCGCGATCACCGAATCCAGCGAGAACACGATGTCGATCACCGCGATCTGCGCGATCACCGCGGCGAAGGAACTGGCCGGCTTGGTGTGCACGTCCTCGGAATCCGGTTCGCCGGCGACCTGGTCGCGGATCTCCATCACGCCCTTGAACACCAGGAAGATGCCGCCGAGCAGCAGCACCAGGTCGCGGACCGACAGGCCGCGGCCGAAGACCGTGAACAGGTCCTCCTTCATGTGCGCGAGGTAGGCCAGGGTCAGCAGCAGGGCGACGCGGGTGATGCAGGCGGCGGCGATGCCGAACTTGCGGGCGCGTTCGCGGGTGGTCGCCGGCAGCTTGCTGACCGCGATCGAGATGAAGACCAGGTTGTCGATGCCGAGCACGATCTCGATCGAGCTCAAGGTGACCAGCAGGATCCAGGTCTGCGGGTCGGCCAGCATGGAAAGACTCAAAAGCGGGAACTCCGAAAAGCGGGCGTCAGAAGTAGCGCGGGCCGAGGATCAGGCCCCAGGTCATCACCACGTTGGCCATCAGCACGAACACGGCGGCCGAGCCCATGTCCTTGGCGCGGCCGGCGAGTTCGTGGTGTTCGCCGCCGTAGCGCTCGATCACCGCCTCGATCGCCGAGTTGAGGAGTTCCACGCTCAGCACCAGCAGGCAGCTGCCGACCAGCAGCACCTTCTCGACCGCGCCCTGGCCGAGGTAGAGGCCGGTCGGACCAAGGATCGCGAACAGGTAGACCTCGAGCCGGAACGAGGACTCGTGCAGCCAGGCCGCGCGCAGCCCCTGCAGCGACCACTTGGTCGCCAGCCAGATCCGCCCGGGCCGGCGCGGCAGGTGTCCGATCTCGTCCGCCATCAGGGCACCCGCGGGCTGGCGGGACGCCGGCCGGCCGGGGCCAGCGCCGGGAACGGCGGGAAAACGAGGGGCATGGCGCGGGGTGTCGGACGGCAGGCGCGGACGCGCGATCCCCTGATTCTGCCACAAGCCGGCAAGCCGCCGCCGGACCCGCGTCATGACATCGGGCGCCGGCTGCGGCACCATCGGCCGGTTCGGATCGCGAACCCAACCGGCCCACCGCATGAACGCAACCGCACGCCCCAGCCAGACCCGCGCCTTCAGCACGGTGTTCCTGATCGAGATGTGGGAGCGCTTCGGCTACTACGGCATGCAGGCGCTGATCGTGTACTACATGGTCCAGCGCCTGGGCTTCCCGGACGAGCGCGCGGCCCTGGTGTGGGGCGCGGCCGCGGCGCTGATCTACGTGTCGCCGGCCATCGGCGGATGGATCGGCGACCGCATCCTCGGCACCCGCCGCACCATGCTGCTCGGCGCGGTGGTGCTGGCGCTCGGCTACGCGCTGATGGTGGTGCCCGGGCAGAGCGTGTGGTTCCTGTTCTGCGCGCTGGGCGTGATCGTGGTCGGCAACGGCCTGTTCAAGGCCAACGCCGGCAACCTGGTGCGCAAGATCTACGAGGGCGACGACTCGCGGATCGACAGCGCGTTCACCATCTACTACATGGCGGTCAACCTCGGCGCGATGATCTCGCAGCTGCTGACCCCGTGGCTGAAGGACTACTTCAACGCCCACTACGGCAACGGCTGGGGCTGGCACATCGCGTTCGCGGTGTGCGCGGTCGGACTCGTGCTCGGGCTGCTCAACTACGCGGTGATGCGCCTGGCGCTGGCGCACGTCGGTTCCGAGCCGGACGAGCGCCCGGTCGCCTGGGGCAAGCTCGCGCTGGTGCTGGCGGGCGGCGTGGCGACGGTGTTCGTCTCGGCCTACATCCTGCAGCACGAGGCGGTAGCGCGCGCGTTCGTGTGGATCGCGGGCGCGGTGGTGCTGGGCATCTTCGCCTACCTGATCGCGATCGGCCGCCGCGAGGACCGCGCCGGCCTGATCGCCGCGCTGGTGCTGACCGTGCAGACGGTCTTCTACTTCATCTTCTACCAGCAGATGTCGACCTCGCTGAACCTGTTCGCGCTGCGCAACGTGGACCCGGCGTTCGTCGTGTTCGGCGTGCACCTGTGGGACTGGTCGCCGGCGCAGTTCCAGGCGTTCAACCCGATCTGGATCTTCATCCTCAGCCCAGTGCTGGCCTGGGTCTACACGGCGGCGGGCAAGCGCGGCAAGGACCTGTCGATCGCCGCCAAGTTCGCGCTCGGCTTCGCGATCGTCGCGCTCGGCTTCTTCATCTACGGCGCGGCCGGACACGTCGCCGACGCGACCGGCCGGGTCTCGTCCTGGCTGATGGTGTGGGGCTACGGCGCGATCTCGCTGGGCGAGCTGCTGGTCAGCGGCCTCGGCCTGGCCATGGTCGCGCGCTACGTGCCGGCCAGCATGGGCGGCTTCATGATGGGCGCCTACTTCGTCGCCTCCGGCGTGTCGCAGTACCTCGGCGGCGTGGTCGCGTCCTACGCCAGCGTGCCCAGCGACATCACCGACAACCCGATCGCCAGCCTGCCGATCTACACGAGCCTCTTCAACAAGCTCGGCATGGCGGCGCTGGTATGCACGGCGATCGCGTTCGCGGTGCTGCCGCTGATGAAGCGGCTGTCGGAAGCGCACCACCAGAGCCGCGCAAGCGCCTGACCCGCGGGGCGGGCGGGGGCGCCGCCCCCGCCCTTTTCG
>DASRZN010000117.1:0-7055 GCA_035686325.1 Lysobacteraceae bacterium
CGGCGGCGGCACCGGCGACCGCCGCGCGCGGTCGTAGTGCGCGAGCGCGTCGGCGGTGCCCTCGGCGCGCGGGCACACGCGCAGCACGCCCACGCCGAGCGCGCGCAGGTCGTCCAGCTCCGGGCCGAGGTCGACAATTTCCTCACCCTGCACCTGGATGCCGTTGATGCGCAGGAACGGCTGGCCCTCGCGCGTGGCCAGCGGCAACCCGTCCGGATAGTCGATGCAGCGGAAGCCGCACTGGTCCTTGGCAAGATCCAGCGCGCGCGCGGTGAAGCAGCGCGCCGACCACGCCAGCGACGGCCGGCCGAGGACCACGACTTCCAGTTCCGGTGGCGCGATGCCGTCGCCGCGCAGGCCGTCGAGCACGTCGGCGATGAGCGCGCGACCCTGTTCGACGCCCGGCACCCAGCGCCGCAGGCCGTCTTCCATCAGCAGCGCCAGCGCGCGGTGGTTGTAGACGTTGAGCGACGGCCCGGCAACGAAGGGCACGCCGCGCTCGCGGCACAGCTGCACCGCGGACAGGTCGTTGGCCTCGATCCAGCCGCCGCCGTCCTCGAGCAGGTGCACCAGCCCGCCGAG
Source organism: Lysobacteraceae bacterium (assembly GCA_035686325.1). Lineage (GTDB taxonomy): Bacteria > Pseudomonadota > Gammaproteobacteria > Xanthomonadales > Xanthomonadaceae > JABFWF01. The sequence goes on from DASRZN010000117.1 coordinate 583, forward strand.
TTCGGATTCGGCCTCGATCAGCGCCAGCGACGACAGCACGACCTCCTTGCCCGCGGCGCGCAGGTCGTGCGTGAGCGCCAGCCAGTCCTTCGTGCGCAGTTCGCGGCGCTTGCTGCACACGGTTTCGCCGAGGTAGACGATGTCCAGCGGCCAGGCCGCCGCGGCGCGATAGAAGGCGAGGGTGGTCTCGCGCGGCCAGAAGTACTGCAGCGGGCCGAGGCTGAGTTTCATCGCGTGCGTTGCCATGCGCGGCTCAGTGCCAACTGCGGTGGTAGGGGCCGAGGGTGGTCTGGTGGCCTTCGGCGTGGCGGCCGAGCTCCTGCTGCCAGCCAGGCTCCAGCCGCCAGGCCTGCGGATCGGCGTGCAGGCGGTCGATCGCGCGGCGCCAGGTGCGGGTGACCGAGGCGACGTAGGCGACGCCGCGCTGGCGGCCCTCGATCTTCAGCGCGGCGACGCCGGCCTGCGCCAGCCGCGGCAGGAGCTCCAGCGTGTTGAGGCTGGTCGGCTCCTCCAGCGCGTGGAAGATCTCGCCGCCGACGTCGAAGCGGCCCTTGCACACGGTCGGATAGCCGGCCGGTTCGGCCGGCGCGTAGCGATCCATCAGCACGCCGTTGAGGCGCACCGTGCGGCCACCGTCGGCGTGCTCGTCCCAGCGCACGAACTTCGCCGGCGAACACACGCCATGGCGGTTGGGCGAGGCGCCGGTGACGTAGCTCGACAGCTGGCAGCGGCCCTCGACCATGATGCACAGGCTGCCGAACGCGAACACCTCCAGCGGCACCGGCGCGCGCTCGCACAGTCGCTCCACCTGCTGGATCGACAGCACCCGCGGCAGCACCGCGCGGCTGATGCCGAAGCGCTCGTGCATGTAGGCCAGCGCCGGCGCGGTGGTCGCCGAGCCCTGCACCGACAGGTGGCGCGGCAATCCCGGGTGCGCGCGCGCGGCGTAGTCGAGCACCGCCATCTCGGCGGCGATGATCGCGTCGCAGCCGAGCGCGGCGGCGCGGTCGACCGCCGCGTGCCAGTCCTTCAGGCGCGCGCTCTCGGGATAGGTGTTGAGCGCGAGGTAGACCTTGCGGCTCCGCGCGTGCGCGTAGCCGATCCCGGCGCGCAGCTCGGCGTCGTCGAAGTTGAGGCCGGGGAAGGCGCGCGCATTGGTCTGGTCGCGAAAGCCGGCGTACACCGCGTCGGCGCCCGCATCCACCGCCGCCTGCAGGGCCGGCAGGTTGCCGGCGGGACAGACCAGTTGCATGCGCGCGCTCCTGAACGGGACGCGGCATGGTCGCCGCCGGCCGCGCGGGCCGTCCTTGACCTGTGTCAACGGCGCCGGCACGGCGGCGACACGCGCCTTAAGCGGCGCATAAGGCCACGGCGCTGGAATGCGGGCCGTGGGCATCCCGCCCCGCATCGGAGACCAACATGAAGACCTACGCCACCCTCGCCCTCGCGGCCGCCGCCGCGCTCGTTTCCTTCGGCGCCGTCGCCGGCCCCAAGTGCACCGACGCGCCGAAGAGCCAGTGGATGCCGCAGCAGCAGATGAAGGACCGCATCCTCAAGGACGGCTACACCATCGACAAGTTCAAGGTGTCCGGCTCCTGCTACGAGATCTACGGCCAGGACAAGGCCGGCAACGACGTCGAGATCTACTTCGACCCGACCGACGGCCGCGTCGTCAAGCGTCGCGGCAACGACGACTGAAGGAGACCCGCATGAACGCCATCATCCATCCAGCGGCCGGCGAGGAGGCCGGCCGCGCCGCGCCGTCGGTCAAGGTCTGGGATCCGCTGGTGCGCCTGTTCCACTGGTCGCTGGCCGCCTGCGTGCTCGGCGCGTTCCTGGTCGAGGAGGGCGACACCGCGCACCGGCTGCTCGGCTACACCGCGCTCGGGCTGGTGGCGTTCCGCCTGCTGTGGGGGATTGTCGGCCCTCGCCATGCGCGCTTCTCCGACTTCGTGCGCGGGCCGCGCGCCATCGCCACCTACCTGCGCGAACGCCTGGCCGGCACCTCGCGGCGCCGGCTCGGCCACAACCCGGCGGCGGCGGTGATGATCCTGCTGCTGCTGGCCGGCGTCACAGCGGTCGGCATGACCGGCTGGATGCAGACCTGGGACGCGTTCTGGGGCGCCGAATGGCTGGAGGAACTGCACGAAGCGCTCGCCTGGGGCCTGCTGTCCTTCGTCGGCGTGCACGTGCTGGCCGCGCTGGTCGAGAGCGTGCACTACCGCGAGAACCTGGTCGCGGCCATGGTCCACGGCCGCAAGCGCGCGCCGGACGCGGAGCGGGAGCATCCGTGACCCCACGGCATGCCCTGGGCCCCGGCGCCGGGTTTCCGGCGCGGGACGCGGTCCGGCGGCCGGGCGCCCGACGCGGACTTGCGCCGGATCAAGGCGGCCGCCGCCGCCGGCGCGCAGGCTGACCGCATGCGCCTGCTGCTCGCCGAGGACGACCGTGCGCTGGGCCGCGCCCTGGCGGACGGCCTGCGCCATCTCGGCCACGCGGTGGACTGGGTCGAGGATGGCCGCCACGCGGCGCACGCGCTGGCCGATACCCGCTACGCGGCCGCGATCATCGACTGGAACCTGCCGCGCATGAGCGGCGTCGACGTCATCGCCGCGCTGCGCAGGCGCGGCGACCGTACGCCGGTGCTGCTGCTGACCGCGCGCGACGCGCTCGACGACCGCGTGCAGGGCCTGGACAGCGGCGCCGACGACTACGTGGTCAAGCCGGTGCACCTGGACGAGCTGGCCGCGCGCGTGCGCGCGCTGCTGCGGCGCGCCGACGGCAATCCCGCGCCGCTGCAGCAGGTCGGCGCGCTGGCCCTCGACCCGGGTGCGCGCAGCGCGCGGCTGGATGGCGCGCCGCTGGAACTGTCGCCGCGCGAGTACGCGTTGCTGGAGGCGCTCGCCGCGCGCCCCGGGCATGTGCTCTCGCGCGCGCAACTGGAGGAGGCGGTGTACGGCTGGGGCGAGGAAGTCGCCAGCAACGCGATCGAGGTCCACGTCCACCACCTGCGGCGCAAGCTCGGCGCGGACTGGATCCGCACCCTGCGCGGCGTCGGCTATGCGTTGTATCCGCCGCTGGCGGAGGACGAGGCACCATGAGCTCGAAGCGCGCGCCTTCGCTGCAGCGACGCCTGTTGTGGCTGGTCGGGCTGCCGGTGGTCGTGCTCTGGCTCGCCGCCGGCGCCTGGCTCGGGCAGCGCACCGCGCACGAGACCGCGGAAATGTTCGATCGCGAACTGCAGCGCACCGCCGCCAGCGTGCTCGCGGCGCTGGCGACCGTGCCCGAGGCATCGCTGCCGACAGCCGACCTCGACGACCCGGGCGACGACGAAGGCCCGCGCGGCGAGATCGTGGTCCGCGACCGCGGCGGCCGCCTGCTGCTGGATGCGTCGGTGCTGCCGCCGTTGCCCGCGGAGCTGGGCGCGCCGCACTTCCACACCATCCGCCACGGCGGCGAGCGCTGGCGCGTGTACCAGCGCTGGGACGCCGCGGGCCGCCACTGGATCCAGGTCGCCGCGCCGCTGCACGACCGCGACGAATTGCTGGGAGCGCACATCCGCGCCTTGCTGGTTCCGCTCGCCGGCCTGCTGGTGCTGCTGCCGCTGGCGACCTGGCTGGGCCTGCGGCTGGGGCTGGCGCCGCTGCGCGCGCTGTCGCGGGCGATCGCGGCGCAGCCGGCGCGGCCGCCGACCCTGACCCGCGACGACGTGCCGGCGGAACTGCGGCAGCTGACCCGCGCGCTCGACGCACTGGTCGCGAAACTCGATTCCGCCCTTGCCCGCGAACGCCGGTTCACCGCCGACGCCGCGCACGAGTTGCGCCACCCGCTGTCGGTGCTGCGGATGGAACTCGACCTTGCCGGCGCCGCCGGCGACGATGCCGGCCGCGCCGCGCACCTGCAGCGCGCCCGCGACGGCCTGCAACGCATGGAGCGGCTGGTCGCGCAACTGCTGACGCTGGCGCGGGTGGAATCGCTGGAGCACCTCGACGACGCAACGATGCTGTCGCCGGCGACGCTGGCGCGCGAGGTGCTGGCGACCGCCGGTGAACGTGCCGCGCCGCGCGGCATCGTGCTCTCGCTGCGGGCCGACGAGGCCGCGCGCGTGCGCGGCAGCGCCGGCCTGCTGGCGATCGCGCTGGGCAACCTGGTGGACAACGCGATCGCCCACGGCCTGCCGCGCGGCCAGGTCGCGGTCGGCGTCGCCCGCGACGGCGGCAGCGTGGACGTCGTCGTGGACGACGACGGTCCCGGCATTGCCGAGGCGCAGGCCGCGCGGCTGGGCGAGCGCTTCCTGCGCGGCGCGGGCAGCGGCAACGGCCTGGGCCTGTCGATCGCCCAGGCGATCGCGACGCTGCACGGCGGCGCGCTGTCGATCGGCCGCTCGCCGGCGGGCGGGGCGCGCGTCGTCCTGCGCCTGCCGGCTGCCGCCGGCGCGGAGGCGGCGACCATGTGAGTCGACTGCTTGACCTGGATCAGCGGCCACGCCCCGGGCGCGGCCTATGGTGTTTCCCAAACGGCTTAGCGGCCCCACTGGAGGTTCTGCCATGCGTACCGTTCTTTCCGCCATGCTGCTCGCCGCCCTCGGCATCGTCGCCCCGCAGGCGGGCGCGCAGCACCACGACCACCACCAGGCCGTCCCGGCCACCGCCGAGGCGCCGGCCCAGCGTTACGCCACCGACGCCGTCCTGCGCGAGGAGATGCAGGGCATCCGCGCGGCGGTCGGCGGCCTCGATCACTACGCGCACGGCCACATCGAGCCGGCGCTCGCGGTCCAGCTCGCCGGCGAGATCGAGGAGCGGGTCCGCACGATCATCGCCAATTGCAAGTTGCCGCCGGACGCCGACGCCGCGCTGCACACCATCATCGTGCCGCTGATGCAGAACGCCGGCGCGCTGAAAAAGGATCCGCAGGACCTGGCGGCGATCCAGCCGATGCGCGACGCGCTGGCGCGGTACGCGCGCCAGTTCGACGATCCCGCCTCCGCCACCCCGTAGCGCGGAGCTTGCCCCGCCGCCACGCCTCACCGGCCTTCATGGCCTGCCGGCGTGGCGTGCGCCTCGCCGCGCGCCGCCAGCCCGCGCCACAGCGCCTCCACCCGCCGCTCCACCTCCGCGTCCGGCACGATCGGCCGGCCCCAGGCGCGCGCCGTCTCGCCCGGCCACTTGTTGGTCGCGTCGATGCCGAGCTTGGAGCCGAGCCCCGCGACCGGGCTGGCGAAGTCGAGGTAGTCGATCGGCGTGTGCTCGACCAGCAGGGTGTCGCGCGCCGGGTCCACCCGCGTGGAGACCGCCCACAGCACCTGCGCCCAGTCGCGCGCGTCGATGTCCTCGTCGACCACGATCACGAACTTGGTGTAGGTGAACTGCCGCAGGTAGGACCACACGCCCATCATGATCCGGCGCGCGTGCCCGGCGTACTGCTTGCGGACCGAGACCACCGCGATGCGGTAGGAACACGCTTCCGGCGGCAGGTAGAAGTCCACGAGTTCCGGGAACACCTTGCGCAGGATCGGCACGAACACCTCGTTGAGCGCGCTGGCCAGCACCGACGGTTCGTCGAACGGCGCGCGGCCCATGTAGCTGCCCTGGTAGATCGCGTCGCGGCGCAGGCGCATGCGCTCGATGGTCAGCACCGGGAAGGGCGCCTGCGCGTTGTAGTAGCCGGTGTGGTCGCCGAACGGGCCTTCCAGCGCGGTGTCGCCCGGCGCGATGTGGCCTTCGAAGACGATCTCGGCGCCGGCCGGCGCGTCCAGGCCGGTCGCCGCGCTGTGCCAGAGCCGGGAGCGCTCGCCGCGCAGCAGGCTGGCGAACTCGAATTCGCCCAGTGTATCGGGCACCGGCGCGACCGCCGCCAGCAGCGTCGCCGGGTCCGGCGCGATCGCCACCAGCACCGGGAAGGGCTGGCCCGGATGCGCCGCCTGGAAGTCGGCGAAGTCGAGCGCGCCGCCGCGGTGCGGCAGCCAGCGCATGATCACCCGGTTGGGGCCGAGCACCTGCATGCGGTAGATGCCGATGTTCTGGCGCGGCTTGCGCGGGCCGCGGGTGATCACCAGGCCGAGGGTGATCAGCGGGCCGGCGTCCTCCGGCCAGCAGCGCTGGATCGGCAGGCGCGACAAGTCAACATCGCCGCCTTCCACCGTCTCGTCGAGGAAGGCCGCGTCGCTGCCGCGCCGCGGCGCGACATGCGCGAGCTGGGCCAGTTCGGGCCAGTGCGCGAGCGCCTGCTTCAGGCCGGACGGCCAGCGCGGTTCCTTGATCGCCGCGAGCAGTTCGCCGAGCTCGCGCAGCGAGGCGAGCGGGCGACCGGCGAGCGCGGCCTCGATCCGGTCGCGGTGGCCGAACAGGTTGCCGAGGAAGGCGTGGCGGCCGGTGGTCGGCCGTTCCATCAGCAGCGCGGGACCGTTCCCGCGCAGCGAACGCAGGCACAGCGCGGTGCTTTCGAGGTCGGGCGAGACCGGCGCGGCGACGCGG
>DASRZN010000118.1:0-4438 GCA_035686325.1 Lysobacteraceae bacterium
TCACCTCTCCCGCTTGCGGGAGAGGTCGAGCGCACAGCGCGAGGGTGAGGGCGCGGCTGTTGGCGAAGGACTCACCCCCACCCCAACCCTCCCCCGCACGCGGGGGAGGGAGCAAACACCCTGCGCGCAGGAGGGGAGTCACGCGCGGCGGTGCGATAATTCACCCATGAACGCCCCCACTCCCTTCGTCCCGGCCGCCGATCCGCTGGTGATCGCCGGTCGCGCCTACCGCTCGCGCCTGCTCACCGGCACCGGCAAGTTCAAGGACCTCGACGAGACGCGCCGCGCCACCGACGCGGCCGCCGCCGAGATCGTCACCGTCGCGATCCGCCGTACCAACATCGGCCAGAACCCCGGCGAGCCCAACCTGCTCGACGTGCTGCCGCCGGATCGCTACACCATCCTGCCCAACACCGCCGGCTGCTACACCGCCGCCGACGCGGTGCGCACCTGCCGGCTCGCGCGCGAGTTGCTCGACGGCCACAGGCTGGTCAAGCTCGAGGTGCTGGGCGACCAGAAGACGCTGTTCCCCGACGTCGTGCAGACCCTGGCCGCCGCCGAACAGCTGGTCGCCGACGGCTTCGACGTGATGGTCTACACCAGCGACGACCCGATCCTGGCCAGGCGCCTGGAGGAAATCGGCTGCGTCGCGGTGATGCCGCTGGCGGCGCCGATCGGCTCCGGCCTCGGCATCCAGAACCGCTGGAACCTGCTCGAGATCGTCGAGAACGCGAAGGTGCCGATCATCGTCGACGCCGGCGTCGGCACCGCCTCGGACGCCGCGATCGCGATGGAGCTCGGCTGCGACGGCGTGCTGATGAACACCGCGATCGCCGGCGCAAAGGATCCGGTGCTGATGGCGCATGCGATGAAGCTGGCGGTCGAGGCCGGGCGCGCCGCCTTCAAGGCCGGCCGCATCCCGCGCAAGCGCTTCGCCAGCGCGTCCTCGCCGGTCGACGGCCTGATCGCCTGAGCCAGGTCCGGCGGGGTCGACCCCGTCGCACGGAACCACGAGATGACCGATCCCTTCTCCAGCGACGGCGCCAAGGCGCCGCCCAAGCCCTTCACCGTGACCGAGGGACGGCGCGAGGTGCGCAGCTTCGTGCTGCGCCAGGGCCGCTTCACGCCGGCCCAGCAGCGCGCGTTCGACGAGCAGTGGCCGCGCTTCGGGCTCGATTACGCCGGCGCGCCGCGCGACTTCGACGCGGTGTTCGGCCGCAACGCGCCGCGGGTGCTGGAGATTGGCTTCGGCAACGGCGAGGCGCTGCGCTTCGCCGCCGCCCACGAGCCGCAGCACGACCTGATCGGGATCGAGGTGCACGCGCCCGGCGTCGGTCGCCTGCTCAACGCGCTCGCCGCCGACGATGCGACCAACGTGCGCGTCTACCACCACGACGCGGTCGAGGTGCTGCGCCACGAGATCGCCGACGGCGCGCTCGCCCAGGTGCGCATCTACTTCCCCGATCCCTGGCACAAGAAGCGCCACCACAAGCGGCGGCTGGTGCAGCCGTCGTTCGCCGCGCTGCTCGTGCGCAAGCTCGCGCCCGGCGGGCTGCTGCACCTGGCCACCGACTGGCAGGCCTACGCCGAGCACATGTGGGACGTGCTCGACGCGACCGCGGGACTGGCCAACGTCGCCGGCCCGCGCGGCGCGGTGCCGCGCCCGGAGTGGCGCCCGCAGACCCACTTCGAGACGCGCGGGCAGAAGCTCGGCCACGGGGTGTGGGACCTGCTCTACCGACGGACCGGCTGAACCGCCCTTCGCCCGCGCCCGCTGCCGGGCGCCCCGGTGCTGTTACGCTCGCGGTCGCCGCCCAAGGCGCCGGATGGCGCCTGCCCACGACCCGCCAGGCCCGCAGCCCCGAATGGACACCGCGCTGACGCTCACCACCGACATGAAGCTCGTGCTCGGGCTGGTGGGCTTCACGATGGTGATGTTCGTCTTCGAGCGCATCCGCGCCGACATCGTCGCGCTGGTGGTGCTGGTGCTGCTCGGGCTGACCCGGCTGGTCGCGCCGGAGGACCTGTTCAGCGGCTTCTCCTCCGACGCCGTCATCAACGTCATGGCGACGATGATCCTGGGCATGGGCCTGGACCGCACCGGCGCGCTCAACCGCCTGGCGGGCTGGCTGCTGCGGCGCGCCAACGGCATCGAGAGCCGATTGCTGCTGCTGACCTCGGCGATCGCCGGCCTCAACTCCTCGATCATGCAGAACACCTCGGTCACGGCGCTGTACCTGCCGATCGTGTCGCGGCTGTCGGCGCGCACCGGCCTGACCCTGTCGCGCCTGCTGATGCCGGTGTCGGCGGCGATCATCATGGGCGGCGGCCTGACCATGGTCGGCAACTCGCCGCTGATCCTGCTCAACGATCTGCTGGTCTCGGCCAACGCCAACCTGCCGTCCGGCGTGGCGACGCTGAAGCCGCTGCACATGTTCGCGCCGATGCCGATCGGCCTCGCGCTGCTCGCGGCCGGCCTGCTGTACTTCCACTTCTTCGGCGGCAAGCTGCTGCGCGAGGAGAACGACAAGGGCGTGACGCCCGCGCGCACGCAGAGCTACTTCGCGCGCACCTACGGCATCGAGGGCGACGTCTACGAACTCACCGTGAGCGCCGACAGCCCGCTGGTCGGCATGTCGCTGCTGGAGGCGGAGATGCTGCACGGCGCGCCGTTGCTGCTGGCGCTCAAGACCGGCAACGAATCGCGGCTGGCGCCGCCCGGCGACGCCCGCATCTGGGTCGGCAGCGTGCTCGGCGCGATGGGCCCCAAGCAGGAGGTCGCCGACTTCGCGCAGAACAACTTCCTGCGCCTGTCCAGCCGCCTGCGCGAGTTCGGCGACCTGTTCAACCCCAGCCGCGCCGGCATCTCCGAGGCGGTGGTGCCGCCGACCTCGCACTACATCGGCAAGAAGGTGTCCAGCCTGCAGTTGCGCAAGCAGTACGGCATCAGCCTGCTGGCGATCAACCGCGACAAGCAGGTGATCACCGAGAACATCCGCGAACAGACCCTGCGCGCGGGCGACATGCTCGTGCTGCACGGGATCTGGACCGACCTCGGCGACGTCGCCAAGACCCGCGACATCGTCGTCGTCACCGACTACCCGAAGGGCGAGCAGCGGCCGCACAAGTTTCGCGCGGCGATGATCATCTTCGCGGTGACGATCGCGATCGCGCTGTCGTCCAGGATCCCGGCCTCGATCGCGCTGATGACCGGCGTCGCCGGCATGCTGGTCACCGGCGTGCTGAAGATGGACGAGGCCTACGCCGCGATCAACTGGAAGACCGTGTTCCTGATGGCCTGCCTGATTCCGCTCGGCTGGGCGATGGACAGCAGCGGCGCTGCGGCCTGGGTCGCCGGCCACACCATCGAGCGCCTGCCCGAGGGCGTGCCGAACTGGGTGGTGCAACTGATGGTGGGGCTGCTGACCACCGTGTTCTCCCTGGTGATCAGCCACGTCGGCGCGACCATCGTGATGGTGCCGCTGGCGATCAACCTGGCGCTGGCGATGAGCGGCGACCCGACCGCCTACGCGCTGATCGTCGCGCTGTCGGCCTCGAACAACTTCATGACCGCATCCAATCCGTCGGTGTCGATGATCACCGGCCCGGCCAACTACACCGCGCGCGACCTGTGGCGCGCCGGCGCGCCGCTGTCGCTGGTCTACACCGCGATCGTGGTGCTGATGGTGAACCTGCTGTTCTGACCGTACCGGCTCAGCCGGGCCCGTGCCCGCCCTCGTCGCCCAGCAGCACCTCGCCGTCGCGCACGACCACCGGCACCGCGCGCAGGTGCGCGCCGACGCAGGGCCCGGCCACGCAACGGCCGTCGCCGAGCGCGAAGGTCGCGCCGTGCACCGCGCACACCAGCTCGCCCGCCTTGCTGCGCAGGAATTCGCCCGGTGCCCAGTCCAGGCGCCGGCCCGCGTGCGGGCACACGTTGAGCCAGGCGCGCACGCTGTCGCCCGCGCGATGCAGGATCAGCGATTCCTCGTCGCCGTCCACGCGCGCGGTGCGTTCGGCCAGCGCGCCGTCGGGAAGCTCCGCGAGGCGCGCGATCGGCGCCGACTGTTTATCCATGCAATCCAACCTCTTGCGCCCGCAATGTGACGGGCGACCTGACTTCTTAACGAAGTCCTCACACCTCGCGCGGAAGGCGGGCCGATACTCCAAATCCCGTGCATAGTGTGTCATGACGGCCGTGCCAGCTTTCCGCCAACGCTTCGCCTTTTTCGCCAATGTCCTGCGCGCGCCGCGCAAGCCGCGCCATCCGCTGGCGCGTGTCGCGCTCGGCCTGCTCGGGCTGGGCGTGCTCGCGGTGCTGGTGTTCTTCAGCGTGTTCGTCGGCGCGGCGATGCTCGGCGCCGGCTTGGTCGTGCGCCTGCTGCGCGCGCGCAAGCCGGCCGCCACGCCCGAGCGCGTGATCGAGGGCGAATACCGC
>DASRZN010000119.1:0-10750 GCA_035686325.1 Lysobacteraceae bacterium
CGGAAATGGGCGGCCTGCAGGCGACCCGCCTGATCAAGGCCCAGGACAACGCGCCGTTCATCGTCATCGCCAGCCACTTCGACGACGCCGAGCACCGCGAGCACACCCTGCGCGCCGGCGCCGACGCCTTCGTCAGCAAGCTCGCCTACATCCACGACGTGATGCCGATCCTGGAGCGCGTGGCCGGCCGCACGCCGGAGGCAGGGGCATGAGCGAGTCGCGCATCCTGCTGCTGGACGCCGACATGGCGCGCGCCGAGCGCCTGGCCACCCTGCTCGAGTTCATGGACTTCACCCCGCGCCTGGCGACCGAGGTGTCCGACCTCGACCTCACGCGCGCCAAGGCCAGCGACTGGGTCGCGGTGATCGCCGGCGATGTCGGCGCCGACCCGCAGTGGCCGGCGTTCGTGCGCTGGCTGGCCGGCCAGGCGCTGCATCCGCCGGTGCTGGAGCTGCCGGGCCACGCCGACGACGCCGCCTGGCGTCGCGACATCCACCCCGATACCGTGTGGCCGATGGCGTGGCCGGCACGCCGCGACCAGCTGCAGGAACTGCTGCGCCGGGCCAGCCTCAAGCGCATCGACGACGACGCCCGCCGCGAGGAACCGGCGTTCGGCCCGACCGGGCGCAGCCCGGCGGTGCTGCGGCTGACCCGGATGATCGACCAGGTCGCCGCGTTCGACACCACCGTGCTGATCCTCGGCGAGTCCGGCACCGGCAAGGAAGTCGCCGCGCGCGCGATCCACGCGCGCTCGCCGCGCAAGGACAAGCCGTTCGTCGCAATCAACTGCGGCGCGATCCCGCCCGACCTGCTGGAAAGCGAGCTGTTCGGCCACGAGAAGGGCGCCTTCACCGGCGCGCTCACCCAGCGCAAGGGCCGCTTCGAGATGGCCGAGGGCGGCACCCTGCTGCTCGACGAGATCGGCGACATGCCGATGGCGATGCAGGTCAAGCTGCTGCGCGTGCTGCAGGAGCGCGTGTTCGAGCGGGTCGGCGGCGGCGGCGAGATCCAGTGCAACGTGCGGGTGATCGCCGCCACCCACCGCAACCTGGAAGGCCACATCGCCGAGGGCAAGTTCCGCGAGGACCTGTTCTACCGGCTCAACGTGTTCCCGATCGAGATGCCGGCGCTGCGCGAGCGCGGCGACGACCTGCCCGACCTGATCGAGGCGATCACCCGCCAGTTGGCCGAAGGCGGCCGCGGCCAGGTGCGGCTGGCGAAGGACGCGGTCGCCGCGCTGCAGCACTACGCGTGGCCGGGCAACGTGCGCGAACTCGCCAACCTGCTCGAGCGCCTGGCCGTGCTGCATCCCGGCGCGACCGTGCGCGCGGCCGACCTGCCGGCGCGCTACCGCGCGGCGGCGCCGGAGCCGGCCGAGGCCGCGCCCGGTCCCGCGCCGGCCGCGGCGGTGGATCCGGCGACCCTGTCGCCGACCACCAGCCTGCCGCCGCAGGGCATCGACCTGCGCAGCCACATCGCCAACGTCGAACTCGAACTGATTCGCGCCGCGCTGGCCCAGGCCGGCGGCGTCGTCGCGCACGCCGCGCCGCTGCTCGGCCTGCGCCGCACCACCCTGGTCGAGAAGCTGCGCAAGTACGGCATCGACCGCGAGGGCGAGGACGTGGAGCCGGCGAGGCAGGCGGCGGAAGCCTGACGCCGGCGTGGCACGCGGCTTGCACGAACCGGACAGGCACCCCGGCTCGTGACGAACCGCCGACATGACCGACGCGATTTCCTCAATCCTCTCGCAGATCCGCGCGCACGAGATGCGCATGCGCGACATCTCGGCCGATGCCGCGCCGTCGAATGCCCTCCCCGGCCTGCAGGGCGGCGTCGGCGGCCCGGCGCAGGCACCCGGCGCGGCCGGCGGCTTCTCGCAGACCCTGTCGCACGCGATCGACAACGTCAGCCGCACCCAGCAGACCGCGAGCGAACTGCAGCAGGCCTTCGAACTAGGTGACCCCAAGGCCGACCTGGCCCGGGTGATGGTCGCCATGCAGCAGTCCCAGGTCGCCTTCCGCGCCACCGTCGAGGTGCGCAACAAGCTGGTCCAGGCGTACCAGGAAGTCATGAACATGCCGATCTGAAGACCAGGGGCTAGGGACCAGGGGCTAGTAGCCCTAACCCCTAACCCCTAACCCCTAGCCCCTAGCCCCTAGCCCCTAGCCCCTAGCCCCTGGCCCCCTAGCCCATGAGCGTCATCGCCCTCCCCAAGACTCCCGGCGGCCTGAAGGACATCGGCCGGCTGCAGGACATCCCCGCGGTGCGGCAGCTGGCGTTGCTCGCCGTCGCGGCGGCCGCGATCGCGCTCGGCCTGTGGCTGTTCTTCTGGACCCAGAAGCCGAGCTTCGTGCCGGTCTACGCCGGGGTCGACGCCAAGGCCACGGCCGATGCGTCGGACCTGCTGCGCGGCAAGCAGATCCCGTTCCGCCTGGACGGCGGCAGCGGCGCGCTGGCGGTGCCGGCCGACCGCGTCGGCGACGCGCGCCTGGCGCTGGCGGCCGCCGGCCTGGGCGGCAACGAGGGCGGCGGCTTCGCGACGATGGAAGGCGACCAGGGCTTCGGCACCAGCCAGTTCATCGAGAACGCGCGCTACCAGCACGCGCTGGAAACCGAACTCGCGCGCACCATCGCCAACCTGCGCCCGGTGCGCGAGGCGCGGGTGCACCTGGCCCTGCCCAAGCCCAGCGCCTTCACCCGCCAGAAGACCGAGGCCAGCGCGTCGGTGGTGCTGCAGCTGCAGAGCGGCGCCAGCCTGGAGCAGGGCCAGGTCGACGCGATCGAGCGCCTGGTCGCGTCCAGCATCCCCGACCTGACCCCCGACCGGGTCACCGTGGTCGACCAGTTCGGCCGCCTGCTGTCGCTGCCCGAGCGCGACAGCGAGACCGCGATCGGCGCCGAGCGCTTCGACCAGCAGCGCCGCCAGGAAGCCGTCTACGTGCAGCGCATCCAGCAGCTGCTCGAGCCGATGACCGGCCCCGGCCGGGTCAGCGCGCAGGTCAGCGTGGACATGGACTTCGCCCAGACCGAGGAAGCGCGCGAGACCTACGGCCCGCAGGCCGGCATGGTCCGCAGCGAGCAGATCGCCGAATCCGGCAACGCAACCCCGGCCGGCGGCGCGGACGCAACGGCCCAGGGCGTGCCCGGCAGCGCCAGCAACACCCCCGCCGCCGCGGCGGACGCCAAGCCCGCCGCGAACGCCAATGCCGCGCAGGCCTCGAACGACGACGGCACCGTGCTCACCGGCCCGACCTCGCGCACCGCCGTGCGCAACTACGAGATCGACCGCACCCTGACCCACACCCGCCGCGCGCCCGGCCGCATCCAGCGCATCACCGCCGCGGTGCTGGTCGACAACCTGCCGCAGGGCGCGCCCGACGCCGACGGCCACCGCAAGACCCGCGCGCTGACCCCGGCCGAACTCAAGCGCATCGAGACCCTGGTCCAGCAGGCGATCGGCTTCGACGCGCAGCGCGGCGACGCGGTGTCGGTGGTCAACCAGCCGTTCGCCACCGGCACCGCCATCGACCTCGAGGACAGCGGCCCGCCGGCGTGGCAGGACCCGCGCGCGCGCGACCTGTTGCGCACCGTGCTCGGCGGCCTCGCCCTGTTGCTGGTGGTGTGGTTCGTGCTGCGCCCCGCCTTCCGCCAGCTGCTGCAGCCGCGCGCGCAGGCCCAGCCGACGGTGCGCGCCGAACTGCTCGACGACGAGGAAGTCCCGGTCGCGATCAGCCCCGGCGCCAGCCGCGGGGCGAGCCCGGCCCAGGCGATGAGCCTGGACGACAAGCTGCAGGTCGCGCGCACCGCGGTCAGCAACGATCCCAAGCGGGTCGCGCAGGTCGTGCGCGACTGGGTCGGCGAGGAGGCCTGAGCATGGCCGCCGACACACTGACCGGCGTGCAGCGGGCCGCGGTGGTCCTGCTCTCGCTCGGCGAGCAGCAGGCCGCCGAGGTGCTCAAGCACATGAGCGCCAAGGAAGTGCAGAAGCTCGGCCTGGCGATGACCTCGGTCGGCAACGTCCCGCGCGACGCGATCACCCGCGTGTTCGACGATTTCGTGGACGTGCTCGCGCAACCGAGCCTCGGCGCCGGCGCCGACGAATACGTGCGCGCGGTGCTGGTGCAGGCGCTCGGCGAGGAACGCGCCAACAGCCTGATCGACCGCATCCTGATGGGCCGCAACACCTCCGGCCTGGACACCCTGAAGTGGATGGAGCCGCGCGCGATCGCCGAACTCGTGCGCAACGAGCACCCGCAGATCATCGCGATCGTGATGGCCCACCTCGACGCCGACCAGGCCGCCGACGTGCTCAAGTGCCTGCCCGACCGCACCCGCGCCGATGTGCTGATGCGCATCGCCACCCTCGACGGCATCCCGCCCAACGCGCTGAACGAGCTCAACGACGTGATGGCGCGCCAGTTCGCGGGCAGCCAGAACATCAAGTCGTCGTCGGTGGGCGGGATCAAGGTCGCCGCCAACATCCTCAATTTCATGGACGGCGGCCAGGACGAAGCGCTGCTCGGCGCGATCGGCGAGGTGGACGAGGTGCTCGGCACCCAGATCCGCGACCTGATGTTCGTGTTCGACAACCTCGCCGAAATCGACGACCGCGCGATGCAGGCGGTGCTGCGCGACGTGCCCAGCGACAAGCTGGCGATCGCCCTGCGCGGCGCCGATCCGAAGGTGAAGGACAAGATCACCTCCAACATGTCGCAGCGCGCGGCCGAGATCCTGGTCGAGGACATGGAGGCGCGCGGCCCGGTGCGATTGGCCGAGGTGGAATCCGCGCAGAAGGAGATCCTGGCGATCGTGCGCAAGATGGCCGAGAGCGGCGAGATCGTGCTGTCGGCCAAGGCGGAGACCTTCGTATGAGCGCGCAGCTCGAGGTCGTGCGCTGGACCGCGCCCGGACTGGAGGCGCGGGCGCGGGCTGGCGAGGGCGAGGCGGTCCCGCCGCACAGCGTCGAGGAGCTGCAGGCGATCGAGCAGGCCGCCCACGACGAAGGCTTCGCGCGCGGCCACGCCGAGGGCCTGGCCAGCGGCCAGGCCGAGGTGCGGCGCATGGTCGCGCAGATGGAAGGCATCCTCGACGGCTTCACCCGGCCCCTGGCCCGGCTCGACGCGGAAGTCGCCGACGCGCTGGCGGAACTCGCGGTGCGCGTCGCCGGCGCGCTGATCGGCCGCGCCTACGTCGCCGACCCGGCGCTGCTCGCCGAACTCGTGCAGCAGGCGCTGGACACGCTCGGCGGCACCACCCGCGAGGTGGAACTGCGCCTGCACCCGGACGACCTCGGCGTGCTCGCCCCGCACCTGGCCGCGCTGGACGGCGTGCGCCTGGTCGCCGACACCAGCCTCGCCCGCGGCGAACTGCGCCTGCACGGCGAGAGCGTGCGCATCGACGGCACCCTCGCCGCGCGCCTGCAGTCGGCGCTGCAGGCGATCCTCGACGCCAGCGAGTCGGCGAAGTGAACGAACTGCGCGTGCCGCTCGCCCCCACCCCAGCCCTCCCCCGCAAGCGGGGGAGGGGGCCCAGCTCCTCCCCCTGCGAAGCGGGGGGAGGTTGGGAGGGGGGCGCGCCGCGCCAGCGACGCATCGGAGCGCGCGCATGAGCCTGCCCGCCGAACACTGGCGCGAGGCGCGCAACCTGCGCCTGGCCGCGCGCCTGCGCGGCGCCGATCCGCGCCCGGACGCGCTCGGCCTCGCCCGCGAGGGCGTGCTGCGGCGCGCGGTCGGGCTGACCCTGGAAGCTTCCGGCTGCAGCGCCCCGCTCGGCGCGCGCTGCAAGGTGGAAACCTCCGGCGGCCGCTGGGTCGACACCGAGGTGGTCGGCTTCGCCGGCGACCGTACCTATTTGATGCCCACCGCCGACCTCGAGGGCCTGCTGCCGAACGCACGCGTGGTCGCGAGCCGCCGGCGCGGCGAAGTCGCGGTCGGCGATGGCCTGCTCGGCCGCGTCATCGACAGCGACGGCGTCGCCCTCGACGGCCGCGGTCCGGTGCGGCCGGAGAACTGGGTGGGCCTGGCCGGCACCGCGATCAATCCGCTGATGCGCGAGCCGATCAGCCGCTCGCTCGACGTCGGCGTGCGCGCGATCAACGCCCTGCTGCCGATCGGCCGCGGCCAGCGCATCGGCCTGTTCGCGGGCTCGGGCGTCGGCAAGTCGACCCTGCTCGGGATGATGACCCGCTACACCGCCGCCGACGTGATCGTGGTCGGCCTGATCGGCGAGCGCGGCCGCGAGGTGCGCGACTTCGTCGAGACCACGCTCGGCGCGGAAGGCCTGCGCCGTTCGGTCGTCGTCGCCACGCCCGCCGACCGGCCGCCGCTGGCGCGCCTGCACGGCGCGCTGCGCGCGACCGCAATCGCCGAATGGTTCCGCGACCAGGGCCTGCACGTGCTGCTGCTGATGGATTCGCTGACCCGCTTCGCCCACGCGCAGCGCGAGATCGGCCTGTCGGTGGGCGAGCCGCCGACCACCCGCGGCTATCCGCCGTCGGTGTTCGCCCGGCTGCCGCAGCTGGTCGAGCGCGCCGGCAACGGCGCCGACGGCCGCGGCTCGATCACCGCGTTCTACACCGTGCTGACCGAGGGCGACGACCAGCAGGAACCGATCGCCGACGCCGCCCGCGCGATCCTCGACGGCCACATCGTGCTGACCCGCCGCATCGCCGACGCCGGCCTGTATCCGGCGATCGACGTCGAGGTCTCGGTCAGCCGCGTGATGCAGGACATCACCGACGCGCCGTGGCGCGCGCGGATCCGCAAGCTCAAGCAGCTGATCGCGGCCTACAACGCGCAGCGCGACCTGATCGCGATCGGCGCCTACCAGCGCGGCAGCGACCCGCTGGTCGACGAGGCGCTGGCGCGCTGGCCGGCGATCCAGCAGTTCCTCGGCCAGGACGTGTCCGAAGCCTCCGACATCGAGGCCAGCCGCGCCGCGCTCGCGCGCGTGCTCGACGACGCCGCGCCGACCCCCGACACCACCTCCGCGAGACCGTCCGCATGACCCGCTCCGACCGCCTCGACCCCCTGTTGCGCGTGGTCCAGCAACGCCAGGACGCCGCCGCCCGCCAGCTCGCCGAGCGCGACCGCGCCAAGGCCGAGCAGGAGGCGCGGCTGGATGCCCTGCGCCAGTACGCCGAGGAATACGCGACGGCGCCCGCGGGCGAAGGCACGATCGCGCCGGCGCTGCTCGCCAACCGCATCGCCTTCCGCGCCAAGCTCGATGCCGCGGTCGCGCAGCAGACCCGGGTCGTCGACAGCGCGCGCCAGCAGACCGAGGTCGAGCGCGTGCGCCTGATGCTGGCCAGCCGCGACACCAAGGTGCTGGAAAAGCTCGCCGCCAGCTACCGCGCCGAGGAGGCCAAGGTCGCCGAGCAGCGCAGCCAGCGCGAGCTCGACGACATCGGCGCGCGCCGCGTGCGCGAGGCGCGCGCCAAGGACGGCGAGGACGTCGGCGCATGATCGGCGCCGCATCGGCCACGCCCGCGCTGCCAGCCCAGGCATCGGCGCCCGCCACCGACGGCGCCCCGCAGGACGCCACGGCCGCCAGCCCCGGCGATGCCCGCAAGGCGGGACACGCCGGCGCGGCGAATGGCGGCGGCGGGGCGGCGAACGCCCACGCACCGCATGACGCGGACACCGCCGGCGACGACCGCCGCTTCGCGCGCCTGCTCGCTCCCGGCACGACAGCCGAAGCGCCGGTTGCCACGCCGCAGCCGACGCCACCGGCACGGGAACAGGACACCAGCGACGCCCCGCCCGCGGAGCTGCCGGACCAGTTGCTCGGCCTGTTCGCGCTGCTGGTGCCGAACGCGCCCGCGCCGGCCGGGCCCGCCGCCGTGGCGCCCGCCGCGGGCGCGCAGGCCGATGGCGCGACCGTCCTGGCCACGCCGCTGCCGGCCGGCGCCCAGATGCCGGCCACCACCGCGCGCGCCGACGCTGGCGCGGCCCTGGCTCCCCTCGCCGGCCAGGCGCAGGCGGCCGGCGCCGCCGCCGCGCGTGCCGAGGCCACCGCCCCCCTGGCGATGCCGCTTCCCGCCGGCCTGGCCCCGGCTGGTGATGAGGCCGCCGGCGCGGACGCCTTCACCCGCCTGGTCGCCGAGGCCGCCACCGGCCGCGATGGCCCGCAGGCCGACCCGCTGGCGGCGCAGTCGCTGCCGCCGGCCGCGTCCGCCACGTCCGCCGCCGCCCGCGCAGCGGTGCCGCCGCACGCACCCCTGTCGCAGCCGGCCGACCCCGGCGCCGGCTACGGCGACGATTTCGGCAAGGGCGTGCTGTGGATGACCGACAAGGCGCTCGGCCATGCCCAGTTGCGGGTCACCCCGGACCACCTCGGGCCGATCGACGTGCGCCTGCAACTGGACGGCGCGCGCGTGCACGCCGAGTTCTCCAGCGCGCAGCCCGATGTCCGGCAGGCGCTGGAAGCGAGCCTGCCGCGGCTGCGCGAGATGCTCGGCCAGCACGGCCTGGAACTGGCGCAGGCCGACGTCGGCCAGCGCCAGCACGACCCGCGTCCGCGCCCGGCAACCGGCCGCGACGCCGGCGGCCCCGAAGCCGGGGCCGACACGCAGCCGATCGCCCTGCCACCGCGACGGCTGGCGCGTGGCCTGCTCGACGAGTACGCGTGACGGCCTAGCGGGCGGAGCATGTAGGAGGACGGGACGGCAAGGCAGCGGAGCAAGCTCCGCTCCAAGACCTTCCCGTCTCCCGCTTCCCGTCTCCCGCTTCCCTCTCCCGCCCCGCGTCGACCCGCCGACGCCGGCCGGTTCAGGCCGCCGCCAATTCCCCGTCGCCTCGCGCTGCGCCGCCGGCTCCTTCCGCGGCACGCCGCTTGCACGGACAGGGCATCCCGACTGGAGCCCGCCCGTGCCCGCCCCCGCCGCACCCGACGCAGCCCCCACCCCCGCCGTCCGCAAGAAGCCCGCGCCGCGCCGCTCGCGCAAGGCGGCCTGGCTCCTCGTCGCCATCGTCCTGCTCGGCGGCGGCGCGGGCGGCGGCTGGTGGATGTGGCACGCGCGCGCCGAGGCCGCCGCGGCGAAGAAGAAGCCGGCCGCGCCGGTCAAGGCGCAGGCGCAGTACTACGCGCTCGAGCCGGCGTTCGTGGTCAACCTCGCCGACGCCGACGCGGTGCGCTACCTGCAGGTGGACGTGCAGCTGATGACCCGCGACGCCGCCACCCTGGCGGCGATGGAGCAGCACGCGCCGGCGCTGCGCAATCGGTTGCTGCTGCTGTTCGGGCAGCAGACCTCGCAGTCGCTGGCCGAGCGCCGCGGCAAGGAGCGCCTGCAGCAGCAGGCCCTGGCCGAGGTGCGCGCGGTGCTCAAGGGCGAGGCCGCGGCCGACAGGGTCGAGGCCGTCTACTTCACCAGCCTGGTCACCCAGTGAGGCGATGACGATGGGCGCTGACCTGCTTTCCCAGGACGAGATCGACGCCCTCCTGCACGGCGTCGATTCCGGCGCGGTGCCGACCGAGGCGCCGCCGGCGCCGGGCGAGGCGCGCGCGTTCGACTTCGCCACCCAGGACCGGATCGTCCGCGGCAAGCTGCCGACCCTGGAGATGATCAACGAACGCTTCGCCCGCACCTGGCGGATCGGCCTGTTCAACCTGCTGCGGCGCGCCGCCGACCTGTCGGTGCGCGGCATCGACCTGATGCGCTTCGGCGAGTACATGCACTCGCTGCAGGTGCCCAACAACCTCAACCTGGTGAAGATGAAGCCGCTGCGCGGCACCGCGCTGGTCGTGTACGAACCGCGGCTGGTGTTCACCATGGTGGACAACTTCTTCGGCGGCAACGGCAAGTACCACACGCGCATCGAGGGCCGCGAGTTCACCCCCACCGAGATGCGGGTGATCCAGCTGCTGCTCAAGCAGACTTTCGCCGACCTGGTCGAGGCGTGGGCGCCGGTGATGCCGGTGGAGTTCGAGTACATGAACTCCGAGGTCAACCCGCACTTCGCCAACATCATCTCGCCGCGCGAGTACATCGTGGTCAGCCGCTTCCACGTCGAGCTCGAGGGCGGCGGCGGCGAACTGCACGTCGCCCTGCCGTACGCGATGCTGGAGCCGATCCGCGAGCTGCTCGACGCCGGCGTGCAGAGCGACCGCGTCGAGCGCGACGAAACCTGGACGCGCGCGCTGCAGACCCAGCTGCAGGACGCCGAGGTCGAGCTGAGCACGACCCTGGCGCAGCGCCAGATCAGCCTGCGCGCGCTGAGCCGGCTCAAGGTCGGCGACATCATCCCGATCGACCTGCCGCGCAACGTCGTCCTCAAGGTCGAGGAGCTGCCGCTGTTCAGCGGCGAGTTCGGCACCCACAACGGCCGCAACGCGGTCAAGGTCACCGCGGTCAACCGGCCGCGCACTTCCTCCCTGGATCCAGCGAGCACGCCATGAGCACCACCGACACCGCGGCCCGTGCCGCCTTCGACGCCCTCTCCGCCGACGCCGGCGCCGGCGGCAGCGACCTCAACCTCGACGTCATCCTCGACGTGCCGGTGTCGCTGTCGCTGGAGGTCGGCCGCGCGCGCATCCCGATCCGCAACCTGCTGCAGCTCAACCAGGGCTCGGTGGTGGAGCTGGAACGCGCCGCCGGCGAGCCGCTCGACCTCTACGTCAACGGCACCCTGATCGCGCAGGGCGAGGTGGTGGTGATCAACGACCGCTTCGGCGTGCGCCTGACCGACGTGGTCAGCCCGGCCGAGCGCATCAAGCGCCTGCGGTGAGCGGCGTGGCGGCGGCGGGCCTCGCG
>DASRZN010000120.1:0-6698 GCA_035686325.1 Lysobacteraceae bacterium
GCGACGGTGCGTCCACGGCCGATTCGCTGCAGGCGCTGGTCGCCGCCCTGCCCGCCCCGCGCGCGGTGTGGGTCATGGTCCCCGCGGGCCGCATCACCGACGAGACGATCGACGCGCTGGCCGGCCTCCTGCAGCCCGGCGACGCGATCATCGACGGCGGCAACTCCAACTACCGCGACACCCTGCGGCGCGGTGCCGGGCTGGCGGCGAAGCGGATCGGCTTCGCCGATGCCGGCACCAGCGGCGGCGTGTGGGGGCTGGAGCAGGGTTACAGCCTGATGGTCGGCGGCGACGGCGCGGTGGTCGACCGCCTGCGCCCGATCTTCGAGACGCTGGCGCCCGGCAAGGACCGCGGCTGGGGCCACGTCGGCCCGGTCGGCAGCGGCCACTTCACCAAGATGGTCCACAACGGCATCGAATACGGCCTGATGCAGGCCTATGCCGAAGGCTTTTCGATCCTGCAGCACAAGGAGGAGTTCGCGCTGGACCTGCACCAGGTCGCCGAGATCTGGCGGCACGGCAGCGTGGTCCGCTCCTGGCTGCTCGACCTGACCGCCGACGCGCTGGCGAAGAATCCCGGGATGGACGGGATCGCGCCGTGGGTCGCCGATTCCGGCGAGGGCCGCTGGACGCTGCAGGAGGCGATCGACCTCGACGTGCCGGCGCCGGTGATCGCGCTGTCGCTGATCGCGCGGCTGCGCTCGCGCGACAGCGAATCCTTCGCCGACCGCCTGCTGGCGGCGATGCGCAACGAGTTCGGCGGGCACGCGATCCGCAAGGAATAGCGCCGCCGCCGATCAATCGGCAGGGTGCAACGCCCCGCCCCTGTGCACGGCGACGTGGTCGGTGCGGTCGCTCTTGATTTCGTACTGCGGGTCGTCCTCGCTGCAGTGGCGGGTGTAGCCCTTCCACTGGAAGTCGCGGGTATGGACCTTGGTGATCGTGCCGGCGACGTGGCCGGCCTCGGAGTTCCAGCGCACGTGGTCGCCGACCTTGAAGCGCTTCGCGCCGGCCATCAGCGGCGCGCCCCGTCGGCCGCCGCGGACAGCAGCGCCTGCGCGCGCCGGCAGACCTCGTCTACGGTAAAGCCGAATTCGCGCAGGTTCACGTCGCCCGGCGCAGAGGCGCCGAAATGGTCGATGCCCAGCACGTCGCCGGCGTCGCCGACGTAGCGCCACCAGCCCTGGGTCGCGCCCGCCTCCACCGCCAGCCGCGCGCGCACGCCCGGCGGCAGCACGCTGTCGCGGTACTCGCGCGGCTGCGCGTCGAACAATTCCCAGCTCGGCATCGAGACGCAGCGCACCGCCAGCCCGGTCCTGCGCAGGCGTTGCGCCGCCTCGACGATCAGGTGCACCTCCGAGCCGGATGCGATCAGCACCAGTCGTGGCGACGGATCCGGATCGGCCTCCAGCACGTAGGCGCCGCGACGCAGGCCGCTGGCGCTGGCGTGACGGTCGCGGTCCAGGGTCGGCACCGCCTGCCGGGTGAACACCAGGCTGACCGGCGCGTCGCGCGTCTCGATCGCGGCCTGCCAGGCGACCGCGGTCTCGTTGGCGTCGGCCGGGCGGATCACCGTCAGGTTCGGGATCGCGCGCAGTCCGGCCAGTTGCTCGATCGGCTGGTGGGTCGGTCCGTCCTCGCCCAGCGCCACGCTGTCGTGGGTGAACACATGGATCACGTGCAGGTGCGACAGCGCGGCGAGCCGCATCGGCGGGCGCATGTAGTCGGAGAAGATCAGGAAGGTCGCGGTGTAGGGAATGCAACCGAAGTGCGCGGCCATGCCGTTGGCGATCGCGCCCATCGCGTGCTCGCGCACGCCGAAGTGCAGGTTGCGCCCGGCGTAGCTCCAGCCGCCACCGGCCGAGCCCTGTTCGTCCTCGCCGGGCGACGGCGGCGGATTGAAGTCGCCCAGGCCCTCGAGCGCGGTCTTGGTCGAGGGATCGAGGTCGGCCGATCCGCCGGTCAGCGCCGGCAGCTTCGGCGCGATCGCGTTGAGCACCTTGCCCGACGCCTCGCGCGTGGCCATGCCCTTCGCGTCGGCCGGGAACACCGGGATGTCCGCGTCCCACCCGTCCGGCAATGCGCCATGCAGGCTTTTTTCCAGTTCGGCGGCGAGGTCGCGGTACTCGCGCGCGTAGGCGGCGAAGCGGTCGTTCCAGTCGGCCTCCAGCGCGCGCCCGCGTTCGACCGCGTCGCGCAGATGGGCGAGCGCGTCGTCCGGCACCAGGAAGTCGGGCTCGACCGGCCAGCCGAGGTTCCGCTTGGTGCGGTCCACGCCCTCCTCGCCGAGCGGCGAGCCGTGCGCCTTGTAGCTGTCCTGCTGCGGCGAGCCGTAGCCGAGATGGGTGCGCACGACCACCAGCGACGGCCGCTGCAGCTCGTCGCAGGCGGCGCGCAGCGCCGTGTCGATCGCGGCGAGGTCGTTGCCGTCGTCCACGTGCACGACGTGCCAGCCGTAGGCCTCGAAGCGCTTGCCGCGATCCTCGGTGAAGGTGATGTCGGTGCCCGCCGCGAGGGTGACGTAGTTGTCGTCGTACAGGCAGACCAGCTTGCCGAGCTTCAGGTGGCCGGCGAGCGACGCGGCCTCCGCGGCCACGCCCTCCATCAGGTCGCCGTCGCTGGCGAGCACGAAGGTGCGGTGGTCCACGATCGCGTGCCCGGGGCGGTTGTAGCGCGCGGCCAGCTGCGCCTCCGCCATCGCCAGCCCGACCGCGTTGGCGAAGCCCTGGCCCAGCGGCCCGGTGGTGACTTCCACGCCCGGTGTCATGCCGCGCTCCGGGTGGCCCGGGGTACGGCTCCCCCATTGCCGGAACCGCTTGA
Organism: Lysobacteraceae bacterium; assembly: GCA_035686325.1. GTDB lineage: Bacteria > Pseudomonadota > Gammaproteobacteria > Xanthomonadales > Xanthomonadaceae > JABFWF01. Next base: position 2,821 of record DASRZN010000120.1, read on the forward strand.
GGTCGTCCAGCGTCAGTTCGTAGCCGGTGGCGTACAGCAGCGCGTACTGCAGCGCCGAGCCGTGGCCGGCGGACAGCACGAAGCGGTCGCGGTCGGTCCAGCCCGGGTTGTGCGGGCTGTGGCGCAGGAAGCGGTCCCACAGCACGTAGGCCATCGGCATCGCGCCGAGCGGCAGGCCGGGGTGGCCGCTGTCCGCCTTCTCCACCGCGTCCACCGCGAGGAAACGCAGGGTGTCGATGCAGCGCTGGTCGAGTTGTGATGCGGACATGTCGGCTCCTGGCGAATGCGACGACGTCCCCCGCGGTCGTTATGGCGTGCCGGCGCCCCCCCGGCGCGCGCGGTAATGGCGGATCAGGGCGTTGGTCGAGCTGTCGTGCGCGAGCCGCGGATCGGCTTCCTCCAGTTCGCGCGCGGTGGCCTTGGCCAGCACCTTGCCGAGTTCGACGCCCCACTGGTCGAAGCTGTCGATGTCCCACACCACGCCCTGCACGAACACGCTGTGCTCGTACAGCGCGACCAGCGCGCCGAGCGCGTGCGGGGTGAGGCGGTCGGCGAGGAGCGTGCTGCTCGGCCGGTTGCCCTCGAAGGCGCGGTGCGGCGCCAGCGCGGCGTCCACGCCCTGCGCCCGCACCTCCTCCACCGTGCGACCGAAGGCCAGCGCCTCGCCCTGCGCGAACAGGTTGGCCATCAGCAGGTCGTGCTGCTCCGCGTGCCCGTCCAGGGGCTGGCAGAAGCCGATGAAATCGCAGGCCACCAGCCGCGTCCCCTGGTGCAGCAGCTGGTAGAACGAATGCTGGCCGTTGGTGCCGGGCTCGCCCCACACCACCGGGCAGGTCTGGACCTCCACGCGCCGCCCGTCCAGCGTCACGTGCTTGCCGTTGCTCTCCATCGCCAGCTGCTGCAGGTAGGCGGGAAAGCGCTTGAGGTACTGCGCGTAGGGCAGCACCGCGTGGCTGCCGGCGCCGAGGAAGTCGTTGTTCCAGAGCGACAGCAGCGCCATCAGCACCGGCAGGTTGCGCTCCAGCGGCGCGCGCCGGAAATGCTCGTCCATCGCGTGGAAACCGGCCAGCATGTCGCGAAAATGGTCCGGGCCGACCGCGAGCATGGTCGACAGGCCGATCGCCGAGTCCATCGAATAGCGCCCGCCGACCCAGTCCCAGAAGCCGAACATCTGTTCGGTATCGATGCCGAACTCCCGCACGCCCTCGGCATTGGTCGAGACCGCGACGAAATGCCGGGCCACCGCCTCCTCGCCCAGCGCGCGCGTGCACCAGCCGCGCGCCAGCCGCGCGTTGGCCAGGGTCTCCAGGGTCGTGAAGCTCTTCGAGCAGACCACGAACAGGGTGGTCGCCGGATCGAGGTCGCGGGTCGCCTCGACGAAGTCGGACGGATCCACGTTGGAGACGAAGCGGCACTCGAGATCGCGCTGGCGGTAGTGCTTCAGCGCCTCGTAGGCCATCACCGGACCGAGGTCGGAACCGCCGATGCCGATGTTGACCACGGTGCGGATGCGCTGGCCGGTGGCGCCGGTCCAGCCGCCGTCGCGCACGCGGTCGGCGAAGGCGGCCATGCGGTCGAGCACCGCGTGCACCTCCGGCACCACGTCCGCGCCGTCCACCGCGATGCGCGCATCGCGCGGCGCGCGCAGGGCGACATGCAGGACGGCCCGGCGCTCGGTGACGTTGATCCGCGCGCCGGAGAACATCGCCTCGATCCGCTCCGGCACACCGCAGGCGCGCGCCAGCGCGAACAGCAGCGCCAGCGCCTCGTCGTCGACCCGCTGCTTGGCGTAGTCCAGGGTCAGGCCGGCGCCTTCGGCGCGCAGGCGCTCGCCACGCCCTGGATCGGCGGCGGACAGCTCGCGCAGGTGGCGGCCGGCGAGTGCGCCGGCGTGGCGTCGCAGGGCCTGCCATTGCGGCCGGCCGGTGAGCGGTGCGGATCCCTGCATGGAACTGGCGTCCTTCATCCCCGGGCTTCGCGCAGCGCGGCTGTCTTCGCCGCGATGCCTTCCAGCAGATGGTGCCACGACTTGACGAAGGCCTGAGCGCCCTCCTCCTGCAGTCGCGTCGCCAGCGCGTCCACGTCGACGCCCGCGCGGGCGAACTCGCGCAGCATCGCGCTGCCGTCGTCGCCGTCGAGCACGCTGGCGACCTCGCCGTGCTCGGCGAACGCGGCCAGGGTCTTGTCGGGCAGGGTGTCGATCGTGTCCGGCGCCGCCAGCGCCGCCGCGTACAGGGTGTCGGGCGCGTCCGGATCCTTGGTGCTGGTGCTGGCCCACAGCAGCCGCTGCGGCAGCGCGCCTTCGGCTTGCAGGCCGCGCCAGCGCTCGGAGTCGAGCAACTCGCGGTAGGCCCGGTAGGTCTTCTGCGCCACCGCGATGCCGAGCCGGTTGCGTAGTTCCGCCGGCACCTGGTCGGCCACCGCCTTGTCCCAGCGGCTGACGAACAGCGACGCCACCGACGGCACCCGCGGCGAGCGCCCGGCCTGCAACCGACGCTCGATGCCGCGCAGGTAGGCCTCGGCCGCGGCGAGGTACTGCTCGGCCGAGAACAGCAGGGTGACGTTGATCGGCACGCCGTTGAAGATCGATTCCTCGATCGCGGGCACGCCCGCCGGCGTGCCGGGAATCTTGACGAACAGGTTCTCGCAGGCCGCCTGCGCGTGGATCTGCTGGGCGGCGGCGACGCTGCCTGCGGTGTCGCCGGCGAGCAGCGGCGAGAGCTCCATCGACACCCAGCCGTCGGTGCCGTGACTGGCCTCGAAGGCGGGCCGGAACAGTTCCGCCGCGCGCCTCAGGTCCTCCAGCGCGAGTTCGGTGAACAGCGCTTCGCCCTCGAGCCCGGCCGCGGCCTTGGCGCGGATGCCGGCGTCGTAACTGTCGCTCTTGGCGAGGGCTTCGTCGAATATCGACGGGTTGGAGGTCAGCCCGGTCAGGCCGTACTCGTCGATCTTCCGCGCGAACGATCCGTCGTCGAGCATCGCGCGGGTGATGTTGTCCAGCCACAGGCTCTGGCCGAGCGCGCGCAGCTGTTGCAGGTTGTGGTTCATGGCGTCCTTCCGAATGCGTGTGAGGGTGCCGCCTCGCGCGGTCCAGGCATCGGCGCGAAATCCCGCTGGAGCAGCAAGTCGCGGCTGGTGTCGAGGCCGACCAGCTCGCCGACGCGGGCGAGGCTGAGGTCGGGCGGCTGCAGGTGCTCGAGGTCGGCCTCGCCCGCATGCCGCCCCTGGTGCACGAACACGGTCGTGACCCGCCCGCCCAGCTTGCGCCTGGCGGCCTGCAGCTGCGCCGGCTCGTCGTCGACCACCACGTAGTGGCGCGCCGGATACGCCTGTTCTACCGCATCCAGCATGTCCTCCCTGTGCAGGCCCAGCAGAACCCGGCCCTGCACCGCGTCCCACAGGCCCGCGCGGCGGATCCTGCGCGGCTGCAGCACGAGGTCGCCGGCCGACAGGAGCACCGGCAGGCCGAGGGTGGCCAGGTGCGCCAGCGCGGCAGCGCTGCCGGGATAGACGCAGGTCGCGAAGGGATAGTCGAGCAGGAAGTCCGGCAGGGCCAGCAGCGCGGGATCGGCCGCGGGCGCGTCGCCGAGCAGGACCTGCAGCGCGCCGAGGTAGTCGACGTGGCCATGCGCCTCGCGCGACGCCCTGCAGGCTGCGCGGTAGCGCAGGCACGCGTCGCGGCCGAGGGCGCGCTCGATCTCGGCCTCGACGTCCGCGGCGAAGCGGTCGTCGTCGAGCAGCGTGTTGTCCACGTCGAGCAGGAACACGACCTCGCCCGCCGGCGCGCCGGAGCCGGCGATCAGCATGGCGCGCGCTCCGGTTCCGGCTGCGGGTCGTGCCAGCCGTCGTCGCCGGCGAGCACCCGCGCGGCGTCCGCG
>DASRZN010000121.1:0-2187 GCA_035686325.1 Lysobacteraceae bacterium
TCCTGGGTGGCGACGATGCCGATGATGCCGCACATGGTTCAGATCCCCGGCGTTTGCACGCCTGCTGTCGGCGCGGGCTCGCCCGCGCCGGTGTCGTTGGAATGCGGTCCGTCGCCCTCGAAAACAAGCTGCTGCGCCGCCCACGCCGGCAGCAGCGCGCGCAGCGCCAGCGCGCCCGGCATCAGCACCGGCAGCACCTGCGACTGGCGCCAGTCCGGCTCGCGCGGCAGCGTGGTGAAGCCCATCAGCAGCACCAGGATGCAGGCGACCAGCGCGCCGCGCGCCAGCCCCAGCGCGCCGCCGAGCGCCCGGTCCACGCCGGACAGGCCCACCGCGTGCACCAGCTTGCGCACCACCCAGCCGACCACGCCCACCACCACCAGCACGCCGAGGAAGCACAGGCCGTAACCGGCGAGCAGCTCCCCGGTGCCGGGCGTGGCGCCGCCGGCGAACACGCGGGCGACGAACGCGCCGAAGTGGAACGCGCTCCAGCCGGCGAGCAGCCAGGCGACCAGCGAGACCAGCACGCCGACGAAGCCGCGCATCAGCCCGAACAGGGTCGAGACCAGGATGATGCCCAGCAGCAGCAGGTCGGGCGCGCTCATGCTCAGGGGTGCGGTCGCACCATGCCGTCGAGGCCGAGCTTCGCCTTGACCTGCGCGCGCAACTGCTCTGCCGCGGCGCGGTCGGCGACCGGGCCGGCGCGCACGCGGACGAGCGCGCCCTTGTCGGTGTTCACGGTTTCGATGAAGGCGCTGAAGCCGGCCGCGCGCAGGCGGTCGCGCAGCGCGGTCGCGTCGGACGCCTTGCTGTAGGCGGCGAGTTGCACGGCGAAGCCGACGCTGGCGGCGGCGGGCGCGGCAGGCTTCGGCGCGACGGCGGCGACCTGCCTGGGTGCGGTCGTGGGCTTCTGTTCCGCCGCGACCGGCCTGGACGGCGCGGGCTGGGCCGCGTCCGCATCGAGCACGACCACCCGCGCGCCGACGTCGTCGCGCACGTGGTTGGCACGCAGGCGCGCGGACTCGGCTTCGGCGCGGGTCGCGAAGGGGCCGATCCGCACCCGCCAGGCGGGCTTGCCGCCGGAGGTGGTCGCCTCGCGGTAGGCCGGCAGCCCGGCGCTGCGCACCGAACCCAGCACGTGCTCGGCGGCGGCGACGCTGGCGTAGGCGCCGAAGCTGACCGCGTAGTCGCCGCCGGCGGTGGCGGCGAACAGCGGTGCGGCATCGGGCGTTGCGGCCGCCGGCGCGACCGGCCGCGCGGGCGTGGGCGTGGGCGTGGGCGCGCCAGTGTCGGCGCCGTCGGCACCCGCGGCGGCGGGCGTCGCCAGTTCGGCGGCATCCGGCGACGTGGCCGCGGCGTCCGGCGAAGGCGCATCGGCCTCCGGCGCGGGCGCCACCGGCGCGTCCATGCCGAGCGCGCCACCTGCCGGCGTGTCGCCCGGTGTCACCAGCGGCAGTTCCTGGGTCTGGAAGTCGTCGCGCGGCGCGGGCGGGATGGCCAGCGGCACGTTCGCCGCGCCGCTGTCGGGCGCGGGACCCTGGACCAGCATCGGCAGGAAGATCACGGCCAGCGCGACCAGCACCGCGGCGCCGACCAGACGCTGTTTCAGTCGGGGATCCATCGACGCTCGCAGGCAATGGAAGAGGCCGGCGAATTATACCCGCGTGCCCTGCCTGCCCCGGCCCACGCGGCGCGCGCCGCCACGCGCCATTCAGACGCCCGGCGCGCTCACGCCGCCAGCGCCCGCAGGGCGGCGGCCGCGGTGTGGAAGGAGCCGAACAACAGGATCCGGTCGCCGGCGACGGCTTGCGCGCGCGCCGCGGCCAGCGCCTCGCCGACGGTCGCGCGGCGCGCGCCCGCCCCGGCGGTGGTGCCGGCGAGGCGCGCGGCGAAGGCGTCCACGTCGAGCCCGCGCGCGCCGGCTTCGGTGAGGCCCGCCAGCCACCAGCCGTCGACCCGTTCCGCCAATGCCGTCGCCACCCCGGCGATGTCCTTGTCGCCGAGCGCGGCGAACACCGCGAACGTTCGGCCCGGCGCCGGTTGCGCGCGCAGCCAGTCGGCCAGCCCGCGCGCCGCCTGCGGGTTGTGGCCGACGTCCACCACGATCTCCACGCCCTCGCGCTCGAACCGTTGCAGCCGGCCCGGCACGAACGCGGCCTCCACGCCACGCGCCCAGGCCTCGCGCGG
>DASRZN010000122.1:0-4400 GCA_035686325.1 Lysobacteraceae bacterium
AGGCAAGCAACGCCGCCGCGATCGCCGCGACCCGCGGCTTCGCCGAGTGGCTGAAGGCGCAGCGCCCGCAGGCGACCCAGGCCTACGCGCTGGGCGCGGACAAGTTCGCGAGGATGCTGTACGCGACCGAGCGCGTCGACCTGCCGCTCGACCAGCTGCAGGCCGCCGCCCAGGCCGACCTCGACCGCAACCTGGCCGCGCTGAAATCGGCCTGCGACGCATTCGCGCCCGGCAAAACACTGCACGCGTGCATGGACCAGGCCAACGCCGACAAGCCGGAAGGCGGCGCGGTGGAAGGCGCACGCGCGCAGCTCGCCGACCTGCGCCGGTTCCTGGTGGACCACGACATCGTCACCATCCCCGGCCCGGAGCAGGCGAAGGTCGAGGAGGCGCCGCCGTTCAACCGCTGGAACTTCGCCTACATCGAGATCCCGGGCCCGTACGAGAAGGCTCTGCCGTCGGTGTACTACATCGCGCCGCCGGATCCCGCCTGGCCCAAGGCCGAGCAGCTCGCCTATGTGCCGGGCAAGTCGGTGTTGCTGTTCACTTCCGCGCACGAGGTGTGGCCGGGCCACTTCCTGCAGTTCCTGCATTCCAACCGCTCTGACTGGAAGTTCGGCCAGCTGTTCGTCGGCTACGCCTTCGCCGAGGGCTGGGCGCACTACACCGAGGAGATGATGTTCGACGCCGGCCTCGGCGGCGGCACGCCCGAGACCCACATCGGCCAGCTCAGCGAGGCGCTGCTGCGCGACGCGCGCTTCCTGTCCGCGATCGGACTGCACACCGGCGGCATGACCGTCGCCCAGTCCGAACAGCTGTTCCGAGACAAGGGCATGCAGGACCCCGGCAACGCCCGCCAGCAGGCCGCGCGCGGCACCTACGACCCGGCCTACCTCAACTACACGCTGGGCAAGTTGATGATCATGCAGCTGCGCGAGGACTGGACCCGCGACAAGGGTGGGCGCCAGGCGTGGAAGCGGTTCCACGACACGTTCCTGTCCTACGGCGGCCCGCCGATCCCGCTGGTGCGCGCGCAGATGCTTGGCGGCGCGCCGGAGGCGAAGCTGTGGACGGCGGCCGGCGCGACGGCGCACTGACGCTTGCCCACGCTCGACTTCAACTGCGACCTGGGCGAAGGCTGCGGCAACGACGCGGCGATCGTGCCGCTGGTCAGTTCGGCCAGCATCGCCTGCGGCGCGCACGCGGGCGACGCGGCGACGATGCGCGAGACCGCCGCGCTGTGCCTGGCGCACGGCGTGGCGATCGGCGCGCATCCGTCGTTCGAGGATCGCGAGCATTTCGGTCGCCGCGAACTTGACCTGCCGCCGGAAGCGATCGCAGAGTCGCTGCGGCGCCAGGTCGAAGCGTTGGCCGAGGTATGCGCGCGGCTCGGCGCGCGGCTGCGCCACGTCAAGCCGCACGGCGCCCTGTACAACCTCGCCGCGCGCGATCCCGTCGTCGCCGAAGCGATCGCGCAGGCGGTGCACGCGCTGGATCCGGCGCTGGTGCTGTACGGCCTCGCCGATTCGCGCCTGACCGAGGCGGGCACCGCCGCCGGCCTCGCGGTGGCCCACGAGGTGTTCGCCGAACGCGCCTACGACGGCGACGGCCGGCTCGCGCCGCGCGGCACCCCGGGCGCGGTGATCGCCGACCTCGACGCGTCGCTGGCGCAGGTGCGCATGCTGCTGCGCGAGGGCCTGGTGGTCGCCCGCGACGGCAGCCACGTCCCGCTGCGCGCCGACACCCTGTGCCTGCACGGGGACCGCCCCGACGCGCCCGCCTTCGCTCGTGCGCTGCGCGAGGCGCTCGAAGCCGAAGGCGTCCGCATCCGGCGGCCGGGCGGAAGCGCATGAACTTTTGGCCGCTGCTCGGCATCGCCGTCGTCATCGTCGGATTCGTGCGCCGTTACAACCCGGTCGCGGTGGTGGTCGCCGCCGGCCTCGTCAGCGGCCTGCTGGCCGGCAAGGCGCCGGGCGAACTGCTCGCCCTGCTCGGCGACAGCTTCGTCTCCAACCGCGCGCTGCTGCTGTACGTGCTGACCCTGCCGGCGATCGGCCTGCTCGAGCGCGCGGGCCTGCGCGAGCACGTGCACGCCTGGATCCTGCGCCTGCGCGGCATGACCCTCGCGCGCCTGCTCACCGGCTACCTCGGCCTGCGCCAGCTCCTGAGCATGATGGGCCTGACCAACGTCGCCGGCCATCCGCAGACGGTGCGCCCGCTGCTGGCGCCGATGAGCGACGCCGCCGCCGAGAAGACCGTCGGCCCGATCGACCACGCCACCCGCCAGCGCCTGTACGCGCTGGACGCCGCGACCGACAACGTCGGCCTGTTCTTCGGCGAGGACGTGTTCGTCGCGATCGGCGCGGTACTGCTGATCCAGGGCTTCTACGCGCAGAACGGGATCGTGCTGGAGCCGCTGCACATCGCGCTGTGGGCGCTGCCGACGGCGGTCGCGGCCTTCGTCATCCACGCGATCCGGATCGCGCTGTTCCAGCGCAGCCTGCTGCGCGCGCGGTCGGCGGACGCCGCCGCCGCGGAGGACGGGCCGGCGCCATGATCGACATCGGCTGGTTCTACTGGCTGCTCGCCGCCTTCCTGCTGTACGCCGGCTGGCGCAACCTGCGCGAGCGGCGCTGGGCACAGGCCGGGTTCTGGTGCGTGCTGGCGCTGCTGTTCGCCGGCGGCGACCACGTGCTGGCCGCGCGCGAGGCCGGCAACCCGCTGCCGGCGCAGCTCGCCGGCGCCGGCGTCATCGCGCTCGCGCTGCTGGCGTTGGGCATGCGCCGCGCGCCGGTGGCGGAAGCGCCTGCGCAGGCTCGCCTCGCTTCGGCGCAACGGCTCGGCCACCGGCTGTTCGGTCCGGCGCTGCTGATCCCGCTGCTGACCGTGCTGGTCGCCTTCCTCGGCCCGAAGATTTCGATCGCCGGCCATCCGCTGCTGGGCGAAGGCAGCGCGACCCTGATCGGCCTCGCGCTGGCCAGCGTGGTCGCCGCGCTCGCCGCATTGTGGGTGACCCGCGCGCCTCCGCTGGCGGCGCCGGCGGAAGGCCGTCGCCTGCTCGACACCATGGGCTGGGCCGCGTTGCTGCCGCTGGTGCTGGCGACGCTGGGCGGCGTGTTCGCCGCCAGCGGCGTCGGCGAGGCGGTCGCGGCGCTGGTGTCGGCGGTGATCCCGACCGACAGCCGGATCGCCTGCGTGCTCGCCTACGGGCTGGGGATGGTGCTGTTCACGGTGATCATGGGCAACGCGTTCGCCGCGTTCCCGGTGCTGACCGCCGGCATCGGCCTGCCGCTGCTGATCCAGCGCCACGGCGCCGATCCCGCCGTGCTCGGCGCGCTCGGCATGCTCACTGGCTACTGCGGCACCCTGCTCACGCCGATGGCGGCGAACTTCAACCAGGTGCCCGCCGCGCTGCTGGAACTGGACGATCCCAACGGCGTGATCCGCGCGCAGGTGGCGACCGCGCTGCCGCTGATGGCGGTGAACCTGCTGCTGATGTACCTGCTGGTGTTCCGCTAGGCGGGCGCGGCTTCCGGCGCGCACATGTTCTTGCCGTAGATGCCGGAGCGGTCGAAGCAGCAGATCCGGCGCTTGCCGGCGGCGAGCATGTCGCAGGCGTTGCGGATGCGGCGGGCGCGGGTCTCGGCCTGCTTCGCGGTGGCCAGCCACTGGATGAAGTCGCGGCGCGCGGCCGGGGTGAGGGTCTTCCATTGCGCCTGCGCCTCGGGCGCGGCCGCCAGCGCCTGGCGCAGGTCGGCCGGCACCCGCGGTTCCGGTTCCTTCGCGGCCGGCGCGATCGTCAGCGCGACGTCGTCGCCAGCATCCACGGCCGCCGCCTCGCGCAGCGCGCGCGGCACCTTCAGCCAGTGGCTGCCTTGGCCATCCGGCTCCAGCGTCGCCTTGAACGGTTGCCCGTCCAGCGTGCCTTCGATGCTGACCATGCCGCGCGAGGGCAGCTTCGCGCTCGCCGCGGGCGGCAGCAGCAGGAAGCGCCACGGCGCGTTCCTCGGGGTCGCCGGCCGCAGCAGCCGGGCCTTGAAGCGGATCGGGGTGGCGTCGGGCATGCGCGGAAGATAGCACCGGCTCGCGCGCCGTCGCCCTAGAATCCCGGCATGGCCACCGCGCGCAAGCATGCTCCAACGATCCTGCTGACCGGTTTCGCGCCGTTCGGCGGGGAAGCGTCGAATCCGAGCTGGGAGGCGGTCGCCCGACTCGACGGCGCGCGCATGGGCGGCCATCGCGTGGCCGCGCGGTTGCTGCCGGTTGAATTCGGCGCGTCGCTGAAGGCGCTGCGCCGCGCGCTGCGCGAGACCGCGCCGGCGCTGGTGCTGTGCGTGGGCCAGGCCGGCGGGCGCGCGCAGCTGTCGCTGGAGCGCGTCGCGATCAACCTCGCCGACGCG
>DASRZN010000123.1:0-3005 GCA_035686325.1 Lysobacteraceae bacterium
ACCGGCACGTAGGCGATTTCCTCGACGGTGCTGAAGCCTTCCGCGACCAGGATGCCGGCGATCTCCTCGTCGACCTCCAGCTTCTCCTGGAACAGCGCGCGCGCGGCGGCCTGCTCGGCCTCCGACTTCGCGGCGACCTGGTCCTGGGTCATGACGTTGAGTTGCCAGCCGGTCATGCGGCTGGCCAGGCGCACGTTCTGGCCGCCGCGGCCGATCGCCTGCGCCAGCTTGTCCTCGGCGACGGCGAGGTCCATCGAGTGCTTTTCCTCGTCGACGATGATCGACTGCACCTCGGCCGGCGCCATCGCATTGATCACGAACTGGGCCGGGTTGTCGGACCACAGCACGATGTCCACGCGCTCGCCGTTGAGCTCGTTCGATACCGCCTGCACGCGCGAGCCGCGCATGCCGATGCAGGCGCCGATCGGGTCCGTGCGGTTGTCGTAGGCCACCACCGCGATCTTGGCGCGGTCGCCCGGGTCGCGGGCGCAGGCCTTGATTTCGACCAGGCCCTGGCCGACTTCCGGCACCTCGAGCTTGAACAGCTCGATCATGAACTCGGGCGCGGCGCGGCTGATGAACAGCTGCGGGCCGCGCGGCTCGCTGCGCACGTCGAACAGGTAGCCGCGCACGCGGTCGCCGGCGCGCAGTACGTCGCGCGGGATGCCCTTGTCCTTCGGGATGAAGGCTTCGGCATTCCCGCCGAGGTCGACGTAGATGTTGCCGCGCTCCACGCGCTTGACCACGCCGGTGACCAGCTCGCCCACGCGGTCCTTCCAGGCGTCCACGACCTGCTGGCGCTCGGCCTCGCGCACGCGCTGCACGATCACCTGCTTGGCGGCCTGCGCGGCGATGCGCCCGAACTCGGGGTTGTCGATCTGCTCCTCGATGTAGTCGCCGACCTCGACGTCGCCGCTCTCGTCGAGCGCGTCCATGAGGCGGATCTGCCGGTCGGGCGACTCCATCACCACGTCGTCGGCGACCACCTCCCAGCGACGGAAGGTCTCGTAGGCGCCGTCCTTCGGGTCGATCTGCACGCGCACCAGCACGTCCTGCTCCGGGTAGCGCTTCTTCGCCGCCGACGCCAGCGCGGCCTCGAGCGCCTCCAGGATCACGGATTCCGGCACGCCCTTCTCGTTGGCGACCGCATCCACCACCAGCAACAGTTCCTTGCTCATTCCGTTACGCCTCTGGCAAAACCTGTGTTCTGCTTCGAAAGACCGAAGCCCGTTCATCCATCCCGGCAGGTCCCGTGGACCCGGCCGGCCTATTTCGTCTTCTGCGCCTTCTGCTTGCCGGGGCGCGCGTCGCGGCCCGACTTGTCCCTGGCCGGCGCCAGCCCCAGCGCGACCCAGTCCGGGACCAGGCGCGCCTTCTCGATGTTCTCGATCGCCACGGCGAGTTCGCTGCCGTCCACCTCGAACACCACGCCGTCGCCTTCGGCGCGCAGGATCGCGCCCTGCAGCCGGCGGCGGCCGTCCTGAGGCAGCTTCAGCCAGACCTTGGCCTGTTCGCCCGCGAAGCGCGCGAACTGCGGCGCGGTGAACAGCGGCCGCTCCAGTCCCGGCGAGGACACTTCCAGCGTGTAGTGCCCGCTGATCGGGTCGGCCACGTCGAGCTGGGCCGAGACCTCGCGGCTGACCGCCTCGCAGTCCTCGATGCCGACGTTGCGCGGCTGCCCGTCAGCATCCGCCGCGCCTTCCGGCACGTCGATGTAGAGCCGGAGCAGCGCGCCGCCGGGGGCAGGCAGGTACTCGACGCCGAGCAGCTCCACGCCCAGCGACGCGACCGTCGGAGCGAGCAGTGCGGCGATGTCGTTGGCTTTCGCGCTCATGCCGTGATCCCTGGGTAAACGCCCACTATTCGAAAGACGTTTTCCGAAACACAAATTCCGAAAAGACAAAGGGGCCCGGTGGGCCCCTTGTCCGATACCGCTGGATGTCGGTGACGACGCGCCGGAACGCGCCGTCGAGCCCGCCGGCCGTACCGCGCCGGTGTCATCACTCCTGCTGAAAGAGAAAAAGGCCCCGAAGAGCCTTTTTCGCCAGCACGAAGCTGGTAGCGGGGGCAGGATTTGAACCTGCGACCTTCGGGTTATGAGCCCGACGAGCTGCCAGACTGCTCCACCCCGCAGCAGACGCGGAATTATGCCGATGCGGTCGCGTCATTGCAAGCCCGCGCGACCGGCCGATGGCTGGCGGTCAGCCGGCGAAAGCCTGCTGGCACCAGGCCATCAGCGGATTCCAGAAGATGCCCAGCACCACCAGTGCCAGCGCATTGACCGAGAGCGCGATCCGCAGCGGGCGGTCGTTGCGCGGCGCGGGCACGCCTTCGGCCGGCGGGTCGAAATACATCACCTTGACCACGCGCAGGTAGTAGAAGCAGCCGATCACCGCGAACACGATGCCGACGATCGCCAGCCACATCAGGTCGCCCTGGATGGTCGCGCGCAGCACCGCCAGCTTGGCCCAGAAGCCGAGGAACGGCGGGATGCCGGCCAGCGAGAACATCACCACGAGCACCAGGCCGGCCAGCCAGGGGCTGCGCTGGTTGAGGCCCTTGAAGTCGTCGATGCGGTCGGCCTCGAAGCCGTGGTCGGACAACACAATGATCGCGCCGAACGCGGCCGCCGACATGATCGCGTAGGTGATCACGTAGAACATCGCGGCCGCATACCCCTCCGCGCCGCCGCCGGCGAGACCGAGGAAGACGAAGCCGATGTGCGAGACCGCCGAGTAGGCGAGCATGCGCTTGAGGTTGGTCTGGGCGATCGCGATCAGGTTGCCGACCACCAGCGAGGCCGCGGCGAGCCCGGCGATCAGCAGCCGCCACTGGTCGTCGAGCGGGCCGACGCCGGCCTCCAGCAGCCGGAAGGCGAGCGCGAAGGACGCCAGCTCCGGCGCCGAGCCGATGAACAGGGTGATCGGGGTCGGCGCGCCGTGGTAGGTGTCGGGCACCCACATGTGGAACGGCGCCGCGCCGAACTTGAACGCGATGCCGGCGAT
>DASRZN010000124.1:0-3865 GCA_035686325.1 Lysobacteraceae bacterium
GGCGGCGGCGACGTCGTAGGCGATGCCGCGCACGCCGAAGCAGTCGGCGCGGTTGGGGGTGAGCTTGAGCTCGATCGCGGCGTCCGGCAGGCCGAGGTAGTCGGCCAGCGGCGCGCCGACCGGCGCGTCGTCCGGCAGTTCGAGCAGGCCCGACGCGTCGCTGTCGAGCCCGAGCTCCTTGGCCGAGCACAACATGCCGGCGGACTCCACCCCGCGCAGCTTCGCCGCCTTGATCGCGATGCCGCCGGGCAGCGTCGCGCCGACCATCGCCAGCGGCGCGACCAGGCCCGGCCGCGCGTTCGGCGCGCCGCAGACGATCTGCAGCGGGGCGCCGGTGCCGGCGTCGACCTGGCAGACCTGCAGGCGATCGGCCTCGGGATGCCTGGCGCAATCGAGGATGCGCGCGACCACGACGCCGTCCGGCGCGGGAAGCGGCGTGACCTCCTCGACCTCGAGGCCGATCGCGGTCAGCGTCGCGACCAGTTCCTCGCGCGAGGCGTCGGTGGACACGTGCTGGCGCAGCCAGTTCTCGCTGAATTTCATGCCGCGACCCTCAGGCGAACTGGCGCAGGAAGCGCACGTCGTTGTCGAAGAAGCTGCGCAGGTCGTCGACGCCGTAGCGCAGCATCGCGAAGCGCTCGACGCCGAGGCCGAACGCGAAGCCGGTGTAGCGCTCCGGATCGATGCCGACGTTGCGCAGCACGTTCGGATGGACCATGCCGCAGCCCAGCACTTCCAGCCAGCGGGTGCTGCCGTCGGGCTGCTGCCAGGCGATGTCGACCTCGGCCGAGGGCTCGGTGAAGGGGAAGTAGCTCGGGCGGAAGCGCATTTCGAAGTCGCGCTCGAAGAACGCGCGCACGAACTCGGCCAGCGTGCCCTTGAGGTCGGCGAAGCTGGCGTGCTCGTCGACCAGCAGTCCCTCGCACTGGTGGAACATCGGCGTGTGGGTCTGGTCGGAGTCGCTGCGGTAGACCTTGCCGAGGGCGATCATCCGCAGCGGTGGCTTGTTGCCCAGCATGTAGCGCACCTGCACCCCCGAGGTGTGGGTGCGCAGCAGGCGGGCGGCCCCGCGGCTGTCCGGCGGGAAGTAGAAGGTGTCGTGCATCGCCCGCGCCGGATGGTGCGGCGGGAAGTTCAGCGCCTCGAAGTTGTGCCAGTCGTCCTCGATCTCCGGGCCGTCGGCGCGCACGTAACCGAGCCGGCCGAAGATCTCCGCGATCCGCTCCATCGTGCGGCTGACCGGATGCAGGCCGCCGCGCGTGGCGTCGCGGCCCGGCAGGGTGACGTCGATCGTCTCCGTGGCCAGGCGCGCGTCCAGCGCGGCCTCGTCGAGCACGGCCTTGCGCGCGGCCAGCGCGGCGCCCACGGCATCGCGCGCGCGGTTGATCGCCTCGCCGGCGGCCTTGCGCTCGCTGGCCGGCAGCGCGCCGAGCGCCTTCAGCTGGGCGGTGACGCTGCCCTGCTTGCCGAGCAGGGCGACGCGCAGCGCCTCGAGCGCGTCGGGCGTGCCCGCCGCCGCGATGTCGGCGAGGGCCTGCCGGGCCAGGGATTCGATGTCGCTCATGACGGGCGCTCACTCCTTCCATCCGTCATCCCGCGCAGGCCGGGATCCAGCGGCCTTCGCGACCCCGCAAGGCGCTGGACTCCGCATTCGCGGGCATGACGAGCAAAAAACGGGCTGACCAAAACGAACATGGGGAAGGACTTGCGCCCTTCCCCATGCGTTGCCTTCGATGAAGGCCGCGCGTGGGGCGCGGCCGTCATTGTGTGCATTACGCCGCGAGCGCGCCCTTCGCCTTCTCGGCCAGCGCGGCAAAACCCGCCGCGTCGTGCACGGCGATGTCCGCCAGCACCTTGCGGTCGAGGGTGATGCCGGCCTTCATCAGGCCGTTCATGAAGCGGCTGTAGCTCATGCCGTTGATGCGGGCCGCGGCGTTGATTCGCGCGATCCACAGGGTACGGAACTGGCGCTTCTTCTGCTTGCGGCCGATGTAGGCGTACTGCAGCGCCTTGGTGACCGCCTGCTTGGCGACGCGGAAGACCTTGCGGCGGGCGTTGTAGTAGCCCTTGGCCTGCTTGAGGATCTTCTTGTGACGGCGGCGCGCCTGCACGCCACGCTTGACTCGTGCCATGGTCTAGCCCTCCTCAGAGATACGGAAGCATGCGGTCCAGACGGCCCGCGTCCTCGGCACGAACATGGTTCGTCTGCCGCAGGTTGCGCTTCCGCTTGGTCGCCTTCTTGGTGAGGATGTGGCTCTTGTTGGCGTGGCCGCACTTGTACTTGCCGGAAGCGGTCTTCCGGAAGCGCTTGGCCGCCGCCCGATTGGTCTTGATCTTGGGCATTGGGATGTCCTTGCGAAATCAGTCACTGGCCCGGGCGGTGGCTGCTGACGACGCCACGCTTTCCATCCTGCCCCTGCCGGTCGTAAGTCGCTGATCCGCAAGGGATCGTCGACGGGTCCTGGGTACAACGCGCCCCGGAGTCGCCCGGGGAGCCGTGCATTATGCCGGGCGCAGCGCCTGCGCGCAAATCTTTCCCTTGGAAATCAGCGGGTTCTGCCGGAGCCCTGCCCCGCGCCAGCCTCCTGGAAAAAACGAAGGGCGCCCGACGGCGCCCTCCTCCCCTCACCCTGAACTCTCTTCCGCGCGCGGGAGAGGGAACGGGTGGCGACCGCGCTGCGCGATCAGGTCTTCTTCTTGGGCGCGATCATCATCACCATCTGCCGGCCCTCCAGGCGCGGCCGCGACTCGATCACGATGTCCTCGCCCAGGTCGGCCTCGATCCGGCTGGCCATCGCCCGGCCCAGCTCCTGGTGGCTCATCTCGCGGCCACGGAAGCGGATGTTGACCTTGATCTTGTCGCCCTCTTCCAGGAAGCGGCGCATGTTGCGCAGCTTGATCTGGTAGTCGCCCTCGTCGGTGACCGGGCGGAACTTCATTTCCTTGATCTCGACCTGCTTGGACTTCTTCTTGGCCTCGTTGGCCTTCTTCTGGGCCTCGAACTTGAACTTGCCGAAGTCCATGATCTTGCAGACCGGCGGATCCGCGTTGGGCTGGATCTCGACGAGGTCGAGGCCCTCTTCCTCGGCCATGCGCAGCGCGTCGTCGCGCGACAGCACGCCGACCATTTCGCCGTCGCTGCCGATCACGCGCACGCGCGGCACGCGGATCTCGTTGTTCCTTCGGTTCTGCTTATTGTCGGGGGCGCTGATGTTGCGATCTCCGTTGCATGGAAAAGTCCGGCCGGGGGCAGGCGGGCGGGGTCGCGAACGACCCGCAGGGATCCGCCATCCCGTGGCCGGGCCGGGTCACGGCTGCGGCTGGTAATTAAGCATGTTCCTGACGTAAACGCGCGGCGAAATCGGCGACGGACATGGTCCCCAGGTCCTCCCCCGTGCGCGTGCGCACCGCCACCGCGCCATTGTCCTTCTCGCGGTCCCCGACCACCAGCAGGTACGGCACGCGTTGCAGCGTGTGCTCGCGGATCTTAAAGCCGATTTTCTCGTTGCGCAAATCGGCCTCGGCCCGGACCCCTTGATTCCTAAGGGTTTTCCGGACCTCGGCGGCCCAGTCGCCCTGGGCGTCGGTGATGTTCATGACCACCGCCTGGACCGGCGCCAGCCAGGCCGGCAGGGCACCGGCGTGGTGCTCGATCAGGATGCCGATGAAACGCTCCATCGAGCCCACGATGGCGCGGTGCAGCATGACCGGCTGCCGGCGCTGGCTCTTCTCGTCCACGTACTCGGCACCGAGGCGGCCGGGCATCATGAAGTCGACCTGCATGGTGCCGAGCTGCCAGGTGCGGCCGATCGCGTCGCGCAGGTGGTATTCGATCTTGGGCCCGTAGAAAGCGCCCTCGCCCGGC
>DASRZN010000125.1:0-2036 GCA_035686325.1 Lysobacteraceae bacterium
GCCGGCGGGGACTGGCGCGCGGCGCTGGAGCGCGAAGCCGCCGCGATCGACAGCGAGGACCTCGCCGCGAACCGGCGCATGGGTGTGCTCGGGGCCTCGCTGATCCCGGTCGGCAGCGGCGTGCTCACCCACTGCAACACCGGCTCGCTGGCGACGGCGGGCTTCGGCACCGCGCTCGGCGTGATCCGCGCGGGCGTCGCGCAGGGGCGCATCGGCGACGTGTTCGCGGGCGAGACCCGGCCATGGCTGCAGGGCGCGCGCCTGACCGTGTGGGAGCTGCAGCAGGACGGCATCCCGGCGACGCTGATCGCCGACGCCGCCGCGTCGCACCTGATGAAGACCGGCAAGGTGCAGTGGGTGGTGGTCGGCGCCGACCGCATCTGCGCCAACGGCGACACCGCCAACAAGATCGGCACCTACCAGCTGGCGATCGCGGCGCGCCACCACGGGGTGAAGTTCATGGTCGTCGCGCCGTCGTCGACGGTCGACATGGACACGCCCTCCGGCGATGCGATCCACATCGAGGAGCGCGATCCCGGCGAGCTGCACGCGGTCGGCGGCAGCCGCACCGTGGCCGAAGGCATCGCGGCCTGGAACCCGGTATTCGACGTGACGCCGCACGACCTGATCGACGCGATCGTGACCGAGCAGGGCGTGATCGAGCAGCCGGACGCGGAGCGCATGCGGGCCGCGTTCGGGCGCCGCTAGCCAATCCCAACTCTCGCGCCAGGTTATTCCGGGCTCCCGCGCCCGGGAGGCCGGGGGTATTGCTTTTCCCTTAGAAGGGCAGTCCTGCCCTTATGCGGGCGCCGGCCATCCATGGCCGGCTTGACGCAACACCCCCGCCCTCCCGGTCGCTCGGACAGGCCATCGCTGCTTGCCGTAGAGCGGAGCTTGCTCCGCTGCTTTTCCCGCAACGGAGCAGCGGAGCGAGCTCCGCTCTACAGCGAGATCGCGAGATAGGTGGGGGCGCGTCGGGTGGGAGAGGTGGGCAGGACCGTATGCGCCATGGATGGCGCATCCGAGCCTCCATGGACGGATTCACGGCGTGTCCTGACTGCCTCTCCCGCCCGGCGCGCCGGCGCCGCAGCCGCATTGCGCCTCGATCGCGTCCGAGCCTCCATGGACGGATTCACGGCGTGTCCTGCCCACCTATCCCGCCCCACGCGCGCGCCTGCCATGGCCGCGCGTTCCGCAATCCCGTTCCGCCCGGCTTCCCGCCTCGTAAACCATTGATCGCGCAGGCAAAAAAACCTGCGAAAAAGCGCCTCGCGTGATACAATTTCACGTCTTCTAGAACCGCCCCGAAAACGCCTCCGGAGCAGGCACGCCAGGCCTCGTTTCCGGACCGCGTGCTGGTGTGCGCGACCCACTGCAACGACGGAACACCGATGGCCGAACTCGCCAAGGAAATCATCCCGGTCAACCTCGAGGACGAGATGCGCCGCAGCTACCTCGATTACGCCATGAGCGTGATCGTGGGGCGTGCGCTCCCGGACGTGCGCGACGGCCTCAAGCCGGTGCACCGACGCGTCCTGTTCGCGATGAACGAACTCGGCGCGCACGCCAACAAGCCGTACTACAAGTCCGCCCGCATCGTCGGCGACGTCATCGGCAAGTACCACCCGCACGGCGACACCGCGGTGTACGACACCCTGGTGCGCATGGCGCAGCCGTTCTCGCTGCGCTACCTGCTGGTGGACGGGCAGGGCAACTTCGGCTCGATCGACGGCGACGCGCCGGCGGCGATGCGCTACACCGAGGCGCGCATGTCGCGCCTGGCGCACGAGCTGATGGCGGACATCGACAAGGACACCGTCGACTTCCAGCCGAACTACGACGAGAAGGAACTCGAGCCCACGGTCATGCCGACCCGGGTGCCCAACCTGCTGGTCAACGGCGCCGCCGGCATCGCGGTCGGCATGGCGACCAACATTCCGCCGCACAACCTGCGCGAGGTCGTCGACGCCACCATCGCCCTGATCGACGATCCCGCGATCGACATCGACGGCCTGATGGAATACATCCCGGGGCCC
>DASRZN010000126.1:0-3574 GCA_035686325.1 Lysobacteraceae bacterium
CGCGGCCCAACTCGCGCAGCCGCCCGATCGCGGCCCGCATCTGCATGGGGTCGGCCCTCGACAGATACACGATGTTGCCGACGATGTTGTCGCCGGCGCAGGCCAGGTCGGCCGTCGGCACGTCCACGCTGACGTGGTCCATGGTCTTCCCGGGGTTGTGCAAGAGGCGCAGTTCGTGCCGGCCCCAGCGGATCGCCATGTTGTCGTAGACCACCTCGGGGTCGCGCCAGAACGCATCCACCCGTCGGTTCTGGGAGAGGAACGCGTGCCGGTGATGCCGGTGCGCGAAGACCTTCGCATCTTCGAACTGCGCCAGGCCAGCCATGTGGTCGCTCATGAAATGCGTGCAGGCGATGACGCGCACCGTCGCATTCCGTTGCTCGCGCAGCACGCGCCGCATCCAGGCCGCGTCCTCCACACTGCCCAGTGAATCGACCAGCAGCGCGTCGCCGCCATCCAGGAAGGCGGTCGCGACCGATTCATGGTCGTCGCCGACGAACATCAGGACATCGGGTGTGACTTCTTCGAAGCGCATTGGGCCACCAGTGCCGAGGGGGAGGCAGCATGGTTGTCCGGCCGCTCCGGCGCGACAAACGAATTGTTCTGCGCGTCCGCGTTAGCGGAACTAACTTGATAGGATGCCGGCCCTAGCCGCCAGAGCCGCTCGTGAAGGCCCGCCACCCCGCTCCCCTCAATGCGCTACGCGCCTTCGAGGCCGCCGCCCGCTCCCTGAGCTTCCAGGCAGCCGCGGCGGAACTGTTCGTGACGCCGGCGGCGGTGAGCCACCAGGTGAAGCGGCTGGAGGAGCACCTGGGCGTCGAACTGTTCCATCGCGGGCATCGTGCGGTCGCACTGTCGACCGAGGGGGCGGCCCTCGCCGCCTCGCTCGGCGAGGTCTTCGCCCTGCTCCATCTGGCGCTCGATCGCGCCACGGCGCCGCAGGCGGCGACGCTGCGCGTCAGCACGATGGAGTCCTTCGCCGCGAAATGGCTCGCGCCCCGGCTGCACCGTTTCCATCGTGAATTCCCGGACATCCGGCTACACGTCGACACCGGCAACGGGTTCGCCGATTTCGCGCGCGGTGGCGTCGACGTCGCCATCCGGTACGGCCCGGGCGGCTACGCCGGCGTGCATGCCGAATGGCTGATGGAAGCCACGGTCTTCCCGGTCTGCTCGCCCCGGTTGCAAGGCGGCGAATCCCCGCTGCGACAACCGCGCGACCTTCGTCACGCAACATTGCTCCATGACGAAAGCGCGCGGGCGCGGCCGGGCGTGCCGGACTGGGCCGCGTGGCTGGCGGCGGCAGGGGAAACGCACGCCGATGCCACGCGTGGACCCGTGTTCTCCAGCATCTATCTGGCGCAGGAGGCCGCCGTGGCGGGGCACGGTGTGGCCCTCGGCGTCGCGCCGCTGGTGCAGGACGACCTGCAGCGTGGACGCCTCGTCCGGCCGTTCGCGCAGGCGCTGCCCAACGCGTACGCCTTCTGGATCGTCCGACGCGACGGCATCGACCATCGCACGCCCGCCATCGAGGCGTTCTGCCAATGGCTGCACGCCGAAGCGGGCGCTGGCGCCGTCGTAGACTAGCCCCGCACCCGAGAATGCCCGACATGACGACCTTCCTTTCCCGCTGCTTCCGCGCCTGGCGGGGCGCAGCGCTCGCCCTGCTCGTGACGCTGCCCGCCGTTGCCGGCGCCCAGGACACCACCGGCGTCGGCTTCGAGCCGATCACCATCCACGACCCGGTCGGCGGCGGCGACATGCCGGGCTACGTTTTCTATCCCGCCGCGGAAAAGGGCACGGTCACCTGGCGCGGTCCCTACCGGCTGGAGGCGGCGGCGGATGCGTCGCCGCTTCCCGGCGCCAAGCCGCTGGTGGTGATCTCGCATGGCCACGCCGGCTCGGCCCTCGGCCACCACGACCTTGCCGAATACCTCGCCCGCCACGGCTTCGTCGTCGCCACCCTGCAGCATCCGCGCGACAACTCCGCCGACGCCAGCGGCGACGGCCATCCCGCGGTGATGATCGGTCGCGCGGTGCAGGTGCGGGCCACGATCGACATGCTGCTCGCGGATCCGCAATGGAAAACGCTGGTCGATCCGGCGCGGATCGGCGTCGCCGGGTTCTCCAACGGCGGCTACACCAGCCTGCTCGTGGTCGGCGCGGTGCCGCGCTTCACCCGCTTCGCGGCCCATTGCGAGGCGCATCCCGACGACCCCGGCATCTGCGGCAATTACAAGCAGATCGTCGCGACGCTGGCGCGGCAGGGCCAGACGCCGACGCAGATGCTCGAGTCGATGCAGGCCCAGTTCCAGCGCTGGGGCGACCCGCACGACACCCGGGTCAGGGCCGCCTTCGCGATGGCGCCGCTCAGCCTGGTGTTCGACGAGACCGGGCTCGCCTCGATCGACCGCCCGGTCTTCCTGTACTACGGCGAGCAGGACGAGGTGCTGCGGCCCGACTACAACTTCCGGCACATCATCCCGCTGATGAAGACGCTGGCTGGCGTGCGCACGATCCCGAAGGCCGGGCACTACGTGTTCCTGAGCCCGTGCTCGGAGGAGCTGACGAAGGAAATTCCCGACCTGTGCAAGGATCCGGCCGGTGTGGACCGCGCCGACGTGCATGCGCGGGTCGACGCCGATGCGCTGGCGTTCTTCCGCAGGACGCTGGCGGCGCAGGCGCATTGACCGGGACGCGCGCATGAAGATTGTCCACTCGCCCCTGCACCTGCGCCACGACGGCGGCATGGAACTGCACCGCGGCGAGCTTGTGCCGTGCTTCGAATCGCCGGCGCGCGCGGACTACATCCGCGAGGCACTGGTCGAAGCGGGCCACACGCTGGTCGCACCGCGCGCGTTCGGCACGGACAGCCTGCTGGGCGTGCACGACGCGGACTTCGTCGCCTTCCTCCGCACCGCCTGGACGCGGTGGCGGGAAGAAGGCCGGAACGGCTTCATGCTGCCGAGCGGCTTCCCCGCCCGCGGCCTGCGCCGCGACCGCGTGCCGACCGGCATCCACGGGGCGATGGGCCACTACGCCTTCGACGCGGGCACGCCGATCGTCGCCGGCACCTGGGACGCCGCCTTCGCCGCCGCGCAATGCGCGATGACGGCCGCCGCGCTGGTGGCCGAGGGCGAGCCGGCCGCCTATGCCCTGTGCCGCCCGCCTGGCCACCACGCCGGGCGCGGCACCTACGGCGGCTACTGCTTCCTCAACAATGCCGCGCTCGCCGCGCAGTTGCTGCGCGAGCGCGGCCTGCGCAGGGTCGCGCTGCTGGACGTGGACTACCACCACGGCAACGGCACCCAGGACATCTTCTGGGCCCGCGACGACGTGCTGTTCGTCTCCATCCACGGTACGCCGGAGACGGAATACCCCTGGTTCCTCGGCTATGCCGACGAGCGCGGCGCCGATGCGGGCGAGGGCTTCACCCTCAACCTGCCGCTGCCGCGCGGCACCGACTGGAACGGCTATGCCGCCGCGCTCGACACCGCGCTGCAGGCGATCGCCGACTATCGCGCCGATGCCATGGTGGTTTCGCTCGGCGTGGACACCTTCGAGGGCGACCCGA
>DASRZN010000127.1:0-6572 GCA_035686325.1 Lysobacteraceae bacterium
CAGCCGCTTGCGGTAGCTCGCGTGGATGTTCCCGATGTAGTGCTGGCGCCCGGCGATGAAAGCCGTCCAGTCGAGGGCGGGCGCGGGCGGCAGGTCGAAGCCGACCTCGCGCGCCAGCGCCAGCCTGTGCGCCAGGTCGGCCGCCAGCCACATCGCCTTCTTCGGCACGCAGCCGACGTTGACGCAGGTGCCGCCGAGCGCGCCCGGCTCCAGCAGGGCGACGCGCGCGCCATGCGCCGCCGCGCGGAAGGCGCCGGCGAGGCCGCCCGAGCCGCCACCGACCACGACCAGGTCGAAGTCGCGCGCGCTCACGCGAAGCGCGCCAGCGCGTAGGGCGCCGGATCGACGAAGGGCGGGCGCCCGGTGATCAGCTCGGCCATCAGCTGCGCGGTCGCGGGGCTCATGCTGACCCCGAGCATGCCATGCCCGGTCGCGATCCAGAGGTGACGGTGGCCGGGCACCGCGCCCAGGATCGGCACGTCGTCGCTGCTCATCGGCCGCCAGCCGTACCACTCCTCGCGCTTGACCGGGCCGACCGGGTCGCGCAGGTACTCGCGCGCGGCGCGCTCGAGTGCATCGAGGCGGCGGCGGTTGAGGCTGGTGTCGAAACCGGAGAACTCCATCGTGCTGCCGAGCCGGTAGCCGCTGCCCCACACGCTCACGCACACGCTGCGCTCGTGCAGGGTGAGCGGGCGGCGCGGCGCCAGCGCGGGCCGGTCGTAGGTAATCGAATAACCCTTGCCGGGCTGCATCACCCGCCGCAGCGGCGCCAGCGCCGGCGCCAGCGACAGCCGCGGCGACCAGGCGCCGGTCGCCACCAGCACGTCGCGCGCGCGCACGGTGCCCAGCGCGGTGGCCACCTGCAGGCCGTCGCCGTCCTCGTGCACGCCGTGCACCGCGCAGGCCTCGACGACTTCGCCGCCTGCGGCCAGCACGGCGCGCGCGAGTCCGGCGACGTAGCGGTCCGGTCGCAGGCTGGCGTCGCCGGGGAAGCGCACCACGCCGGCGACGCCTTCGCGCAGCGCCGGCTCCTCGCGCGCGTAGGCGGACCCGTCGATACGTTCGCTGGCGATGCCGAGCTGGGCCAGCGCGGCGCGCTCGCGCTCGTAGGCGTCGAGTTCGCGCGGGTCGCGGAACACGTGGTCGGTGCCGAGCTGCTCGAACTCGCACTCGATGCCGTGGCGCGCGAGCAGCGCGGGGAATTGCGCGCGCGATGCCAGCAGCAGCGCCGCGCGGGCGCGCCCGGCGCGCAGCGCGGCCGGGCCGCCGCAATTGCCGGCGAAGCGCAGCAGCCACTGCCACAGCAGCGGATCGGGCCGCGGCGGCACGTACAGCGGCGCGTCCGGCGTCAGCATCCAGCGCAGCGCGCGCGGTACCGCGCCCGGCGCCGCCAGCGGCAGCGCGTGGCTGGGCGTGAGCGTGCCGCAGTTGCCGTGCGAGCTGCCCTGCCCGACCGCGCCGCCGTCCAGCACCCGCACCTCGCGCCCGGTGGCGCGCAGCGCCAGCGCACAGGCCAGGCCGACCACCCCGGCGCCGACCACCAGCACGTCCGTCCGATCCCGCATCGCCTGTCGTTCCTCTTCGTCAGCGGCCGCGCCGGCGGCGCAGCAGCACCCATCCGATCAGCAGCGCGCCGCCGAGCGCGCCCAGCAGCCACGGCCGCCAGCCGCGCCCGCGACCTGCGTCGGCCGCGACCGGCGCGGGGGCGACCGGCGCCGGGTCGGCCACCTGCGCCTTCAGCCGCCACATGCCGCCGCGCAACTCCAGCTCGCCCCGCAGCGGCGGCAGCACCAGTTCGCGCCAGCGCACGCGCAGGTCGCCCACCCGCGGCGCGAGCGGATCGTCGGCGCTGCCCAGGCCATCGCCCTCCGGTTGGAAGGTCGCGGCGAGGTTGGCCGGCAGGCGGTTGAAGGCGGGCCGGAACTGGCGCCACTGGCCGAGCGCGAGGATCGCCGCCGGATCGACCGGCCGCCCCTCCAGCGTCGCCGGCGCCAGCCAGCGCCGGTTCGGCAGCGGCCAGTCGGCGGGGTTGCGGCGGTCGGGCGGGAAGCCGCGCGAATCGATCGGCACTCGGCTCCAGGCCCGCTCGTAGCCGGCCGCGGTCGCCCGCCACTGCAGCATCTCCACCGTGCGCTCCAGGCCGAACGCGTCGGTGCCGACCCGGAAGTCCGGGTCGCGCACCGGCGCTTCCACCCGCGGTTGCGGGCCTGGCGGCGGCTCCTGCGCGCCCAGCGTGCCGGCGGGCAGCAGGGCCGCGGCCAGCAGCAGCGCGTGGCGCATCAGGCCAGCGCCCGCGCGTGCAGCTCGGCGACCTCGTGCGCGGTGCCGAAACGGCCCTTGTCGTCGCGCGTCACCTGCGCGAGCGCGCAGCCCGGGTCGTGGGTGAAGAACAGATGGACGTTGCGGGCGAGCTTGTCCTCGAGGAAGGCGCGCTTCTCGTCGATCAGCAGTTCGGCGTTGCGGTCGTAGCCCATGGTGATCGGCACGTGCACCCACGGCCGGCCGGGGATCAGGTCGGCGCAGAACACCACGCCCCCGTGCGCCGCGCCGTCGACGCGGTCCGGGCCGACGATCTCCGACAGCATCAGCCCCGGCGTGTGGCCGTCGCTGTAGTGGAAGCGCACGCTGTCGCCCAGCACGCGCGAATGCGCGCCGTCGACCAGTTCCAGGCGGCCGCTCCGCTCCAGCAGCGCCGGCAACTCCGGGATGAAGCTGGCGCGATCGCGCGGATGCGGCGCCTGCGCGCGTTCCCAGTGGCGGCGGCCGACCACGAAGGTCGCGTTGGGGAACAGCAGCCGCGGCGGTTCGCCTTCCGCCCACGGCGCGAGCAGGCCGCCGGCGTGGTCGAAATGCAGGTGCGAGAGCACGACGACATCCACGTCCTCGTGCGAGAAGCCGGCCTGCGCCAGCGCGTCGAGCAGCACGTGGCGGTCCTCGACCACGCCGTAGCGCTCGCGCAGCTTCGGCTCGAAGAACGCGCCGATGCCGGTTTCGAACAGCACCGTCCTGCCGGCCAGCGGGCTCGCCAGCAGCGCGCGGCAGGCCAGCGCGATCCGGTTTTCCGCGTCCGGCGGCGACCAGCGCTCCCACAGCGCGCGCGGCGCGTTGCCGAACATCGCGCCGCCGTCCAGCTTCTGCGAATTGCCGAGCAGGGACCAGAGCTTCATGCCGCCAGTTTAGCCCTTGCCGCGGCGGGCGCGGCGACGGCGGCGGCGGCCGCGGTTCAGTCCTGGGAGCGCTTGGTCGGCGTCTTCTGCGCGCTCGCCAGGTCGGCGATCCGCCACAGATACAGGCTGGCGTAGGTGCGGTACGGGCCCCAGCGCTCGCCGCGCGCCAGCAGCGCCTTCGGCGTCGGCATCTCCGCGTCGCGGTCGACCGCCTGCGCGCCCTTGCGCACGCCGAGGTCGTCCACCGGCAGCACGTCCGGCCGGCCGAGGCGGAACATCAGCATCATCTCCACCGTCCAGCGGCCGATGCCGCGGATCGGCACCAGCGCGGCGATGATCGCGTCGTCGTCGAGCGTGGCCATCTGCCGCAGGGTGGGGATCTCGCCGCGGGCCTCGCGCGCGGCGAGGTCGCGCAGGGCCAGGGTCTTGTTGCCGGACACGCCGCAGGCGCGCAGGCCGGCGTCGTCGATCCGCGCCAGGGTGTCGCAGTGGAAGCGGTCGCTGCCGATCGCGGCCTCGACCCGGCCGACGATCGTCGCCGCGGCCTTGCCGCTGAGTTGCTGGTAGAGGATCGCGCGGGCGAGCGCGTCGACCGGGTCGAACGGCTTGCGCCAGCGCGGGTCGGGCGCGATGGGGCCGAGCCGGTCCATCCAGCGCGCCAGCTTGCGGTCCTTGCGCGCGAGGTGCTCGCGCGCGGCGTCGGTGTCGAAGCCCCGGGCGTGGCGGGCCACGTCAGCGCCTCGCGAAGTCGACGGCCAGCAGCAGCCAGCCGACGATCAGCAGCCCGCCGCCGAACGGCGCCGCCGCCACCGGCAGGCCGGCGAGCGCGTGCAGGGCCACGCTGCCGGCGAACAGCAGGGTGCCGAGCAGCAGCGCCGCCAGCGCCAGCGCGCGCAACCGCCCTGCGGGCCCGCGCCCGAGCGCCGCCAGCGCGATCCCGTGGCCGAAGGCGACCGCCGCCGCGGTCTGCACCAGCGCGCGATCGTCGCCGAGCCCGCCGTGCGCGGCGTACGCGCCCAGCGCGACCGCCGTCGCCGCGCACAGCGCGCCCGCCGCGGCCAGCGGCGCCGATGTCCTCGATGCCATCGCGTTCATGCCATCCCCCGGAAACGCGACACGCCGCGCGAGGCGGCGTGTCGGGTGGAATCCCGCGCTGCGGACGTCAGTCCTTCAGCGCCCAGTAGATCTGGTACTCGCCCTCGGCGGTGAACGCGGCATCGATGCCTTCCAGGTACAGGTCGAACGGGCGGTCGACGACCTCGTGGCCTTGGGTCAGCGCCCACGCGCGCAGCATGTTGTGCGCGTTCTCCAGCTCGAAGATGTAGCCGTTGTAGTGGCCGGTCACGGCGCGGCCGGGCGCGGTGCGCACGTACTCGACCGGACCCAGCAGCTTCAGCCCGTCCAGCTGCGCGCCGGTGGCGGCGACCAGGGCCTGCGGCTTGGCCTCGGCGGCGGGCTGCCCGCCTTCGGCGTCCGCGTCGGTCGTCGCCTCGTCGGCCTTCGCGCCGTCCTCGTCGGCCTTGGCCTCGCCCTTGCGGCGCACCGGCACGGCGACGTCGAAGGCGTAGTTCTCGCGGCCGAACTCGCTGGTGACGATGCGCATCGGACCGGCGGCGACCAAGCCATTGGCGTCCATGCTGCGCTTGATCCACTCCATGTCGGCCTTCATCGCCGACTTGAGCTTGTCCTCGTCGCGCGGGATCGAGCCGGCGGTGACCACCAGCAGGTCCTGCGCCGGCACGTCGACGACGCGCAGGTCGACCAGACGCACGCCCTGGCGGCGGTAGTCCGCATTGGGCACCGTGGCCAGCATGTTGCCGAGGCGCTCCAGGCCCATCTTCATGTCGTCGCCCACGTGCCGGCTCACGTACAGGCCGGCGTAGCGGCCGAGCAGGTCCCAGCCGTACGTCACGTCGTAGTTCTGGCTGATCTCGATGTTGCGCAGCGAGCGGCCGGTCTTGCGGAAGGTGAACACGAAGCGCTTGTCGTGGCCGCGCTGCGGGTTCTCGACGGCGTAGGTGATGCGCTGGCCCGGCACGGACTCGGTGATCTCGTAGCTGCCGTGGCCCAGGCGCGGATTGTCGGAGTCGTAGGTCAGGGTCGCGCCGACCCCCTCGGCCGGACCGGACAGCTGGACCTTCATGCGCGGATCGCGCAGCACCAGCGGGTTCCAGTCGGTGAAGCGGCGGAAGCTGTTGAGGGTGTCGAACACGATCGTCATCGTGCGGTTGGTCTCGACCGTCTCCGTGATGTGGCGGCTGGACGGGAGCACCAGCCCGACGACCAGGAACAGCACGGTCACGATCGCCAGGGAAATCAGGATTTCGAGCAAACGGGTCATCAGGCATCTCCAGGGGGCGGGCCCCGTCCCGGCCGGGGCCGCGACGCAGACCCCCCATCGTAGCAAGAAGGCCCTGTCCGGGCAGCACCCGGCGCGCAGGATCCGCCACCCGGCGCGCGCCTGCGTGAAGGACGTCGCGGAAGCCGCGCGCGGCGCCCCGCCCTCAGACCAGCTGCAGCTCGAAGGCCTTGAGCACCGCCCGGGTGCGGTCGCGCACGCCGAGTTTGCTCAGGATGTTGGATACATGGTTCTTGATGGTGCCTTCGGCGACGCCCAGCGAGTTGGCGATCTCCTTGTTGGAGAAGCCGGAGGCCATCAGCCGCAGGATCTCGGTCTCGCGGTCGGTCAGCGGATCCGGGCGGTCGAGGCTGACGAAGTCGTTGCGCATGTGCTCCAGGCCCGACAGCAGGCGCTGGGTCACCGCCGGCTGCACCAGCGAGCCGCCGGCGGCGACCGTCTGGATCGCGCCGACCA
The DNA here is from genome assembly GCA_035686325.1 of Lysobacteraceae bacterium. Lineage (GTDB taxonomy): Bacteria > Pseudomonadota > Gammaproteobacteria > Xanthomonadales > Xanthomonadaceae > JABFWF01. Next base: position 5,983 of record DASRZN010000127.1, read on the forward strand.
GCTGCTCCAGCGACACGTCCTTGAGCAGGTAGCCCTTGGCGCCGGCCTTGAGCCCGGCCAGCACCAGCTGGTCGTCGTCGAAGGTGGTCAGGATGATGGTCGGCGGCAACGCGTTGATCCGCGCCAGCGCCTGCAGCGCCTCCAGCCCGGACATCGCCGGCATGCGCATGTCCATCAGCACCACGTCGGGCTTGACCTGCGGGATCAATTCGACCGCCTGGCGGCCGTCGGCGGCCTCGGCGACGACTTCCATGCCCTCGGCGAGGGCGAGCAGGGAACGGATGCCCTGGCGGACCAGGGTCTGGTCGTCGACCAGGCAGATGCGGATCATGCGGCCTCTCCGGAGGGCGTCTCGGTGTTGGGAAGGACGGGCGCCGCGCCGACGCCCTTGGCCAGCGGCAGGCGGATGTCGAGTGCGAAGCCGCGCCCCGGCCCGGTGTCGATGTCGACGCGGCCGCCGTAGGCCGCCAGCCGCTCGCGCATGCCGCGCAGGCCGTTGCCGGCGACCGGCGCCTGCGCGCCGTGGCCGTCGTCGCGCGCCTGCAGGCGCACGCAGCCGTCCTCGCGCGCGTAGTGCAGGGTCAGCCGCC
>DASRZN010000128.1:0-5758 GCA_035686325.1 Lysobacteraceae bacterium
CAGACGGAATTTTTTTGCACCGCAGCGAAGAGAAAACCGCAACAGACGGCCCCGCACGCCCCATCGCAGTAGAATCGCCCGCTTCACGCGCCCGGTCCGCCGGGCCCCAGGACACGGAAACCGAATGTCGCAGCAAACCACCATCCGCAAGCTTGCCGAACTGGTGAATACGCCGGTCGAGAAACTGCTGGAGCAGCTGTCCGAGGCGGGCATGCGCTTCGACGGGCCCGACCAGGTCGTCACCAGCATCGAGAAGATGAAGCTGCTGGGCTTCCTCAAGCGTGCGCACGGCAAGGGCGAGAAGGCCGCCGAGGAGATCGCGGCGCCGAAGAAGATCACCCTCAGCCGCAGCCGCAAGCAGGAAATCACGGTGGGCGGGGGCAAGAACCGCAACACCGTGGACGTGGTGGTGCGCAAGAAGGTGACGCTGGTCAAGCCGACCGAGGCCGCCGCGCCTGGCGACGAGAACGACGAGCGCGCCGAGATCCTGCGCAAGCTGGAGGAGTCGCGCCAGCGCAACCTGTCCGAGCAGCAGCGGCTGGCCGAGGAAGACCGTCGCCGCGCCGAGGAAGCCGCGCGCAAGCAGCGCGAGGAAGAGGCCGCGCGCCTGGAAGCCGAGCGCCAGGCCGCCGCGGCCGCCGCCGCCGCGCGCGAGGAAGAGGCCGGGCGTGCCCGCACCGCCGGCCACGGCCACCCGCACAAGCCGGCGGCCGCGCGCGACGACAAGGCCGGCGCGCACAAGCACAAGACCCGCGGTTCGCACGCGATGGCGGCGGGCGTGGAGGACGACGAGAGCACCGCGCGCTTCGCCGGCCAGCTGCACCTGTCGGCCTCCGAGCGCGCGCGCCGTTCCAGCGCGCGCGGCAAGCCCCGCCCGCGCCGGCAGGCCGAGCAGTCGCGTAGCGGCGGCGGCGCGCACGGCTTCTCGCGGCCGACCGCGCCGATCGTGCGCGAAGTCGCGATCGGCGACGCGATCACCGTGGCCGACCTGGCGCAGAAACTGGCCCTGAAGGGCGGCGACGTGGTCAAGGCGCTGTTCAAGATGGGCGTGATGGCGACGATCACCCAGACCATCGACCACGACACCGCGGTGCTGGTGGTCGAGGAACTCGGCCACACCGCGGTCGCCGCGAACGCGGACGACGCCGAGAGCGAGCTGCTGGCGCACGTCGAGGAAGCCCAGGGCGAGCGGACCCAGCGTCCGCCGGTGGTCACCATCATGGGCCACGTCGACCACGGCAAGACCTCGCTGCTGGACTACATCCGCCGCACCAAGGTCGCTTCGGGCGAGGCCGGCGGCATCACCCAGCACATCGGCGCCTACCACGTCGAAACCGACAAGGGCACGATCAGCTTCCTCGACACCCCGGGCCACGCCGCCTTCACCCAGATGCGCGCGCGCGGCGCGAAGCTGACCGACATCGTGGTGCTGGTGGTGGCCGCCGACGACGGCGTGATGCCGCAGACGATCGAGGCCGTCCAGCACGCCAAGGCGGCGAACGTGCCTCTGATCGTCGCGATCAACAAGATCGACAAGTCCGACGCCGACCCGTCGCGGGTCAAGAACGAACTGCTGGCCCAGGACGTGGTCGCCGAGGAGTTCGGCGGCGACACCCAGATGGTCGAGCTCTCGGCCAAGACCGGCCAGGGCGTGGACGTCCTGCTGGACGCGATCTCGCTGCAGGCCGAGGTGCTCGAGCTGCGCGCGGTGGCGGAAGGCCGCGCGACCGGCGTCGTGATCGAGTCCGCGCTCGACAAGGGCCGCGGCCCGGTGGCGACCGTGCTCGTGCAGCAGGGCAGGCTGGAGAAGGGCGACTACCTGGTGTGCGGCACCCAGTACGGCCGCGTGCGCGCGCTGTTCGACGAGAGCGGCCGCCAGGTGCAGGACGCCGGCCCGTCGATTCCGGTGCAGGTGCTGGGCCTGTCCGGCGTGCCGGACGCGGGCGACGACTTCGTGGTGGTCGAGGACGAGCGCCTGGCCAAGGAAGTCGCCCAGCAGCGCGACGCCAAGCGCCGCGAGACGCGCCTGGTCGCCCAGGCGGGCAACCGCATGGAAGACATCATGGCGCAGATGGGCGAGGGCGCCGCGCAGCAGACCCTCAACCTGGTCGTCAAGGCCGACGTGCAGGGTTCGGTGCAGGCCCTGCGCGAGGCGCTGACCGGCCTGTCCAACGAGCAGATCCGGATCAACGTGATCGGCTCGGGCGTGGGCGGCATCACCGAGTCCGACGCCCAGCTGGCGGCGACCTCGAAGGCGACCATCATCGGCTTCAACGTCCGCGCCGACGCGTCCGCGCGCAAGGTGATCGAGGGCAACGGCGTCGACCTGCGCTACTTCTCGATCATCTACGACGTGATCGACCAGGTGAAGCAGATCGCCTCCGGCGTGCTCGGCACCGAGATCCGCGAGGAGATCATCGGCATCGCCGAAGTGCGCGACGTGTTCCGCTCGTCGAAGTTCGGCGCGGTCGCGGGCTGCATGGTCGTCGAGGGCGTGGTCAAGCGCAGCAAGCCGATCCGCGTGTTGCGCGACCAGACCGTCGTCTTCGAGGGCGAGCTGGAATCGCTGCGCCGCTTCAAGGAGAACGTCGACGAGGTGCGCGTCAACACCGAGTGCGGCATCGGCGTGAAGGCCTACAACGACGTCAAGCCGGGCGACCAGATCGAGTGCTTCGAGCGCATCGAGGTCCAGCGCACGCTGTGACGCGCCGGGAACCCTGATGCCGCAGAAGTCCTTCCATCGCACCGACCGCGTCTCCGCCCAGCTCCGCCGCGAGCTGGGCCGGCTCGTGCACGAGGCCGTGCGCGAGCACGGGCTGCCCTCGGCGAGCGTCTCCGACGTCGAGGTGACCCGGGACATGGCGCATGCCAAGATCTTCGTCACCGCGCTCCAGCCCGAGCGCTCGGAGGAGGCGATGCGCGGGCTGAAGGCGCTGGCGCGCGAACTGCGCTTCGAACTGGCGCGCGCGGTCAAGCTGCGGCACGTGCCGGAGCTGCACTTCGCCTACGACGACTCGGTCGACCGCGGCGAGCGCATCGAGCGCCTGCTGCGCGACCTGCCGGATACCGGCCGCGCGGACGGCGACGGCGAAGGCGCGTAGCGGTATCGCCGTCCGGGCCGCGGCCGGTCCGGACGCGCCAGTCGCGTTTTCCCCTGCGGACAGGCATAAAGGGGTGGCCGGCTCCGGCCGGAACGATGGCGGCGGGCGAACGCCGCCGGCGCCGCGACAAGCCGCACACACGATGGGATCGGCCACGAGCGACCGTTGATGGCGTCCAAGTCCAAATTCCGGCGTCTCGACGGCATCCTGCTGCTGGACAAGCCGCGCGGGCTGAGTTCGAACCAGGCGCTGCAGCGCGTGCGCCATCTGTTCCGCGCCGACAAGGGTGGCCACACCGGCAGCCTGGATCCGCTCGCCACCGGCCTGCTGCCGGTCTGCTTCGGCGAGGCGACCAAGATCGCCGGCGGCCTGCTCGGCGCGCGCAAGGCCTACGACACCGTCGCCCGCCTCGGCATCGTCACCGACACCGACGACGCGGAAGGGCAGCCGCTGCGCGAGCGAGCGGTGCCGGCGCTCACCATCGACGCCATCGACGCCGCCCTGCAGCGGCTCACCGGCCGCATCCGCCAGCGCCCGCCGATCTACTCGGCGCTCAAGCGCGGCGGCGAGCCGTTGTACGCCAAGGCGCGCCGCGGCGAGGTGGTCGAAGTGGACGAGCGCGAGGTCGACGTGCACGCGTTCGAGCTGCAGTCCGCCGCCGACCTGCTCGACGGCGGCGAGCCGCTGCTGCGGCTGCACGTCGAATGCGGGTCGGGCACCTACGTGCGCAGCTTGGTGCGCGACCTCGGCGAGTTGCTCGGCTGCGGCGCGCACGTGGCGGAACTGCGCCGGCTGTGGGTGGATCCCTTCCGCGAGCCGCGGATGTGGACCCTGGAGGCCCTGCAGGCGCTGGCCGAACGCGGCGAGCGCGGCCTGGACGCCTGCCTGCTGCCGATCGAGGCCGGCATGGCCTCCTGGCCGCAGGTGCGGGTGAACGCGGCGCAGGCGCGGCGCCTGGGGCAGGGGCAGGCGCTGGCCGGGCGCTTCGGCGCGGAGGGCAGCGTCGCCGTGTTCGACGAGGAGGGACGGGCGCTGGGCCTGGGGCTGGCCGACGCGTCCGGGCTGCGCCCGCAGCGCTGGTTCGCCTGGGCCTGCGTGCAGCCGCAGCCGGCCTGCTGAGCCCTCCGCCCCCGCCTGGCGGCCCTAACGCCTTGTCCCGCAAGGACCCCGCGGGCTACAATCCCGCGGCTCCCGAGTCTCCGCTCGCAGCACCCAACCCGCACGCGGCGGGCCTGGCGGTGCGTTCCGGCGTTCCTGCGACGCCGGCGTTCCTGCCGACCACGCATCTCCGAGAAGAACCCAATGTCCATCGACAGCAGCAAAGTCATTCAGGAACACGCCCGCGGCCCCAACGACACCGGCTCGCCGGAAGTCCAGGTCGCCCTGCTCTCGGCGCGCATCGCGCAGCTGACCGAGCACTTCAAGACCCACAAGCAGGACCACCACAGCCGGCGCGGCCTGCTGAAGATGGTCAACCAGCGCCGCAGCCTGCTCGACTACCTGCATCGCAAGGACGCCGAGCGCTACAAGGCCCTGATCGAGAAGCTCGGTCTGCGCCGCTAAGCAGTACCCCGACCGCGGCGCAGCGATGCGCCGCGGTTTCGTTTTTCCCGCTGTCATCCCGAGCGTAGCGAGGGATCCGCTTTTCCCGACGGGGCTCGCAGAGCCGATGCCTCACTCCGTTCGGAATGGCAGCGCCCGGCCTTCACCGGCCACCGCACGCCGCAAGGGCGGTGCGCGGAACGCATGAGAACCGAGGAACCCAACGTGGCAAAAATCACCAAGACCTTCCAGTACGGCAAGCACACCGTGACGCTGGAGACCGGCGAAGTCGCCCGTCAGGCCAGCGGCGCCGTCATCGTCAAGATGGACGACACCGTACTGCTGGTCTCCGCGGTCGCCGCCAAGTCGGCGCGCGAAGGGCAGGACTTCTTCCCGCTCACCGTGGACTACCAGGAGAAGTTCTACGCCGGCGGCCGCATCCCCGGCGGCTTCTTCAAGCGCGAAGGCCGGCCGACCGAGAAGGAGACCCTGATCTCCCGCCTGATCGACCGCCCGATCCGCCCGCTGTTCCCCGAGGACTACAAGAACGAAGTCCAGATCATCGCGACGGTGATGTCGCTGAATCCGGAGATCGACGGCGACATCCCGGCGCTGATCGGCGCGTCCGCCGCGCTGGCGCTGGCCGGCACCCCGTTCCAGGGCCCGATCGGCGCCGCCAAGGTCGGCTACAAGGACGGCCAGTACATCCTCAACCCGACCGCCGCCGAGCTCGCCACCAGCGACCTCGAGCTGGTCGTCGCCGGTACCGCCAACGCGGTGCTGATGGTCGAGTCCGAGGCGAAGATGCTGTCGGAAGAGGTCATGCTCGGCGCGGTGATGTTCGGCCACCGCGAGCAGCAGAAGGTCATCAACGCGATCAACGAGCTGTGCGTCGAGGCCGGCGTGAAGCCGTCCGACTGGGTCGCCCCGGCGAAGAACGACGCGCTGATCGCCGAGATCAAGTCCAACGCCGGCGCCGCCCTGGCGCAGGCCTACCAGATCCGCGACAAGCAGCAGCGCCGCGAGGCGATCTCCGCGATCCGCAAGGACGTCTGGCAGGCGCTCTCCGGCCGCGCCGAGGAGGCAGGCTGGACCCAGGGCGAGTACAACAAGGA
>DASRZN010000129.1:0-2714 GCA_035686325.1 Lysobacteraceae bacterium
CGCGCAGCCGGTGCAACGCAAGGTCAAGGTAGTGAAATACGAAACGGACGAGGCCACCGGCCGCCCGATCGTCCCCGCGGGCTACAAGCCCTCGCCGGACGAGGAATACATGAACCCGCTGCAGCTCGAGTACTTCCGCCAGCGCCTGCTGCAGTGGCGCGCGGACCTGATCGAGGAATCCAAGCAGACCATCGAGAACCTCAAGGACGAGGTGCGCGACGTCGGCGACGAAGCCGAGCGCGCCACCCGCGAGACCGAGAACTCGCTGGAGCTGCGCACGCGCGACCGCTACCGCAAGCTGATCGGCAAGATCGACAGCACGCTCAAGCGCGTGGACTCGGGCGAATACGGCTACAGCGTCGATTCGGGCGAGGAAATCGGCCTGGATCGCCTTGAGGCGCGCCTGACCGCCGAGCGCACGATCGACGAGCAGGAGCGCTGGGAGCATCTGCAGAAGCAGATCGGCGACTGAGCGGTTTTCCAACGCCGCCGGTCCGCGCAGGAGCCCCGCGATTGCGGGGCTTCCGCGTTTTCAGGGTGGCCGGTGCCGGTGCGGCAGCAGCGCCCAGCGCGGATCCGGGTGCCGGCGCGGGCTTTCGGACAACCACTCGCGGGTCGCGCGCTCGGCGCGGGCGATGAGCTCGGCGGTGCGCGAGAAGTCGTAGCTGGTGGTCGCCAGCGGGCACAGCGGCGGCACCACGTCCAGCGCGCAGCGGTCGGCGAAGCGGTCGATGTCGGCCAGCAACTGCCGCATCGCCAGCAGGTTGAGCGCATGCAGGGCGGCCGCCATTGCGCCGCGCGGCGGTTGCTGCAGCGCGCAGGGCAGCCCGGTGGGCAGCACCGTCACCCGCCGCGCGCCGAGCGCGAACGCGGCCGCGATCGGGGTGTTGCCGGCGACGCCGCCGTCCATCAGCGGGCGTCCGTCGATGGTCACCGGCGGGAACACCGCCGGGATCGCGGCGCTGGCGAGCAGCGCTTGCAACGCGTCGCCGGAAGACAGGGTGACCTCGGTGCCGTCGAGGACGTCGGTGGCGACCACGTGGCAGGGCAGCGGCGCGTCCTCCAGCCGGCGGTACGGCAATTCGGTGCCGAGCAGGGCGGACAGCGGCGCGGGCCTCGCAAGGTGGTCGCGCCGGCCGAGCAGGCACAACGCGGTGCCCAGCAGCGAGAACGGAAACACGTCGGCGCCGCGCAGGCGCAACCAGATCCGTTCCAGGCGGGCGACGCCGGCCGGGTCGGGGGCGGCCGCGTAGTACGCGGCGTTGATCGCGCCCACCGAGGCGCCGACCACGAAGTCGGGCACGATGCCGGCGTCGGCCAACGCCTTGAGCATGCCGACCTGGACCGCGCCGAGGCTGCCGCCGCCGGCGAGGACGAAGGCGGTGGGGCCGTCGGCCGGGTCCATCGCTTTCAGGCGGCCTGCAGCTCGGCCTCGATGGCGAGGTTGTCGCGGTCGCGGCCGACGCTGGCGGCGGCCACCAGCGTGCCGCCGCGGAAATAGCGCGCGGTGAAGTCGCGCGCCGGCAGGTCGCCGTCGACGCGGACCTCGTCCCAGCCGTGGCCGAGTCCGGTGTAGCGCAGTTCCACGCCGTAGTGGTGGGTCCAGAAGAACGGGACGTCGGCGAACGCCTGCGCGGCGCCGAGCAGGTTGGCGGCGGCCGCCTGGCCCTGGCGCTCGGCATGCACCCAGTGCTCGACCCGCGCCAGCTCGCCGTGCCACGGGAAGCGGGCGACGTCGCCGGCCGCGTAGTGGCCGGGCAGCGAGGTCTGCAACGTCGCGTCGACCACGATGCCGCCGTCCACGCGCAGGCCGGCCGCCTCGGCGAGCGCCGTGCGCGGGGTGACGCCGACGCCGACGACGACGAAGTCCGCCGGGACCCGGCTGCCATCCTCCAGTTGCAGCGCCTGGCCGTCGTAGCCCCGCACGTTCGCGCGCAGGTGGAAGCGCACGCCCTGGTCGCGGTGCAGGCCGGTGAGGAAGCCGCCGAGCTCGCGTCCGAGCACGCGTTCCATCGGTACCTCGTCGGGCGCGACGACGTGCACCTCCAGCCCGCGCGCGCGCAGCGCGGCGGCGGCCTCCAGGCCGATGAAGCCGGCGCCGACGAAGGCGACCGTGCGCGCCTGCGCCGCCGCGGCGATGATCGCGTCGGCATCGGCGAGCGAGCGCAGCACGTGCACGTTCGGGCGATCGAAGCCCGGCAGCCGCAACCGCCGCGGCTCGGCGCCGGTGGCGAGCAGGAGCGAGTCATAGGAATGGCGCGTGCCGTCGGCGGCCACCGCCTCGCGCCTGGCGGCGTCGAGTGTGGCGACCGCGCAGCCCAGCCGCAGGTCGATGCGCTTGTCGTCGTAGAACTCCGGCCCCTGCAGCGGAATCCAGTCCGCCTGCGCGGTGCCGGCGAGGTAGTCCTTGGACAGGTTCGGACGGTCGCAGGGCGGGGCGCTGTCGGCGCTGAGCATGGTCAGCGTGCCGTCGTAGCCGAGCGCGCGCAGGCGCTGCGCGGCGGCGAACCCGGCCGCGCCGCCGCCAACGATCAGGATGCGACCTGGGTGGCGCGCGGACAGCCCGGCGGGCGGTTTCGTCGCCACATCGACCTGCCGGCGCACGAAGGCCCGGTCGCCTTCCACCTCGACCTGCCAGCGGGATAGCGGCGCGAACGCCGGCGCGCGCAGCGCCCTCCCGTCGCGCAGGCTGAAGCAGGCGTGGTGCCAGGGAC
>DASRZN010000130.1:0-3216 GCA_035686325.1 Lysobacteraceae bacterium
TCGCCTCGTCGCAGGCCCTGTTCCGCGCGCAGACCGCCGCCGCGGCGATGACCGACGGCTCCAACAAGCTGCTGGCCGACGCCGAGCGCCTGTTCCTCGCGCTGACCGCGTTCGGCTCGCTGAAGGACACCAGCATCATCGGCGGCGTGTGGGTGTCGATCGCGTCCGGCGCGCTGGCGCTGTTCTCGATCGTCATGCTGGTGCTCAGCCTGAACCGCGCCCAGCGCAAGCGCTTCGAAACCACGATGGAACTCAACAACCGCAACCAGGAGGCGATCATGCGCCTGCTGGACGAGATGGGTTCGCTCGCGGAAGGCGACCTGACCGTGAAGGCGACCGTGACCGAGGACATGACCGGCGCGATCGCGGACTCGATCAACTTCGCGGTCGAGCAGCTGCGCAGCCTGGTGGCGACGATCAACGACACCTCGGTGCAGGTCGCGGCCAGCGCGCAGGAGACGCAGGCGACCGCGATGCACCTCGCCGAGGCCGCCGAACACCAGGCGCAGGAGATCAACTCCGCCTCCGACCGCATCAGCGAGATCGCGGAGAGCATCAACCAGGTGTCGCGCAACTCCGCGGAGTCCGCGGAAGTGGCGCAGCGCTCGGTGCAGATCGCGACCAACGGCGCCGGCGTCGTGCGCCAGACGATCGCCGGCATGGACTCGATCCGCGACCAGATCCAGGAAACCTCCAAGCGCATCAAGCGCCTGGGCGAGTCCTCGCAGGAAATCGGCTCGATCGTCGAACTGATCAACGACATCTCGGAACAGACCAACATCCTCGCGCTGAACGCGGCCATCCAGGCGGCATCGGCGGGCGAGGCGGGCCGCGGCTTCGCGGTCGTCGCGGACGAAGTGCAGCGACTCGCGGAGCGCGCGTCCAACGCGACCAAGCGCATCGAGACGCTGGTGCAGACCATTCAGTCCGACACCAACGAGGCCGTCAGCTCGATGGAGCAGACGACCTCCGAGGTGGTCGCGGGCGCGCGCCTCGCCGAGGACGCGGGTACCGCGCTGGGCGAGATCGAAAAGGTGTCGGCCGACCTGTCCAACCTGATTCAGGGCATCTCGGCCGCGGCGCAGCAGCAGTCGAGCGCGGCGTCGAACATCACCGCGACGATGAACACCATCCAGCAGATCACCTCGCAGACCTCGCAGGGCGCCAACCAGACCGCCGAGTCGATCGGCAACCTGGCCCAGCTCGCCGCGGACCTGCGCCGTTCGGTCGCCGACTTCAAGCTGCCGGCCTGAACGCGCGCCAGTAGGGCATTGAAATGAACATGGCCGCGAAAGCTTGCCGCAAGGCCGCCCGCCGCAACGCGCGCGCCGCATCACTGGGAGGCGGACGATGACGACTGCCCTGCGCGACGCCATCGACTACACCACCCTGGGGTGGGTCAAGCCCGAGCTCGATGAGACCCTGCGCCAGGCGCGCATCGAGATCGAGGCTTTCGCCGAGGATCCGTCCGACACCAGCCGGATGCGTTTCTGCGCGGGCTTCCTGCACCAGGTGCAGGGCACCCTGCGCATGGTCGAGCTGTACGCCCCGGCGATGGTCGCCGAGGAGATGGAGCAACTCGCCCACGCGCTGCAGGACGGCAGCGCGCCGGACCGCGACGAAGCCTGCGCCACGCTGATGCGCGGCGTGGTGCTGCTGCCCGACTACCTCGAACGCCTGCAGGGCGGCCACCGCGACATCCCGATCGTGCTGCTGCCGCTGCTCAACGAGTTGCGCGCGGCGCGCGGCGAGAGCGGGCTGAGCGAAAGCGTGCTGTTCGCGCCCGACCTGCAGAAGCCGCTGCCGGAGACGCTCGGCGCCGCCGGGCGCACGCCGGAAGCCAATGCCGGCCCGCTGCTCGCGCAGCTGCGCGACGCGCTCGCGGCCTGGCCCGAAGGCGGCGCGCCCGCCGATGCCGCCGCGCTCGCCGCCGCGGTCGACGGCCTGCTCGCCCAGGTCGGCGAGGAAGCCGGCCGGCGCATGCTGTGGGTCGCGTCCTCGGTCGCCGGCGCCCTGCGCGACGGCGCGCTGCCGCCGACCCCGGCGTTGCGCCAGGCCTTCGCCAGCGTCGAGCGCGAGGCGCGCCAGCTGCTCGAGCAGGACGGCATGCGCGTGCGCGCCGACGCCGCGCTCGAACCGACCCGCCAGTTGCTCTACCACGTCGCCCACGCCGACGGTGACCACGCCGCGCTGCGCGACCTGCGCTCGACCTTCGAGCTAGACGCCCAGGGCCCGAGCGAATCCGAACTGGAACACGCGCGCGGCAGCGTCACCGGCCGCAACCGCGCCCTGCTCGACACCGTCGCCGCGGCGGTGAAGGAAGACCTGCTGCGGGTCAAGGACGCGCTCGACCTGCACCTGCGCGGCGGCCAGCCCGACCTCGAGACCCTGCGTCCGCAGGTCGAGGCGCTGGGCCGCGTCGCCGACACCCTCGGCATGCTCGGCCTCGGCGTCGCCCGCAACGTGGTCCAGCAGCAGCGCGACGCGCTCGCCGCGATCGTCGACCGCAGCCGCGAGGCGGACGAGGGCGCGCTGCTCGACGTCGCCGGCGCGCTGCTGTACGTGGACGCGTCGCTGGACGAGCAGGTGCAACGCCTCGGCGGTCCCGCCGACGGCGGCGACGAGGACCTGCTCGCGGCGGAATCGCGCCGCGTCACCGAGGTGCTCGCGCGCGAGGCGATCGCCAACTTCGCCGACGCCCGCCAGGCCTTCGTCGCCTTCGTCGAGACCAACTGGGACCACGCCGAGCTCGCGGAAGTCCCGCGCCTGCTGCGCGAGGTCGCCGGCGCGATGCGCATGCTGGAACTGGCGCCGCCGGCCGGCCTGCTCGACGGCGTGCGGATGTACGCCGAGCGCGAGCTGATCGCCCGCCACCGCGTGCCCAACGGCCGCCAGCTCGACACCCTCGCCGATGCCCTGGCGAGCCTTGAGTACTACCTCGAGGCGCTGCGCGAGCAACGTCCGAACCGCGACGACATCCTCGAGATCGCGCGCACCAGCCTGGAGACCCTGGGCTACTGGCCGCTGCCCTCGGGCGCGGCGCCGGAGCCGGCGATGCTGCCGGAGCTGCCGGAAATCGCCGAGCCCGCGGTGGAGGTCGAGGGCGCGCCCGCGGTCCCGGCGCCCAGCGCTCCGTCGCAGTCGGCCGCCGAGGCGCCCGCCGCCCCGGTTGCGCCGCCCGTCGCCCCGGCCGCGGTGCCGGTCGGCGCCGGCCAC
>DASRZN010000131.1:0-4537 GCA_035686325.1 Lysobacteraceae bacterium
GTGTTGCAGGTTGCGCATCAGCAGCGCGAGCAGGACCACGGCGAAGCCGGAGCCGCCGGCGCAAGAACGCCACCAGCCAGCGCGCGTGCATGGCGCCGCGCTCGCGCCGGTCGGCCAGCAGGCGCCGTTCCGTCGCCAGGATCGCGCTGGCGGACGCTTCGATCCGGGCGGTGGTCTGCACGCCTTCGGCGATCAGCCGGGCGGCGGCGCGATTGCCGCGCGGGCCGTCGATCATCGCCTGGCTCAGGCGCAGCCGGTGCGCGGTGAGCTCGCGCAACTCGCGGACGCGGGCCGCCTGGGTGGGCCGGTCCGCGGTAAGCCGGGCGACGGCTTGCAGCTCGTGCTCGACCAGGCGCCTGTTGGCGTCGAACTCCTGGCGCTGGGCCGCGTTGCCGGTCAGCCGATAACCGCGCGCGGACGCCTCGGCGGCGCGCAGCGCCGCGCGGTACTGGTGGGTGGCGGCGATCACCTGGTAGGTGTGCTCGGACCCAGCCGAAGCTCGCCGCCGCCTGCTGCAGCGTCCAGATCGTCGCGCCGCCCACCGCCGCCAGCACCGCGAGCGCGAGGCCGAAGGCGGCGTAGCGGATTTGTCGCTTGCGGACGGAGTCGGGCGCCAATGCGGCTCCGGGCGGAATGCCGGTCGCGAACACCGGTCGGGTCGAGGCCATGGTAGCGGGCCCGGCGCAAAAATCACCCGCATCCACGATGGCGGGCATTTGTGCGCTGCGGTAGGCTGTCCGGCCCCTCTCCGTCCAGCAAACGCGCCGTGTCCAGCGAAGTCGCAGCCTACGATCCCCGGGCCATCGAGGCCTCCGCCCAGCGCTACTGGGAGGACAGCCGCGCCTTCGAGGTCCGCGAACAGGCCGGCAAGCCCAAGTACTTCTGCCTGTCGATGCTGCCGTACCCCTCGGGCGCGCTGCACATGGGCCATGTGCGCAACTACACGATCGGCGACGTCATCTCGCGCTACCAGCGCATGACCGGCAGGAACGTGCTGCAGCCGATGGGCTGGGACGCGTTCGGCCTGCCCGCCGAGAACGCCGCGATCAAGAACCGCACCGCGCCGGCGCAGTGGACCTACGCCAACATCGAGCACATGCGCGGCCAGCTCAAGGCGCTGGGCTATGCGATCGACTGGTCGCGCGAGTTCGCCACCTGCCGTCCCGACTACTACGTGCACGAGCAGCGGATGTTCGTGCGGCTGATGAAGAAGGGCCTGGTCTACCGCAAGAACAGCGTCGTCAACTGGGATCCGGTCGACCAGACCGTGCTCGCCAACGAGCAGGTGATCGACGGCCGCGGCTGGCGTTCCGGCGCGATCGTCGAGAAGCGCGAGATCCCGCAGTGGTTCCTGCGGATCACCGCCTACGCGCAGGAGCTGCTGGACGGGCTGGACGCGCTGCCGGGCTGGCCGGACGCGGTCAAGACCATGCAGCGCAACTGGATCGGGCGCAGCGAGGGCCTGGAGTTCGCCTTCGACGTCGAAGGCGGCGGCGACAAGTTGCACGTGTTCACCACCCGTCCGGACACGCTGATGGGCGCGACCTTCGTCAGCATCGCCGGCGAGCATCCGCTGGCGCGCAAGGCGGCCGAGGGCAATCCCGACTTGGCCGCCTTCATCGAGGAGCTGCGCCATGGCGGCGTCTCCGAGGCCGAGGTCGAGACCCAGGCCAAGCGCGGCATGGACACGGGCCTGCGCGCGATCCATCCGCTCACCGGCGAGAAGCTGCCGGTGTTCGTCGCCAACTTCGTGCTGATGGGCTACGGCACCGGCGCGGTGATGGCGGTGCCCGGGCACGACCAGCGCGATTGGGAATTCGCCAGGCAGTACGGCCTGCCGATCCGGGTGGTGGTGGTGCCGCCGGCGGTGCGCGACGCGCTGGAGGAGATCGCGCGCGACCTCGGCGACGGCGCCGACCCGATGCGCAGCGCGCTCGGCGGCGATGCCGCGATCGACGCCTACGGGACCCGTGCCGCCGTCGAGGTGGTGCAGGCCTTCCTGCGCGAGGTCCAGGAGGAGGGCGCGCACACCGAGCGCGGCACGCTGGTCAACTCCGGCGAACTGGACGGCATGGACTACGCGCAGGCCTTCGACGCGCTGGCCGCGCGCTTCGCGGCGGAGGGCCGCGGCGAGCGCCGGGTCAACTTCCGCCTGCGCGACTGGGGCGTGAGCCGGCAGCGCTACTGGGGCTGCCCGATCCCGGTGATCTACTGCGACGCCTGCGGCGCGGTGCCGGTGCCGGAGGAGCAACTGCCGGTGGTGCTGCCGGAGGACGTCGAGTTCTCGGGCGTGCGTTCGCCGATCAAGGCCGATCCCGAATGGCGCAGGACCCGCTGCCCGTCCTGCGGCGGCGCGGCCGAGCGCGAGACCGACACCTTCGACACCTTCATGGAGTCGAGCTGGTACTACGCGCGCTACACCTCGCCGGGCGCGGCCGACATGGTCGACGAGGCGCGCGCCAACTACTGGCTGCCGGTCGACCAGTACATCGGCGGCATCGAGCACGCGATCCTGCACCTGCTGTACTTCCGCTTCTACCACAAGCTGCTGCGCGACGAACGCCTCGTGCACAGCGACGAACCGGCGACCAACCTGCTGTGCCAGGGCATGGTGATCGCGGAGACGTACTACCGCGACGAGGCCGACGGTTCGCGCGACTGGATCAACCCGGCCGAGGTCGAGGTCGAGCGCGACGCGCGCGGCCACATCACCGGCGCGCGCCTGAAGTCGGACGGCGCGCCGGTGCACGTCGGCCACGTCGAGAAGATGTCCAAGTCGAAGAACAACGGCGTGGACCCGCAGTCGATGGTGGACAAGTACGGCGCCGATACGGTGCGCCTGTTCTCGATGTTCGCCGCGCCGCCGGAGCAGTCGCTGGAATGGCACGAGGCGGGCGTGGAGGGCATGGCCCGCTTCCTGCGCCGGTTCTGGCGCGAGGTCCTCGCCCACGTCGCCCAGCCCGACCACCCGGAGGTCGACGCGGCGCAGCTGACACCCGCGCAGAAGACCCTGCGCCGGCAGCTGCACGAGACGATCCAGAAGGTCGGCGACGACTACGGCCGCCGGCACAGTTTCAACACCGCGATCGCCGCGCTGATGGAACTGCTCAACCACGTTTCCAGGTTCGACGACATGTCGGACCAGGGGCGGGCGGTGCGCCACGAGGCGCTGCAGGCGATGGTGCTGCTGCTCAACCCGGTCACGCCGCACGTGTGCCACGCGCTGTGGCAGGCGCTGGGGCATCCGGAGACGCTGCTGGAGGACGTGCCGTTCCCGCAGCCCGATCCGTCCGCGCTGGTGCGCGACGCGATCACCCTCGCGGTGCAGGTCAACGGCAAGCTGCGCGGCACGATCGAGGTCGCGCCGGATGCGCCGCGCGAGGCGATCGAGGCGATGGCGCTGGCCGAACCCGGCGTGGCCCGCTTCCTCGAGGGCCAGGGCGTGCGCAAGCTGATCGTGGTACCCGGCAAGATCGTCAACATCGTCGCCGGCTAGCCAACCGCGCCCCGGCGCAGGGGCCGCGGGCCCCCGCTGGCTTCCCCGCGAAGAGGGCCCGGCCTTCCACCGGATGACGGATGCGGCGCGGGCGGCGCCCGCGTCGGCGACCGGCAACGTCTCCGGTGCTCCGTTCGCCCCTTGCCGGCGCCGGGCCGCTCGGCGAGACTGCGCGGATGATCCGACGCCTGCTTCCCGCCGTCCTCGTCCTTGCCCTAGCGGGATGCGGCTTCCACTTGCGCAACGCCCTGCTGCTGCCGGCCGATCTCGGCCCGGTGCGGGTGGTTGCGCCGAACATGCGCAGCGAACTGGCGCAGGACCTGACGGAAGCCCTGGCGCGGGCCGGCACGCGGCTCGCCGACAGCAGTGCGGAAGGACCGGTCGCGCGCCTTGAAATCGTCTCCGAGCGCTGGGGCAACCTGCCGATATCGGTGGACCAGCAAGGGCGTGCGCAGGAGTACAACCTGCGCTACGCCGTGGTCTTCCGCCTGCGCCGTGCCGACGGCAGCGAACTCGTGCCGCAGCAGGCGCTGGAACTGGCGCGCGATTACATCGCCGGCCCGGCGCTGGCCTCGGGCACCGAAGGCGAGCGCGAAATCCTGGTGAACGAGCTGCGCCGCGAGATGGCGGCCTCCATCCTGCGCCGCATCGACGCCGTGTCGCGGATGGCGCAGGCGCAATCGCAGGCGGTGCCCGTCGAACCCGCGCCCGCCGCGCCCGAAGGCGGCGACGCCGACTGAGCATGAGTCCGGCCGCGCAACCGGGCGGCGCCCTGCATCCCGCCCACCTCGTCGCCGGCAGCGAACCGCTGCTGGTGCTCGAGGCGGCCGACGCCGTGCGCGCCGCGGCCCGCGCCCAGGGCATCGCCGAGCGCGAGGTGTTCGAAGCCGAAGGCAACCAGCGCGAGCCCGACTGGGACGCGCTGTCGGCGACGCTGGGAGCGCCCAGCCTGTTCGCCAGCCGGCGCCTGGTCGAACTGCGCCTGCCCTCCGGCAAGCCCGGCAGGGAAGGCGCGAAGCTGATCGAGGAATACTGCGCGCG
>DASRZN010000132.1:0-6459 GCA_035686325.1 Lysobacteraceae bacterium
CCCGGTGTTCGCGCAGTGGCCCGGACACGTCCAGCGGCGTGCGCTGCAGGCGGAAACCGCGCGGGCTCAGCTCGTACCAGTGCACGCTGGGCGCGCTGCGGCGCGGCGGATGGTCCTGGTCGGGCAGCGCGTCGGCGGTAGGGTCGGCGTCGACGTCAGGATCGGCTTCCATCGGCGCCTCGTCGAGGCCGTCCTCGGCGCTGGCGAACCAGCGCGGCACCTGCTCCGGATCCGGCTCCAGCGCGCGCCCGATCCAGCGCGCCAGCCGCCGCCCGAATTCCTGCGCCCGCGCCAGGCAGCTGTCGAAACCGGGCGCGGCGTCGCGCAGCGCTTCCATCGCCGCCGCGAAGCGCGCCAGTGCGTCCGCCAGCGCGCGCAGCGCCTCGCCCACCTCCGCGACGTCCAGCGCGCGCCGACGGGTGCCGCGCACCGGCAGGTTGTCCATCGCCGCGCGCAGCGCGCGCGTGGCGTGTTCCAGCTGCGACGCCACCGGCTGCACGCTGGCTAGCGCGCCGGTGACGCTCTTGCATTCGGCGACCGCGTCGCGCGCCAGTTCGACCAATGGCCGCGCACCCAGGCCCTCGCCGAAGAACTGCGCGGCGAGCTCCGGCAGCTGGTGCGCCTCGTCCACCACGAAGGCCTGCGCACCGGGCAGGATCTCGCCGAAGCCTTCCTGCTTGAGCGCGAGGTCGGCGAGCAGCAGGTGGTGGTTGACCACGACCAGGTCTGCCGCCTGCGCGCGGGCGCGCGCCTGCACGACGAAGCATTCGGACCAGAACGGGCATTCGCTGCCGAGGCAGTTGTCGGCGGTCGAGGTGACCAGCGGCAGCAGCGGCGAGTCCTCGGGCAGGTCGAGTTCGGACATGTCGCCGAGCAGGGTGCGGCCGGACCAGGCGACGACGCGCTGGAACTGCGCGGCCTGCTCGCGGCTTCCGAACTTCGGCTCGCCCTTCGCCTGTTCCATCCGGTAGCGGCACAGGTAGTTCGCGCGGCCCTTCAGCAGCGCGCTCTTCAGGCCGACGCCGAGCGCGTCGCGCACGCGCGGCAGGTCGCGGAAATAGAGCTGGTCCTGCAGCGCCTTGGTGCCGGTGGAGACGATCGTCTTCAGGCCCGACAGCAGCGCCGGCACCAGGTAGGCGTAGGTCTTGCCGGTGCCGGTGCCGGCCTCGGCCAGCAGCACGCCGCGTTCGTCGATCGCGTCGGCGATCGCGCCGGCCAGCCGTTGCTGCGCAAGGCGCGGCACGAAGGCGGGAACGGCTCCGGCCAGCGCGCCGCCGTCCTCGAGCGCGGCGCGGGTGCGATCGGCGAGTCCGGACATCAGTAGCGCGGCGGCGGGCCGACCGTGCAGGCGTCCAGGCGCGCTTTCGCTTCCTCCGCGCCGGCGGCGTCGGCGGCGACCAGGCGCAGCTGCCGCAGGGTCGCCCAGCTGCGCCGGCACAGCGGGCCGAGTTGCGCGCCGGCCTGCTGCGCGGCCTGCGCGTAGCGCGCCGCGGCGTCGAAATCGCCGAGCCAGATCGCGGCCTCGGCGCGATCCTGCAGCACGGCGGGATCGCCAGCGTCGAGCTGCAACGCCCGGTCGAGCACGGCGGCGGCTTCGGCGCGCTTGCCCTGCGCCTGCAACGCTTGCGCCTGCGCGCGCAGCTCCTCGACGTGCGGATCGCGCAGCGGCTGGATCAGCAGCTCGCCGCTGGCTTCCTGCGCCGCCGCGTCGATCGCGGCGATGATCGCCGCCGGCGCGGGATCGGTGAGCGGTGCCGGCCTCGGCGGCGCCGGCGTCGCGCACCCGGCCAGCAGCGCGAGCATCGCCAGCAGCGGCGGCAGGCGGCGCATCAGCGTGGCTCCGGCTGCACCGGCGCCGGGGCCGGCTGCGGCGGCGCCTGTCGCGCGTCCTCGTCGTCGTCGCGGCCGAAGCCGAAGAAGTCGCGCCAGCTGCGGCCTTCCTCTTCCTCCGGCACCGGCGGTTCGTACACGCAGGGCTGGTAGGCCGGCGCGAAGCCTGCGACGAAGGCGAAGCGGCGCGCCTCCGGGCAGCCGGCGTCGGTGCTGTAGGAGCCGACCACCCATTGCCAGTCCAGGCCCTTCGAGGACACGTCCAGCGGCGCGCTCGGCAGCCGCGCGAACAGCCCCGACCACACCCGCATCGCGCCGGTCGCGCCGTACAGGCCGGTCGGCTGGTTCTGGTCGTTGCCGACCCAGACCACCGCCAGGTGGTCGCCGGTCCAGCCGGCGAACCAGCTGTCGCGGCTGTCGTTGCTGGTGCCGGTCTTGCCCGCCGGCTTGAGCCGGCCAAGGCCGTCGGCGACCAGCTGGCGGCCGGTGCCGCTGGTGACCGCCTGCTGCAAGGCGACGGTGATCAGGCGCGCGGCGATCGCGTCGCCTTCCTGGGCCGGGGCCGGCGCCTTGTCGTAGCGGTTGAGCGCCTTGCCGCTGGAGTCCAGCACGCCGCGCACCGCGTGCAGCGGCTGGATTTCGCCGTCGGAGGCAAGGAACTGGTACAGCTGCGCCATCGCGTACGGGCTCTGGTCCACCGCGCCGAGGATCAGCGACGGGTTGGACTGCGCCTCGATGCCGGCCAGGGTGTGGATCAGCGAGGCCAGGCGCTTGGGGCCGACCTGCATGCCGACCCGCACGGTGGCGAGGTTGTACGAATGCGCGAGCGCGTCGACCAGGCGCACCGAGCCGTGGCTGCGGCCGTCGGAATTGCCCGGCGTCCAGCGCTTGCCGTCGTCCAGGGTGACCGTGATCGGCGCATCGTCCACCCAGCTCGCCAGCGAGTACTTGCCCGGCTGCGCCAGCGCCAGCAGGTACACGAACGGCTTGAGCAGCGAGCCGACCGGGCGCCGTGCCTCGACCGCGCGGTTGAAGCCCGGCTCGGCGAAGCTGCGGCTGCCGACCACCGCGCGCACCTCGCCTTCGTGCACGTCGGTGACGATCACGCCCGCCTGCAGCGGCGGCCGCTTCTTCGCGTCCAGCGCCTTCAGCGCCTTGCTCACCGCGCCCTCGGCGTAGGCCTGCGCGGCCGGCGACATGGCGGTCATCACGCTCAGGCCGGCGCCCTGCAGCGCGTCGGCCGGGTAGTCGCGCGCCAGCTGGCGGCGCACCAGGTCGACGTAGGCGGGGAAGCGGTTGGCGGCCAGGCTGCCCGGCGCGCGGGTCACGCCCAGCGGTGCCTTGCGCGCGCTGGCGAGCTCGGCGTCGTCGATCAGGCCGGTCTCGTGGAATTTCTCCAGCGCGAAGTTGCGTCGCTCGAGCGCGCGTTCGGGATTGCGGCGCGGATCGTAGTAGGACGGGCCGCGGATGATGCCGACCAGCAGCGCGACCTGCGCGGTACTCAGGTCGCCCAGGTCGCGGCCGAACCAGTATTCGGCGCCGGCGGCGACGCCGCGGATCTCCTGGCTGCCGCGCTGGCCGAGGTAGACCTGGTTGAGGTAGGTCTCGAGGATGGTCTTCTTGTCGTAGCGCGCCTCCAGCAGCAGCGCGTACAGGATCTCGTTGAACTTGCGGGTGTAGGTCTGCTCCTGGCCGATGCCGAGCAGGCCGCTGCGCGCCAGCTGCTGGGTCAGCGTGCTCGCGCCCTGCCGCTTCTCGCCCGAGCGCAGGTTGACCCACGCCGCGCGCGCCATGCCCGACAGGTCGATGCCGTGGTGGTGGGCGAAGTCGCGGTCCTCGACCGCCTGCAGGCCGGTCACCAGCAGCTCCGGTACCTCGCCGATGCGCACCAGCCGGCGCTCTTCCTGCTTCTGGCCATAGAGGGTGGCGATGCGCGCGGGATCGAGCCTGGCCGCCTTGATCGCGCGCTTGCCGGCGAGGTCGCGCAGGGCGGTCACCCGGCCGCCGGAGACGGTGACCTCGATCCGGCTCGGCCCGACCTGGCCGGCGACGTCGTGGAAGCCGCGGCTGGCGATCCGCCAACGGCTGCCCTCGTGCATGTAGGTGCCGGACCGCTCGCCGCTGCCGTCGTCGCGGTAGGCGGCGGCGTCCAGCTCGGTCTTCAGGGTCTGCGCGTCCATCGCCAGGCCCGGCCGCAGCAGCAGCGGGCGCGCGTAGACGCGGGTCGGGATCTGCCAGCGCAACTGGCCGAAGCGTTCGCCGACCTGGTGGTTGAGGTAAAGCGTGTAGGGGACGAGGAAGCCGAGCCCGAGGCCGATCGCGGCCAGGGTCCAGGTCAGCAGCCGCCGGCGCCAGCGCGGGGCGGAGGTGGCGTCTTCGTCTTCGTCGTAGTCGATGCGGGCCATGCAGCTGCGCGGTTCGGCGGCCTGCCGCCCGCACCGGCCGGCGCTGCGGTGATGCGACAATGGCAGGCGCGTGCCAGGGAGCGCCGAGTCTAGCGCACCCCCGGCGCCGGCCGTGGCGGGCGCGGATCGCGCTCGCTGGCGTTCAGTTCATTTCCGGAGCCGGAACCGTCTTGCCGATGTCGTCGTCGCTGGCCGATGCGCGTTTCCTCGCCACCCGCGCGCTCGGCCTGGTCCGGCGCGGGCTGCTGAGCCTGCGCACGCGCGGTTGGCGGGGCAGCTGGGAACGCGTGCGCGCGCAACTGCGGCGCGCGCCGGCGGCGCAGCGGGCGGCGCTGTACGCGCCCGACGCCGCGCCGTTCGCGCCGTTCGCGGTGCCGTCCACGGACGCGCCGGTGGCGAGCATCGTCATTCCGGTCTTCAACCAGTTCGCCCACACCGTCGCCTGCCTGCGCGCGCTGGCGGCGCATCCGCCCGACGCCGCCATCGAGGTCCTCGTGGTCGACGACGGCTCGACCGACGGCACCGCCGACGCGCTGGCCCAGGTCGCCGGCCTGCGCTACCACCGGCGCGCGGCGAACGGGGGCTTCATCGCCGCCTGCAACGACGGCGCCGCGCTCGCCCGCGGCGAATTCCTCGTCTTCCTCAACAACGACACGGTGCCGCAGCCCGGCTGGCTGGACGCGCTGCTGGCGACCTTCGCCGCGCACCCGGACACCGGCCTGGCCGGCGCCCAGCTGCTGTACCCCGACGGCCGCCTGCAGGAAGCCGGCGGCGTGGTCTTCGCCGACGGCAGCGGGTGGAACTACGGCCGCTTCGGCGATGCGCGCGACCCGCGCCATGCCTACCTGCGCGCGGCCGACTATCTGAGCGGCGCGGCGATCGCGATTCCGCGCGCGCTGTTCGCGCAACTGGGCGGCTTCGCAGAATGCTACGCGCCGGCCTACTACGAGGACACCGACCTCGCCTTCGCGGTGCGCGCGGCCGGACGCGGCGTGCTGTACCAGCCGGCGGCGCGGGTGGTGCACGACGAAGGCACGACCGCGGGCACCGACACCGGCAGCGGCGCCAAGGCCTACCAGGTGCGCAACCAGGCGCGCTTCGCCGAACGCTGGCGCGAGGCGCTCGCCGCGCAACCGGCGCCGGGCACCCTGCCGTCGCCCGCCGTGCTGCACCGCAAGCAGCGGCAGGTGCTGGTGATCGACGCGCTGACGCCGCGGCCGGACCGCGATTCCGGCTCGCTGCGCCTGGTGAACCTGATGCGGCTGCTGCGCGAGGAAGGCGCGCACGTCGTGTTCCTGCCAGCCAACCGCGCGCACGACGGCCGCTACACCGAGGCGCTGCAGCAGCTCGGCGTGGAGGCCTGGTACGCGCCGTTCGCGTCGCGCGCGCCCGCCTGGCTGCGCGCGCACGGGCCGCGCTTCGAACGCGCGCTGGTCAGCCGCCACTACGTCGCCAGCGAATTCCTGCCGCTGCTGCGCCGGCACGCGCCGCGGGCGAAGCTGTTGTTCGACAGCGTCGACCTGCACTACCTGCGCGAGCGGCGCGCCGCGGAACTGGCCGGCGACGGGACCCTGCTGCGCGCGGCCGAGCGCACCCGCGCGCGCGAGCTGGCGGTGGTCGCCGCCAGCGACGCGACCCTGGTGGTCGGCCCCCACGAGCGCGCGCTGCTGCAGCACGACGCCCCGGGCGCGCGCATCGAACTGCTGTCGAACCTGCATGAAGTGGCCGGCCCCGGTTTGCCGTTCGCGCAGCGCCGCGACCTGGTCTTCGTCGGCGGCTTCCGCCACCCGCCCAACGTCGACGCGGTGCTGTGGTTCGTGCGCGCGGTGTGGCCGCGGGTGCGCGCGGCGCTGCCGGACGCCGTCTTCCACTGCATCGGCGGCGACACGCCGGCGGAGATCGCCGCGCTCGCGTCGGTGCCCGGCGTGCGCGTGCACGGCCACGTGCCCGACATCGCGCCGTACATGGACGGTTGCCGGATCGCGGTCGCACCGCTGCGCTACGGTGCCGGCGTCAAGGGCAAGGTCAACCTGAGCATGGCGCACGGCCAGCCGGTGGTGGCGACGGGCTGCGCCGTCGAGGGCATGCACCTTGTCGACGGCGTGGACGCGCTGGTCGCCGACGGCGCCGACGCGTTCGCCGATGCGATCGTGCGCCTGCATGGCGACGAGGCGCTGTGGACGCGGCTGGCGGCGAACGGGCTCGCCAACATCGAACGCCACTT
>DASRZN010000133.1:0-4296 GCA_035686325.1 Lysobacteraceae bacterium
CGCCCCTGCCGGCGGAAGCGGTGGTGCCGGCGCGCGGCAGCGCGCTGGTGGCCCGCATCGGCGCCGTCAACCCGGCGGCGCCCGGCGAACTCGAGCTGCGCCTCGATGCGATCCCAGGCGACCCGCGCGCCGCGCCGCAGGACGTGGTCTACGCCCTGCCCCTGCCGCAGCGCGCGCCCCGCGTGGACCAGGGCTACGGCGGCCGCTTCAGCCATTCGGATCCGCAGAACCGTTACGCGATCGATTTCGCCGCCGAGCAGGGCACGCCGGTGCTGGCCGCGCGCGCCGGCGTGGTGATGCAGGTCGAAAGCGATTTCGACAAGGCCGGCCTGGACCTGGAGCAGTACGGCGGCCGGGCCAACTTCGTGCGGATCGTGCACGAGGACGGCACGATGGCCGTGTACGCGCACCTGCAGGAAGACGGCGTGCTGGTACGCCCCGGCCAGCGCGTGCGCACCGGCCAGCGCATCGGCACGTCGGGCAACACCGGCTTCACCACCGGCCCGCACCTGCACTTCGCGCTGCAGGTCAACCGCGGGATGCGGCTGGAATCGATTCCGTTCCGGATGCAGGGCGTGGGCGCCGCGCGCTAGGCGCGTCGCCGTCAGGCCGCTTCCGCCATCTGCGCGACCAGGTCGCGCCAGCGCGGCAATTTGTCGTGCACGCCGACGGTGCGCAGGTAGGCTTCGTCGACTTCATCGCCGCTGACCAGGGCGAAGGCCACGTGCACCGCGCCGGTGACCCAGAAGCCGCCGGAACGCACCCGCGCCGGATTGTGGTGGTAGGCGACCGCCTCCACGATCGGCATCGGCAGGCCCCACAGGCCGAGCAGGTAGGCGCCGGCTTCGGCGTAGTGCGGACCGTCGCCGCCGGCCTGGTCCACGCCCGGCAGCAGCAAGCCGATCTCGGTGAGCAGCCCCGCGGTCGCGGCCAGTTCGGCGCTGGCGCCGGCGAGCAGGCGCCCGGCCAGGCGCGAGGTGCGCAGCGCGCGCTCCTGCAGCGCGTCGCGGTCGACCCGGCTGGACGACTGGATCGAACCGAAGGTCTCGCTGGCCAGCAGCAGGCGGCGGATCGCCTGGTGGCCGAGCCGGGTCACCGCCATCCGGAAATCGGTGATCTGGCGGCCGCCGGAGAAGAACGCGGAATTGCACAACCGCAGCACCTTCGCCGCGATCGCCGGATCCTGCGCCAGCACGTCGGCGATCTCGGCGTTGCTCGCGTCCGGGTCGCGCAGCAGCTGGGTCAGCTCGATGTACACGCGCGGCGGCGGCGGCAGCGAGCCGATCGCGCCGATCCTGCGCTTGAGGTCGGCGTTGCCGAGCAACTCGCGCAGGTCGCCGAGGCTTTCGACCGCCTCGATCAGCTCGCCCGCGTCCAGCGGCATGCGCAGCAGGCGATGGGCGTCGTCCAGCGCCTGCAGGACGTCGGCCTCCTGGTCGGCCTCCAGCAGCAGCACGCGCACCGCCGAGGGATGGCGGTCGCGCACCCGGCGCAGCAGCGCGGCCTGTGCCGCGGTGGCGACGAACACGTCGGCCGGCTCGCGCGCGTCGAGGGCGGTGACGGGCTCGAGCGGGCGCAGCACCTCCCAGTCCAGTCCGAAATCGGCCAGGGCCTGTTCGAATTGCCCGATGCGGCCGCCGTCCTCGCCCAGAATCGCAATGCGCACGCTGTGCCTCCTTTTCTTCCGGACACGATAACGGCCCAGCGCGGCGCGTTCTTGAGGCGGGCGTGAAACTGAGTGGGCGCTCACAGTCCGGGGCCGGCTGGCGTCGCGTTTGACCAACGCTCGGAATCGCGAGTCGCGGAACGCATATCCCGGAAGCGTCGGGGCGCGGTGGGTGGAAGAGGTGGGCAGGACCGTATGCGGCATGGATGCCGCATCCGAGCCTCCATGGATGGATTCACGGCGCGTCCTGCCCGCCTCTTCCGCCCGGCGCGCTTGCGGGGGCAGGACCGTATGCGCCATGGATGGCGCATCCGAGCCTCCATGGACGGATTCACGGCGTGTCCTGCCCGCCTTTCCCGCCCGGCGCGCTGGCGATGGCGTGCTTCTGCCCGCCATGCGCGGCCGCCGTCCGCGCCCCGGTATAATCGCCCTCTTCCCCGCTTCCGGCCGGCGCGCGCCTGCGCCGCCTCGCCATGCCCGACGTTTCCCTCGAAGCCGCGCGCCGCCGCACCTTCGCGATCATCTCGCACCCCGACGCCGGCAAGACCACCCTGACCGAAAAGCTGCTGCTGTTCGGCGGCGCGATCCAGATGGCCGGTTCGGTCAAGTCGCGCAAGACCACGCGCAGCGCCACCTCCGACTGGATGGCGCTGGAGAAGGAGCGCGGCATCTCGGTGACCAGCTCGGTGATGCAGTTCCCCTACGAGGGCCGCATCGTCAACCTGCTCGACACGCCCGGCCACGCGGACTTCGGCGAGGACACCTACCGCGTGCTCACCGCGGTGGACTCGGCGCTGATGGTGATCGACGTCGCCAAGGGCGTGGAGGAGCGCACGATCAAGCTGATGGAGGTGTGCCGCCTGCGCGACACGCCGATCATGACCTTCATCAACAAGCTCGACCGCGAAGGCCGCTCGCCGATCGACCTGCTCGACGAGGTCGAGTCCGTGCTCGGCATCCAGTGCGCGCCGGTGACCTGGCCGATCGGCATGGGCCAGCGCCTGAAGGGCGTCGTCCACCTGGTCACCGGCGAGGTGCACCTGTACGAGCCGGGCCGCAACTTCACCCGCCAGGACTCCACGATCTTCGCCTCGATCGACGACCCGCGGCTGGAGGCGCGGATCGGCGCGCCGATGCTGGCCGAACTGCGTGAGGAACTGGAACTGGTGCAGGGCGCGTCGCATCCCTTCGACCAGGCCGAGTATCTCGCCGGCCGGCAGACGCCGGTATTCTTCGGCTCGGCGGTCAACAACTTCGGCGTGCAGCTGCTGCTCGACTTCTTCGTCGAGCACGCGCCCGCGCCGCGGCCGCGCGCGACCACCACGCGCGAGGTCCGGCCCGCCGAGGACAAGCTCACCGGCTTCGTGTTCAAGATCCAGGCGAACATGGATCCGCAGCACCGCGACCGGGTCGCGTTCATGCGCGTGTGCTCGGGCGAGTTCAAGGCCGGCATGAAGGCCTTCCACGTGCGCAGCGGCAAGGAGGTGAAGCTCGCCAACGCGCTGACCTTCATGGCATCCGACCGCGAGATCGTCGAGGCGGCGTATCCCGGCGACGTGATCGGCATCCACAACCACGGCACCATCTCGATCGGCGATTCCTTCAGCGAGGGCGAGGTGCTGTCGTTCACCGGCATCCCCAACTTCGCGCCGGAACTGTTCCGCCGCGCGCGCCTGCGCGATCCGCTCAAGCTCAAGCAGCTGCAGAAGGGACTGGCGCAGCTGTCCGAGGAAGGCGCGACCCAGTTCTTCCGCCCGCTGATGTCCAACGACCTGATCCTGGGCGCGGTCGGCACCCTGCAGTTCGACGTGGTCGCGTACAGGCTGAAGGACGAGTACGGCGTGGACGCCAGCTTCGAGCAGGTCGGCGTCGCCACCGCGCGCTGGATCCGCTGCAGCGACGCGAGGAAGCTGGAGGAGTTCCGCGACAAGCACGCGACGCACCTCGCGATCGACGCCGCCGGCCAGCTGGTCTACCTGGCGCCGACCCGGGTCAACCTGCAGCTCGCGCAGGAACGCGCGCCGGACGTGCAGTTCCTCGCTACCCGCGAGCACGCGCAGGCGATCGCGCTGGAATAACCCCGCGGCTCCCGTAGAGCGGAGTTTGCTCCGCTGCCGGGGCATCCCGCTTGCACGGCAGGGACGCGAGATCCATTCACCGTGGCGTGGATTCCGCATCGCGAGCGCGCCAGGCGAGAGAGACAAGCAGGACACGCCGTGAATCCGTCCATGGAGGCTCGGATGCGCCCTCCATGGCGCATACGGTCCTGCCTGCCTCTCCCACCCGACGCGCCTCCACCACGCTCGCGCTCGCTTAGCGGAGCAAGCTCAGCTCTACGACAAGCCGCGAGGATCTTTCCCGAGCGACCGGGAGGGCGGGGGTGTTGCGTCAGCGCGCCATGGATGGCGCGCGCCCGCATAAGGGCAGGATTGCCCTTCTGAGGGAAAAGCAATACCCCAGCCCTCCCGGGCGCGGGCCCGCTACAGCCGCCCAGACGACTCCCCGCGAAGGCAAGACTACCGACGTCCCGAAACCACCGCCTCCGTACGCTAGAGTATTGCGACTCTCCGCGGAGCCTCCCCCATGCCCGCCCTGCCCGCCGCCGGACTGCCGCGCGCCTCCGCGCGCGA
>DASRZN010000134.1:0-4852 GCA_035686325.1 Lysobacteraceae bacterium
AGACGCGCGACTTGGTGATCACCGGCTTCTGGCCGGAGATCTTCGCCATGTCGGCGGTCGCGTGCTCGAGCACCTTCTTGTTGGCCGCCGCCTCGCCCACGCCCATGTTGAGCGTGATCTTCACCAGCTTCGGCACTTCCATCGGATTGGCGTAGCCGAAGCGCTCCATCAGCTTCGGCACCACCTCGTCCTTGTAGAACTGTTCCAGTCGGGTCGTCATGGTTCATTCCTCAGGCGCAGGGCGCCTGATCAGATGGCCTCACCGCTCGAGCGGAACACACGCAGTTTGCGTCCATCCTCGAGCACCTTGGTCGCGACACGCTCGCCCTTGCCGGAGGCCGGGTTGAACAGCATCACGTTGGAAATATGGATCGGCGCCTCGCGCTCGATCACGCCGCCAGGCTGCTGGGCCTGCGGGTTGGGCTTGGTGTGGCGCTTGACGAGGTTGATGTTGGACACGACGACCTTGTCGCCGGCCACGCGCACCACGTCGCCGCGCTTGCCCTTGTCCTTGCCGGCGATCACGACCACGTGGTCGCCCTTGCGGATACGGTTCATCTTCTTCCTCCGCCTTACAGCACTTCGGGTGCGAGCGAGACGATCTTCATGAACTTCTCGGAACGCAGCTCGCGGGTCACGGGCCCGAAGATGCGCGTGCCGATCGGCTCGTGCTTGTTGTTGAGCAGCACGGCGGCGTTGCCGTCGAAGCGGATCAGCGAACCGTCCGGACGGCGCACGCCCTTGCGGGTGCGCACCACGACGGCGTCGTAGACGTCGCCCTTCTTGACCTTGCCGCGCGGAATCGCGTCCTTGACGGACACCTTGATGATGTCGCCGATGCCCGCGTAGCGGCGCTTGGAACCGCCGAGCACCTTGATGCACATCAGTTCCTTGGCGCCCGAGTTGTCGGCGACGTCGAGGTAGCTCTGCATCTGGATCATGGTTCGAGCCTCCCCTTATTCGGCCGCGCGGGCGACGATCTCGACCACGCGCCAGTTCTTGGTCTTCGACAGCGGGGCGCACTCGGCCACGCGCACGGTGTCGCCTTCGTTGCAGGCGTTCTCGGCGTCGTGGGCGTGCAGCTTGGTCGAGCGGCGGATGTACTTGCCGTACAGCGCGTGCTTGACCTGGCGCTCGACCAGGACGGTCACCGTCTTGTCCATCTTGTTGCTGACGACGCGGCCTTCGACCGTGCGCAGCTTCTTCTCAGTGTTATCGGTCATGTCGGCTCGTCCTTACTTCGTGCCGCTCTGGCCCAGCAGGGTCTGCACGCGCGCGATCTCGCGGCGCACCCGGCGGGCTTCGTGGGTCCTGGCGAGCTGGCCGGTGGCCTGCTGCATGCGGAGCGAGAACTGCTCCTTGCGCAGGTCCAGCAGGTGCGCCTTGAGTTCGTCGGCCGACTTGCCGCGCAGTTCCTTGAGTTCCATCAGCGCACCGTCCGGGTCACGAATTGGGTGGTCACCGAGAGCTTGGCCGCGGCCAGGCGGAACGCCTCGCGCGCGGTGGCTTCGTCGACGCCCTCGATCTCGTAGATCATGCGGCCGGGCTGGATCTGGGCGACCCAGTACTCGACGTTGCCCTTGCCCGCGCCCATGCGGACTTCGATCGGCTTCTTGGTGATCGGCTTGTCCGGGAACACGCGGATCCACATCTTGCCGCCACGCTTGACGTAGCGGCTGATCGAGCGGCGGGCCGCCTCGATCTGGCGCGCGGTCAGCTGGCCGAACGCGGTCGCCTTCAGGCCGTACTCGCCGAACGAGACGGCGTTGCCGTTCCAGCTCAGGCCGTCGTTGCGGCCCTTGTGCATCTTGCGGAACTTGGTTCGCTTGGGTTGCAGCATGGTTTATTCCCTCGCCTCGCCGCGGTCGGCGCGCTCGCGGCGCGGACCGCGCGGACGGTCAGCACGGTCGCCGCGATCACCACGATCGCCGCGCGGCGCGTTGTCGTCCTGCTTCTCCTGGCCGACCTGGGAGAAATCGAAGATCTCGCCCTTGTAGATCCAGGTCTTGATGCCGATGATCCCGTAGGTCGTCCTGGCCTCGGCGAAGCCGTAGTCGACGTCGGCGCGCAGGGTGTGCAGCGGCACGCGGCCCTCGCGGTACCACTCCGAACGCGCGATCTCGGCACCGTTCAGGCGGCCGGCCACGTTGACCTTGATGCCCAGCGCGCCCAGGCGCATCGCGTTGCCGACGGCGCGCTTCATCGCGCGGCGGAACATGATGCGGCGCTCGAGCTGCTGCGCGATCGACTCGGCGACCAGCTGCGCGTCGAGCTCGGGCTTGCGGACCTCGGTGACGTTGATGTGCGCCGGGACGCCCATCAGGTCGCTGACTTCCTTGCGCAGCTTCTCGATGTCCTCGCCGCGCTTGCCGATCACCACGCCCGGACGGGCGGTGTGGATCGTGACGCGCGCGGTCTTGGCCGGACGCTCGATCAGGATCTTGGAGATCCCGGCCTGGGCCAGCTTCTTGCGCAGCATCTCGCGGACCTTGAGGTCGGCGGCGAGGTAGTCGGCGTATTCCTTCTTGCCGGCGTACCACTTGGAGTTCCAGTCCTTGGCGATGCCGAGGCGGATCCCGATCGGATTGACTTTGTGACCCATGTTTACTTGCCCTCGCCGACGACGACGGTGATGTGGCTGGTGCGCTTGAGGATGCGCGTGCCACGGCCCTTCGCGCGCGCCATGAAGCGCTTCAGCGTGGGACCCTCGTCGACCATGATGGTCTTGACGCGCAGCTCGTCGACGTCCGCGCCCTGGTTGTTCTCCGCGTTGGCGATCGCCGACTCCACGACCTTGCGGATCATGTGGGCGGCCTTCTTGTCGGAGAACTTCAGGAGGTTGACGGCGCGCTCGGCGGTCAGGCCGCGCACCTGGTCGGCGACCAGGCGGGCCTTCTGCGGGGAGATGCGCGCGGTGCGCAGGATTGCCTTCGCTTCCATGGTCATCTCCTTACTTCCCGGCCTTCTTGTCGCCGCCGTGACCCTTGAACGTGCGGGTCAGGGCGAACTCGCCGAGCTTGTGGCCGACCATGTTCTCGTTGACCAGCACCGGGATGTGGTTCCGGCCGTTGTGGACGGCGATGGTGAAACCCACCATTTCCGGCATGACCATCGAGCGGCGCGACCAGGTCTTGATCGGCTTCTTGTTGTTGCCCGCGGTCTCCACCTTCTTGAGCAGGTGGTGATCGACGAACGGGCCCTTCTTGAGTGAACGTGCCATGGCCGGTTAGCTCCTGCGGTCGCGCACGATGAACTGCTGCGTGCGCTTGTTCTTGCGGGTCTTGTAACCCTTGGTCGGGACGCCCCACGGGGTGACCGGGTGCGGATTGCCCTGGCCGGCCTTGGCCTCGCCACCGCCGTGCGGATGGTCGACCGGGTTCATGGCCGCGCCGCGGACGGTCGGCTTGATGCCGCGCCAGCGGGCGGCGCCGGCCTTGCCGAGCTTCTGCAGGCCGTGCTCCTCGTTGCCGACCTCGCCGATCGTCGCGCGGCACTCGGCCGGGACGCGACGCATCTCGCCCGAGCGCAGGCGCAGCGTGGCGTACACGCCCTCGCGCGCCACCAGCTGCACGCCGGCGCCGGCGGCACGCGCCAGCTGGGCGCCCTTGCCGGGCTTCATCTCGATGCAGTGCACGGTGGAACCGACCGGGATGTTGCGCAGCGGCAGGGTGTTGCCGACCTTGATCGGGGCGTCCGAGCCCGCGATCACCTGCTCGCCGGCCTTCAGGCCGCGCGGGGCGATGATGTAGCGGCGCTCGCCGTCCACGTAGCACAGCAGCGCGATGTGCGCGGTGCGGTTGGGGTCGTACTCGATCCGCTCCACGCGCGCCGGGATGCCTTCCTTGTCGCGCTTGAAGTCGATGATGCGGTAGTGCTGCTTGTGCCCGCCGCCGATGTGGCGGGTGGTGATCCGGCCGTGGTGGTTGCGGCCGCCGGTCTTGCCCTGCTTCTCGACCAGGGCCGCGTGCGGCGCGCCCTTGTGCAGGCCCGGGGTCACCACGCGGACCGCGCTGCGGCGGCCGGCGGAGGTGGGCTTGAAAGTCATCAGTGCCATGGGCGTCTTCCTCAGGCCTTGGCCATCACGTCGATCGCCTGGCCTTCGGCCAGGGTCACGTATGCCTTGCGCCAGTCGCCGCGACGGCCCTGGCGGAACTTGAAGGACTTGTTCTTGCCCTTCACGTTGACGACGTTGACCGCCTCGACGCGGACGTCGAACAGCTGCTCGATCGCCGCCTTGATGTCGGCCTTGTTGGCGTCGGTGGCGACCTCGAACACGTACTGGTTCGAGACCTCCTGCAGGCGCGCGGTCTTCTCGGACACGCGCGGGGCGCGGATCACGTCATAGACGTTCAGGGCGTTCATGCCAGCCACTCCTCGATCTTCTTGACCGCGTCGACGGTGACCAGGACCGAGTCGGCGCCGACGAGGGCGACCGGATCCAGGCCCTGCACGTCGCGCACTTCGGCGTACGGCAGGTTGCGCGCGGACAGGTACAGCGCCTCGGAAGCGTCCTCGGTGACGATCAGCGGGCGCCGGCCGGCGTTGAGCTCCTTCAGCCTGGCGACCAGGCCGGAGGTCTTCGGCGCATCGATGTCGAACGACTCGACCACGGTAATCCGGCCCTGGCGGTTCAGCTCGGACAGGATCGCGGCGATCGCGGCGCGGTACATCTTGCGGTTGACCTTCTGCGCGAAGCTGCGCGGCTTGGCCGCGAAGGTCACGCCGCCGCCGACGAAGATCGGGGCCGTAAGGGCGCCATGACGCGCGCCGCCGCCCTTCTGCTTCTTCGACTTCTTGGTGGTGCCGTTGACTTCGGAGCGCGTCTTCTGCGCCTTGGTGCCGGCACGGCCCG
>DASRZN010000135.1:0-3558 GCA_035686325.1 Lysobacteraceae bacterium
GCCGACATCGCCGCCGCGCAGGCCGTGCTCGACGCCGCCGAGGCCACCCGCGAGCGCGACCAGCTGCTGGCGAACATCGAGGCCCGCACCCAGCTGCTGCGCGCGGCGATCACCGTGCAGCGGCTCGCCCACGAGCGCGGCAAGCCGGACGCGCAACGCGAACGTGGCTACCAGCAGCGCGACGAGGCGCTGATCGAGGCCGGCCTGAAGCAGGTCCAGCGTCGCTACGACCCGGCGGTGGAAAAAGCGATCCTCACCGACCTGCTGCGCCAGTACCAGGCGCTGCCGGCCGCGCAGCACGTGCCGGAATTCGACCGCGTGTTCGGCACCACCCCGGAGCAGCTGCAGGACAAGCTCGACGTCCTGTACGCCGGCACGCAGCTCGGCGACGAGGCCGCGCGCCTGGCCGCGATGCGGGCCGACGCCGCGACCCTGGCGCGTTCGGATGACACCCTGCTCGCCGCCGCTGCGGCGCTGCAGCCCGCGCTGCTGCGCCTGGAGGACGAAGGCAAGGCGCGCGAAGGTGAGCTGCTGCGCCTGCGCCCGGCCTACATGCGGGCGCTGGTCGGCTATCGCGAGTCCCAGGGCCGCGCGGTGTATCCCGATGCCAACTCGACCCTGCGGGTGAGCTACGGCAAGCTGTCCTCGCTCGACCCGCGCGACGCGGTGCACTACGCGCCGCTGACCACGGTGCGCGGCATCATGGAGAAGCACACCGGCGTCGCGCCGTTCGACGCGCCCAAGCCGCTGCGCGACGCGATCGCCAGGGGCGATTTCGGCAGCACCGCCGATCCCGCGCTGAAGACGCAGACGGTCGACTTCATGACCAACCTCGACACCACCGGCGGCAACTCGGGTTCGCCGGTGCTGGACGCGGACGGCCGCCTGATCGGCCTCAACTTCGACAGCAACTGGGAGGCGGTCAGCGCCAGCTGGATGTTCGATCCGCGCTACAAGCGGGCGATCCACGTCGACATCCGCTACCTGCGCTGGTTGCTCGCCAAGGTCTACCCGGCGCCGCAGCTGCTGCGCGAAATGAACCTGCCCACCGAATAAGACCACCGAACAAGCCCCGTTCCGGAGAATCACGCATGCACAGCAGGACCCTGGCCGTCGCCCTCGGGTTGGCCCTGACCGCCGGCGCCGCCCACGCCAACGAAGGCATGTGGGTGCCGCAGCAACTGCCGCAGATCGCCGACGCGCTGAAACAGGCCGGCCTCGAACTCGCCCCCGAGCAGCTGGCCGAACTCACCGGTGATCCCATGGGCGCGGTGGTGTCGCTCGGGGGCTGCACCGCCAGCTTCGTCTCCCCGCGGGGCCTGGTGGTGACCAACCACCACTGCGCCTACGGCGCGATCCAGCTCAATTCGACCGCGCAGAACAACCTGATGAAGGACGGCTTCTACGCGGCGACCCAGGCGGAGGAACTCACCTCCGGCCCCAACGCGCGTGTCTACGCGCTCGAATCCATCCGCGACGTGACGAAGGAAATGCGCGCCGCGATCGCCGCCGCGCCCACGCCGCTAGCGCGCACCCAGGCCGCCGAAGCGCTGGAGAAGCAGCTGGTCGCCGACTGCGAGGCCGGCGGCGGCTACCGCTGCCGCGTCGCCAGCTTCATGGGCGGCAACACCTGGCGGCTGTTCCGCAACATCGAGATCAGGGACGTGCGCCTGGTCTACGCGCCGCCCGGCGCGATCGGCAACTATGGCGGCGAGGTGGACAACTGGATGTGGCCACGCCACACCGGCGATTTCTCCTTCATCCGCGCCTACGTCGGCAAGGACGGCAAGCCGGCGGCGTACTCGCCGGACAACGTGCCCTACCAGCCGAAGCATTGGCTGGAGCTCGCCGACAAGGACCTCGACGTCGGCAGCTTCGTGATGGTCGCCGGCTACCCCGGCCGCACCGCGCGCTACGCGCTGGCCGGCGAGTTCGACGACACCGCGAAGTGGACCTACCCGGTCGTCGGCGCGCACTACAAGCAGTTGGTGGCGATGATCGAGGCCGCCGGCGAGAAGGATCCCGACATCGCCGTGAAGTACGCCAGCACCAAGCGCGGCATGCAGAACGCGATGAAGAACTACGACGGCCAACTCGCCGGCTTCGAGCGGATCGGCGCGTCGGCGAAGAAGCACGCCGAGGAGCAGGCCGTGCTCGCCTGGCTGCGCGAACGCGGCGCCGAAGGCCAGGCGGCGCTGGACGCGCACGCGACGCTGGAGCGGCTCGCGGCGCAGGAACGCGCGACCCGCGAGCGCGACCTGGTGCTCGGGCGACTGACCGGCAGTGGCACGATCGGCACCGCGGTGGACCTGTACCGCCTCGCGCTCGAGCGCGCCAAGCCGGACGCGGAGCGCGAGCAGGGCTACCAGGACCGCGACCTGCCGGCCTTCGAGGGCGCGTTGCAGCAGATGGAGAAGCGCTACCACCCGGCGATGGACCGCCAGTTGCAGGAATACTGGCTGCGCGAGTACGTGAAGCTGCCCAAGGCTCAGCGCGTGGCCGCGGTCGACGGGTGGCTGGGCGGCGACGACGAGGCCGCGATCCAGCGCGCGCTCGACACCCTGGCCGCAACCAAGCTCGGCGGGCTCGACGCGCGCATGGCGCTGTTCCAGGCCGACCGTGCGACGCTCGAGCACAGCGACGATCCGGCCGTGCGCTTCGCGGTGGCGGTGATGCCGACCCTGCTCGCGCTGGAGCAGCAGGAAAAGACCGCCGCCGGCGAGTCGCTGGTCGCGCGCCCGCTGTTCCTGCAGGCGGTCGCCGACTACCGCGCCAGCCGTGGCGAGGCGATCTACCCGGACGCCAATTCGACCCTGCGCATCACCTTCGGCAACGTCATGGGCTACACCACCACCGACGGCGTGCGCCATCCGCCGTTCACGACGCTGGAGCAGGTCGCGGCCAAGGCGACGGGCGCGGAACCGTTCGACGCGCCGCAGGCCCAGCTCGATGCGATCGCGGCGAAGCGCTACGGCGGCCTGGCGGATCCGGAACTGGGCACGGTGCCGGTTAACTTCCTGTCCAACCTCGACATCACCGGCGGCAACTCCGGTTCGCCGGTGATGGACGCGGAAGGCAAGCTGGTCGGCCTGGCCTTCGACATGAACTGGGAGGCGGTCGCATCGAACTGGATGTTCGATCCCGGCATGACCCGCATGATCTCGGTGGACCAGCACTACATGCGCTGGATCATGCAGGAGGTCGTCCCGGCCCCGCGCGTGCTCGAGGAACTGGGCGTCGCGCCAGCGGAGTAGCGCACGTCCCGCTTGACGCGCACGCTGACAGCCAGCGCTCGTGGGCCCGCGCCCGGGAGGCCGGGGATATTGCTTTTCCCTTAGCTGGGATCCATGCCCAGATGCGGGCGCGCGCTATCCATGGCGCGCTCGCGCAGCCTCAGACGGCCTTTGCTGCTGAAAGCAGGAAGCATCGTGGGCCCGCGCCCGGGAGGGCGGGGGTATTGCTTTTCCCTTAGAAGGGCAATCCTGCCCTTATGCGGGCGCGCGCCATCCATGGCGCGCTGACGCAACACCCCCGCCCTCCCGGTCGCTCGGACAGATC
>DASRZN010000136.1:0-9016 GCA_035686325.1 Lysobacteraceae bacterium
GCCGCCGAGCGCTACGGCGTGGAGGGCGTCGGCGTCACCATCTCGCGCGAGCAGGCCGATTACGCGCGCAGGCTGTGCGCCGGCCTGCCGATCGAGATCCGCCTGCAGGACTACCGCGAGCTCGGCGAACGCTTCGACCGGATCCTGTCGATCGGCATGTTCGAGCACGTCGGCGTGCGCAACTACGCCGCCTACTTCGACGTCGCCCGGCGCTGCCTCGCCGGCGACGACGGCGGCCTGTTCCTGCTGCACTGCATCGGCTCCAACGTATCGGTGCGGCAGACCGATCCGTGGATCGCGCGCTACATCTTCCCGAACTCGATGCTGCCGTCCGCGGCGCAGATCGCGCAGTCGGTGGAAGGCCGCTTCGTGATCGAGGACTGGCACAACTTCGGCACCGACTACGATCGCACCCTGCAGGCCTGGCGCGCGAATATCGAAGCCGCCTGGGACGACCTGCCGCCGCGCTACGACCAGCGCTTCCGGCGGATGTGGCGGTTCTACCTCGCCGCCTCGATGGCCAGCTTCCGTGCCCGCCGGATCCAGCTCTGGCAGCTGGTGCTGTCGCCGCGCGGGGTGCCGGGCGGCTACGTCGCGCCACGCTGAACGGCGCCGGCGCGACCGCTTGCGGATTTCACGTGGGCACAACGCCGCGGTTGCGGTAATGCCGCTCCCCGCACCCCCCGCAGGCCCGCGCGACATGCTCATCCACCTCCACCAGCCGTCCGCCGTCCAGCTGCTCGACGAGACCCGCACCCGCGCCCGCATCCTCGGCGAGGAGGCGACCCAGCAGTACCCGGACCAGCCCTGGAACGCGGTCGAACGGCACCTGGCCGGCGAGTGGCTGATGATGCGCGGCAACTCGCCGCTGGACTGGACCGACGTCCGCCAGGACGCGCACGCCGCCTGGCAGGCCGCGACCCTCGAGTGCGCGACCCGCTCCTGCGACGACTTCCCGGTGTTCGACCGCGCGGCCTGACCGCGCGCCGCCCCGAGGCGGCCCCACCCCCGTAGAGCGGAGCTTGCTCCGCTGGCACGCCCCCCGGTCCCCGTAGAGCGGAGCTTGCTCCGCTGACGCGCGCCCGGTTCCCCGCAGCGGAGCAAGCTCCCCTCTACGCCAGTCAGGGACGGCGCCGCCTTCGACAGCCTTCTCACGCCCGCCCGGGATACTGAACCCGTCGCGCGCGGAGGTGCCGCGCGCCGTGGAGATCCCGCCATGCCACGCCCCGTCTGGTCCGGCACGCTGTCCTTCGGCCTGCTCAACATCCCCGTGTCGCTGATGTCCGGCGAGAAGCCGAGCGCCGACATTTCCTTCCGCATGCTCGACAGCCGCAACAACGCGCCGGTGAAGTACGAGCGCGTCAACGCGGAGACCGGCGAGGAAGTGCCGTGGAAGGAGATCGTCAAGGCCTACGAGTACGAGAAGGGCAGCTTCGTCGTGCTCGATCCCGAGGACATCAAGTCGGCCGCGCCCGAGAGCCACGACGCGATCGACGTCGAGGGCTTCGTCGACGCCGAGGCGATCGGCCCGCAGTACTTCGAGAAGCCCTACGTGCTGGTGCCGCAGAAGAAGGCGGAGAAAGGCTACGTGCTGCTGCGCGAGGCGCTGCAGAAGACTGGCAAGATCGGCATCGCGCGCGTGGTCATCCGCACCCGCGAGAGCCTGTGCGCGGTGATGCCCGAGGGCGACGCGCTGCTGCTGATGATGATGCGCTACCCCGGCGAACTGGTGGACGTGCACGAGTACAACATCCCCGAGGGCGCCAAGGGCGACTACCGGATCACGCCGAAGGAGCTCGCGTTCTCCGAGCAGCTGATCGAGACCATGGCCAGCGAGTGGCAGCCCGACCAGTACAAGGACGAGTTTCGCGCGCGCCTGCAGAAGGTGATCAAGGAGCGGATGGAGGCCGACGGCGTCGTGCACCGCAAGGCGGAGGCGCCGGAAGCCGAGGCCGGCACCGCGACCAACGTGGTCGACTTCATGACCCTGCTGCAGCAGAGCATCGCCAACAAGAGCCGCACGCCCGCGAAGAAGGCCGGACGCGCGCGCGCGGACGAGGACGAGGAAGAAGAGGAGAAGCCCGCGCGGTCGGCGGCGAAGAAGACCGCCAAGCGCGCGACCACGCGCAAGGCGGCGAAGAAGACCGGCAAGACCACCCGGCGCAAGAGCGCCTGACGGCGGGGCGCGACGGTGAGCCTGCGCGAGTACGTCCGCAAGCGCCGCTTCGACGCCACCCCGGAACCGTCCGGCCACACGCCCGGCGCGCGCAACGGCCGCCGCCCGATCTACGTCATCCAGCTGCACCACGCGCGCGCCCGCCACTACGACTTCCGCCTGGAGATGGACGGCACCCTCAAGAGCTGGGCGGTGCCGCGCGGGCCGTCGCTGCGGGTGGGCGAGAAGCGGCTGGCGGTGGAGGTCGAGGACCACCCGCTCAGCTACGCCAGCTTCGAGGGCGACATCCCCGAGGGCAACTACGGCGCCGGCCACGTCGACATCTTCGACCACGGCGTGTGGAGCAGCGCCGGCGACCCGCTGGAAGGCATGGCCGCCGGCAAGCTCGACTTCTCCCTGCACGGCGAGAAGCTGCACGGCGCCTGGAAACTGGTGCGCACCCAGCAGCAGCGCGGCGGCAAGCCGCAGTGGCTGCTGATCAAGCGCGACGATCCCTACGCGCGCGACGCCGACGCCGACGCCCTGATGGGCTCGGACGAGCGCGCTTCCACCGAGCGGGCCATGGCGAAGAAGGGCGGGGCGGCGGCGAAGTCCGCGCGGAAGGCGCTGGCGGCAACGGCTCCCGGGAAAAAGGCGACGAAGAAGACGGCCGCCAAAAAGGCGGCCGCGAAAAAAGCAACGGCGAAGCGCGGCCGCCGCCGCGTCGACTGGGCCGCGCGCGCGGCCGCGCTGCCGGGCGCCAAACCCAAGACGCGCTGGAAGCCGCTCGGCGCGCAACTCGCCACGCTCAAGGACGCCGCGCCCATCGGCGACGACTGGCTGCACGAGCTGAAGTGGGACGGCTACCGCCTGCTGGTGGACATCGCGGATGGCAGGGTGCGCCTGCGCTCGCGCAACGGCCTCAACTGGACCGAGGACTATCCCGACATCGTCGCCGCGTTCGAGGCGCTCAGGCTCGACGACGCCAGCTTCGACGGCGAGCTGGTCGCGCTGGATCCGTCCGGCCGCGACGACTTCAGCCTGCTGCAGCGGACCATCGAGGGCAGCGCGAACGCCGCCCTGCGCTACATGGTCTTCGACCTGACCTCGCTCGCCGGCCACGACCTCACCGGCTGTGCGCTGCTCGACCGCAAGACGCTGCTGGAGGAGGTGATCACCGGCGTGGACCCGGTGGTCGCCTACAGCCAGCACATCGTCGGCCACGGCCCCGACGTGTTCGCCGCCAGCGCGAAGCAGGGCATGGAAGGCATCATCAGCAAGCAGGTCAAGGCGCGCTACGTGCCGGGCCGCGGCACCAGCTGGCTGAAGGTCAAGCACGCGCTGTCGGACGAATTCATCGTGGTCGGCTACACCGCGCCCAAGCGTTCGCGCACCGGCTTCGGCGCGCTGCTGATGGCCACTCGCGAGCACGGCGCGCTGAAGTACGCCGGGCGCGTGGGCACCGGCTACGACGACGCCACCCTGCGCTCGTTGCGCGCGCGCATGAAGCCGTTGGAGCGCAAGGCGCCGACCCTGGTGCTGCCCGCGCACCTGCCGGAGAAGCCGCGCGACGTCACCTGGATCGAGCCGGAGCTGGTGGCCGAGGTCGAATACCGCGGCCTCGGCAAGGAAGGCCTGCTGCGCCACCCGAGTTTCAAGGGCCTGCGCGAGGACAAGACCGTGGACGACATCGGCGACGCCACCCCCGCGCCCGCGTTGCGCATCACCAGCCCGGACAAGCTGATCTATCCCGAGCTGAAGATCACCAAGCGGCAGGTGGTCGAGTACTACCGCGCGGTCGCGCCGGCGCTGCTGCCGGAAATCGAGAACCGGCCGCTGTCGCTGGTGCGCTGCCCGGACGGCGTCAAGGGCCAGTGCTTCTTCCAGAAGCACCACGCGCGCACCCTCGGCGAGCACGTGCGCTCGGTGCCGATCCGCGAGAAGGACGGCGGCAGCGAGGACTACGTCTACGTGGACAGCGTCGAGGGCCTGCTCGACCTGGTGCAGATGAACGTGCTCGAGTTCCACCCGTGGGGCTCGCGCATCGAGGACGTCGAACGCCCCGACCGCCTGGTGTTCGACCTCGACCCGGGCGAGGGCGTGGACTGGACCGCGATCAAGGCCGCCGCGCGCGACATCCGCGCGCGCCTCGCCGAGATCGGCCTGCAGGGCTTCCTGCGCCTGTCCGGCGGCAAGGGCCTGCACGTCGTGCTGCCGGTCAAGCCGGAGCAGGACTGGACGCAAGCCAAGGCCTTCTGCGAGGCCTTCGCCGACGCCATGGCCGCGCAGGCGCCGGACAAGTACGTCGCCACCGCCAGCAAGGCCAAGCGCCGCGGCGTGATCTTCATCGACTGGCTGCGCAACGGCCGCGGCGCCACCAGCGTCGCCAGCTGGTCGCTGCGCGCGCGCCCGCAGGCCGGCGTCGCCGTGCCGCTGGCGTGGAGCGAACTCGGCCGGGTGAAGTCCGGCCACGACTACCCGCTCGAACGCGCCCTGCGCCGCCTCGCCGGCAAGCGCGAGGATCCGTGGGTCGCCGAAGGCTGGGGCAAGGCCACGCAGCAGAAGCTGGTGGAATTGGGCTGAGCAGCGGGGCCGGCCTCGGGTACGATCGGCGCCATGCGGGGAGCGCGGGGAGCGCCATGGACAGCGGAGGCGTCTGGTTCGTCGGGCTGATGCTGGCCTTCGTCGCCAGCATGGTCCTGGGGTTGGTGGCGGTGGTGGCCGGCGCCGCGCTGCACGGGCGCGGCCACGCGCTGGCCGGTCGCCGCCTCATCGTCGCGGCGATGGCACTCGGCCTCGCGTCTGCCGGGTTCCTGCTGGCGGCCGGCGCGCTGTTCGCGGCAATGAGCCGGTGAGGCGCGAGCCCAGGCGCGCGGGCTGGGGCAAGGGCGGCACGCTGCTGCTGGCGGCGGCGCTGCTCGCCGCGGGCTGGTTTGGCTACCGGCAGGAAGTCGCCACGCCGGGCGACGGCGTGCCGCCGGCGAGCGAGGCGCAACTACGCTTTGGGCCCGGTGACAGCAACCGCCAGGTGCGCGGCAGCGGCAGCGTCGAACGGCTGCTGCGCGACGACGACGACGGCAGCCGCCACCAGCGCTTCATCCTGCGCCTGCCATCCGGGCAGACGGTGCTGGTCGCGCACAACATCGACCTCGCGCCGCGGATCGACGGCCTGCGAGTGGGCGACACGGTGGAGTTCTCGGGCGAGTTCGAGTGGAACCCGCAAGGCGGCGTCGTGCACTGGACCCACCACGACCCGCAGGGCACGCACCCCGCCGGCTGGCTGCGGCACGGCGGGCGGACTTACCAGTAGGCGTCAGTCCCGTCCTTCGAACAGCTCCCGCCCGATCAGCATGCGGCGGATTTCATTCGTGCCGGCGCCGATCGCGTAGAGCTTGGCGTCGCGCAGCAGGCGGCCCATCGGGAACTCGTTGATGTAGCCGTTGCCGCCCAGCGCCTGGATGCCTTCCAGGGCGACCTGCACCGCGGCTTCGCTGGCGTGCAGCAGGCAGGCGGCGGCGTCCACGCGTGATTTGTGGCCGGCGTCGTAGTCGCGCGCGACCTGGTAGGCGAAGGCGCGGCTGGACTGCAGCGCGGTGTACATGTCGGCGATCTTGGCCTGCATCAGTTCGAAGCAGCCGATCGGCTGGTCGAACTGCTTGCGCTCGCGCACGTAGGGCAGGGCGGCGTCGAGGGCGGCCTGCATCAGGCCGAGCGGGCCGCCGGTCAGCACCAGGCGTTCGGTGTTGAGGCCGGACATCAGCACCTTGACGCCTTCGTTGACGGCGCCGAGCACGTTCTCCCTGGGGATCTCGCAGTCGGCGAACACCAGTTCGCAGGTGTTGGAGCCGCGCATGCCGAGCTTGTCCAGTTTCTGCGCGGTCGAGAACCCCTGCATGCCCTTCTCGACGATGAAGGCGGTCATGCAGCGGCTGCCCGCGTCCTTGCCGGCGGTGCGCATGTAGACCACCAGCACGTTGGCCTCGGGGCCGTTGGTGATCCACATCTTGTTGCCGTTGGCGACCCAGACGTCGCCGCGCAACTCGGCGCGGCAGCTCATCGAACCGACCACGTCGGAACCCGCGCCGGGCTCGCTCATCGCCAGCGCGCCCTTCCACTCGCCGCTGCACAGCTTCGGCAAATACTTCTGCCGCTGCGCCTCGGTGCCGTTGGCGTACAGGTTGTTGACGCACAGGTTGGAATGCGCGCCGTAGGACAGGCCGACCGAGCCGGACGCGCGCGAAATTTCCTCCATCGCCACCAGGTGGGCGAGGTAGCCCATGTCGCTGCCGCCATATTCGCCGGGCACGGTCATGCCGAGCAGGCCGAGTTCGCCGAGCTTGGGCCACAGCTCCTGCGGGAAGGCGTTGTCGTGGTCGATCGCCGCGGCGCGCGGGGCGATCTCGGCCTCCGCGAAGCGGCGCACGGCCTCGCGCAGGGCGTCGAGTTCTTCTCCGAGGGGAAATGGACGCATGGCAGTCCTTGGCGCGAA
Organism: Lysobacteraceae bacterium; assembly: GCA_035686325.1. Classification (GTDB taxonomy): domain Bacteria; phylum Pseudomonadota; class Gammaproteobacteria; order Xanthomonadales; family Xanthomonadaceae; genus JABFWF01. Next base: position 6,645 of record DASRZN010000136.1, read on the forward strand.
AAGGTGCGGAGCGGATCGCCCATTCTACCGGCGGCGCCCGCGAAGGCTTGAAAGCAGAACGCCCGGCCAGGCCGGGCGTTCCGTGGGCGTCGGTGCGTGCCGCGGGTCAATGCCCGCGGATGCGCCCCTGGAAACGCGGCGCCGTGCGCCCCATCGGCAGCTTCAGCTTGCCGATCGCGCTGATGCGCTCCTCGGCCAGGCGGTCGGCCGCGCGGTAGGTCGGGATGCCGTCGCGCTCGCTGATCTCGTAGATGCCGGTGAGGTTGTGGTAGATCGTGCGCATCATGCGCATCGCGCGCTCGCGGTTGTAGCCGTCCAGCTCCAGCGCCACGTTCATCACGCCGCCGGCGTTGACCGCATAGTCCGGCGCGTACAGGATGCCGCGCTTCTCGACCTCGTCGCCGATCGCGTTGTTGGCCAGCTGGTTGTTGGCCGCGCCGCAGATCACCTTCATCTTCAGGCGGGGCAGGGTCTGCTCGTTGACCGTTCCGCCGAGCGCGCACGGCGAGTAGACGTCAGCCGGCACGTCGTAGATGTCGTCCGGGGCGACGGCTTCGGCGCCGTACTCGGACACGGCCTTGTCGACCAGGCCCTTGTTGATGTCGGTGACGAAGATCTTCGCGCCGCGCTCCTTGAGCAGCTTCACGTACTCCATGCCGACGTGGCCCAGGCCCTGCACGGCGTAGCTGTACTTGCCGACTTCCTCGTCGCCGAACTTGCGGTTCAGCGTGGCCATCAGGCCCTGCAGCGCGCCGTAGGCGGTGAACGGCGACGGGTCGCCCGAACCGCCGTGGACCTGGTGCACGCCGGTGACGTACTCGGTCTCGCGGTACACGTATTCCATGTCGTTGACGTCGATGCCGACGTCCTCGGCGGTGATGTAGCGCCCGCCCAGCGACTCCACGAACTGGCCGAACGCGCGGAACAGCGCCTCGGACTTGTCGGTGGCCGGGTCGCCGATGATCACCGCCTTGCCGCCGCCGATGTTCAGGCCCGCGACCGCGTTCTTGTAGGTCATGCCGCGCGACAGGCGCAGCACGTCGTTGAGCGCGTCGGCCTCGGTCTTGTACGGCCACATGCGCGTGCCGCCCAGCGCGGGGCCCAGCACGGTGTTGTGGATCGCGATGATGGCCTTCAGGCCCGCGTCCTTGTTGTGGCAGAACACGACCTGCTCGTGGCCGTAGGTGTCCAGGGTCTCGAAAATCATCGGATGCTCCGGTCGGCTGCCCGAATGCGCATGGCAAACGACGCCAACAAGGTTGGGTAAGTCGTTGATAGGCTTCACGCCTGCGGCTGGATTGGCGGGTGCTGCTGCCGCGGCAGGCGCGACATTCTAGTCGAATCGGCCGGTCAAGGCCCGTGCATGCCCGGCCGGCGCCGGCGCGCCGCCCCCGTTGCCGGCGGCAGCCGCGCCGCCAGCGCCGCCCGCAGCGCCGCCAGCCGGGCGCGGATGTCGTCGGCCTCGATCGCGCCGTAGCCGAACACCACCGCCGGCTCCGCAAGCGGGGCCAGCGCGTACTCGGCGCAGGCCTGCGCGCCCGGCGCGTGTGCGCGCACCAGCGCCATCAACGCCTCCTCCCGTGCGGGATCGCGCAGCCGCGCGGCGAGGTGCAGCCCCGCTTCGCAGGGGATCGGCGCCAGCCACGGCGCCAGCGCCTCCAGCCCGTCGAGCAAGGCCAGGCGCCGCGCCGCGTACAGCGTGCGCATGCGCCGCACGTGGCGGGCCAGGTGGCCGTCGTGGATGAAGGCCGCGAGCACCGCCTGGGCGATCGCGTCGCTGTGCGCGTCCGCGCAATGCTTGGCCGCCGCCAGCGGCGCGCGTGCCCACGGCGGGGCGACCACGAAGCCCTTGCGCAGCGCCGGGAACAGGCTCTTGGAGAAGGTGCCGACGTAGAACACCCGTTCCTCGCGGTCCAGCGTCTGCAGCGCGTCCAGCGGCCGCGCGCCGAAGCGGAACTCGCCGTCGTAGTCGTCCTCGACCACCACCGCGTCGCGCTCGCGCGCGAACTGCAGCAGCGCCAGCCGCCGCCGCCGCGACAGCACGGTGCCGGTCGGCGACTGGTGCGAGGGCGTCACGCTCACCACCCGCACGTCGTCGGGCAGGCGCTCGACCACCAGGCCCTCGGCGTCCACCGGCACCGGCACCAGCCGCGCGCCGGCGGCGGCGAAGGCCGCGCGCAGCGGCGGGTAGCCCGGTTCCTCCACCGCGACGCGGGTGGCGCCCGGGGTCACCAGCAGCCGCGCGATCAGGTCGAAGGCCTGCTGCGCGCCGGAGGTCACGATCACGTCGTCCGCGCGGCAGGCGACCGCGCGCGCGAATGCGACATGCCCCGCGATCGCCGCGCGCAACTCCGGCAGCCCTTCCGACGGCG
>DASRZN010000137.1:0-3383 GCA_035686325.1 Lysobacteraceae bacterium
GGCGCGCGCCGCAGGCCGCGGGCGCGCTGCGCGCCTTCGCCGAGGCCGCGCTGCCGCGGCTGCCGGGCTACCGCCTGCAGCACGGCGACCACGTCGTCGAATTGCGGCCCGCGGCGGGAGACAAGGGCGAGGCGATCCTCGCGATGCTCGACGAGCCGCCCTTCCGCGGGCGCACGCCGGTGTTCGCCGGCGACGACGTCACCGACGAGGCCGGCTTCGCGGTGGTCAACGCGCGACACGGACTGAGCGTGCTGGTCGGCGCGCGCGAGCCGAGCGCCGCCCATTACGCGCTGCCCGACCCCGGCGCCGTGCGCGCATGGCTGGCCGGCGACGACGAGGAGACCCGATGAACGAGCACAACCTGCATCTCGGCCTGGTCGGCAACGGCAGCTTCGGCGCGCTGGTCGACGCGCGCGGCAGCGTGGTGTGGGCCTGCCTGCCCGCGTTCGACGGCGACCCGGCGTTCTGCGCGCTGCTGCAGCCGCTGCTCGGCGGCGGCGACTGGAGCGTGGACCTCGAGGATTTCTCGCACGCCGAGCAGCGCTACGTGCCCAACACCGCGGTCCTGGTCACGCGCCTGCACGACCGCCACGGCGGCGTGGTCGAGCTCACCGACTTCGCCCCGCGCTGGCGCCAGCACGGCCGCTTCTACCGGCCGGTGATGCTGGTGCGGCGGATCCGCCGGCTCGCCGGCAGCCCGCGCATCCGCCTGCGCCTGCGCCCGCTCGCCGACTGGGGTGCGCGCGTGCCCGAGCGCACCTGGGGCAGCAACCACCTGCGCTTCCTGTTGCCGGGCATGACCCTGCGGCTGACCACCGACGCGCCGCTGCGGCTGGTGCGCGACGAGCTGCCGTTCCTGCTCGAACAGGACCTGCACTGCGTGCTCGGTCCCGACGAAACCCTCACCCAGCCGGTCGAGACCTTCGTGCGCAACGCCGAGCAGCAGACCGTCGAGTACTGGCGCGAATGGGTGCGCTACCTGTCGATCCCGCTGGAGTGGCAGGACGCAGTGATCCGCAGCGCGATCATCCTCAAGCTGTGCCAGTACGAGGACACCGGCGGGATCGTCGCGGCGCTCACCACCTCGATCCCGGAGGCGCCGCACACGCCGCGCAACTGGGACTATCGCTACTGCTGGCTGCGCGACGCCGCCTTCGTGGTGCGCGCGCTCAACCGGCTCGGCGCGACCCGCAGCATGGAGGAGTACATCCGCTACATCTTCAACCTGGTCGCCGGCGACGACCACGCGCTGCAGCCGGTGTTCGGCATCGGCTTCGAGACCGCGCTGGCGGAGGAGGAGGTGCCGACCCTGGCCGGCTACCGCGGCATGGGCCCGGTCCGGCGCGGCAATCTCGCCTGGGTGCAGAAGCAACATGACGTGTACGGCAGCGTGGTGCTGGCGGCGACCCAGCTGTTCTTCGACCAGCGCCTGGAGCGGCCGGGCAACGTCGCCATGTTCGAACGCCTGGAACCGCTCGGCGAACGCGCCTACGCCCTGCACGACCAGCCCGACGCCGGCCTGTGGGAATTCCGCGGCCGCGCCCACGTGCACACCTATTCCAGCGTGATGTGCTGGGCCGCCTGCGACCGGCTGGCGAAGGTCGCCGCGCGCTTCGGCCTCGGCGAACGCGTCGCCTACTGGCGCGAGCGCGCCGGCATCATCCGCGAGCGGGTGCTGCGCGAGGCGTGGAACCCGCAGCGCGGGCACTTCGCCGACGCGTTCGGCGGCGAGCGCCTGGACGCCAGCCTGCTGCTGCTCGCCGACCTCGGCTTCGTCGACGCGCTCGATCCGCGCTTCGTCGCCACCGTGGACGCGATCGGCCGCGAGCTCAGGCGCGGCGACGGGCTGTTCCGCTACATCGCGCCGGACGACTTCGGCACACCGGAGACCAGCTTCACGATCTGCACCTTCTGGTACATCGACGCGCTCGCCGCGATCGGGCGCATGGACGAGGCGCGGGCGATGTTCGAGCGGCTGCTGGCGCGGCGCAACCCGCTCGGCCTGCTGTCGGAGGACCTCGCCTTCGAGGACGGCGAGCTGTGGGGCAACTTCCCGCAGACCTATTCGCACGTCGGCCTGATCATCGCCGCGCAGCGCCTCAGCCGGCCGTGGACGGACGCCGCATGAGCCGGCTGGTCGTCGTCTCCAACCGGGTACCGCTGCCCGACGGCGGCGCACGCGCGGGCGGCCTCGCGGTCGCGCTGCGCGGGGCGCTGGAGGAATTCGGCGGGATGTGGTTCGGCTGGAGCGGCAAGCGCGTGCGCACGCAGTCCGGCGAACGCCACGTCGAGCGCGACGGCAACATCCGCTACGTCACCGTCGACCTGTCCTACCAGGACTTCGACGCCTACTACAACGGCTTCGCCAACCGCACGCTGTGGCCGTTGCTGCATTTCCGCCTGGACCTGGTCGACTACACCCGCGAGACCTGGGCGGGCTACCTGCACGTCAACGCGCTGTTCGCCGACCGCCTGGCGCAGGAGCTGCGCGAGGACGACGTCGTGTGGGTGCACGACTACCACCTGATCCCGCTGGCGCTGCGCCTGCGCGAACGCGGCGTCGGCAACCGGATCGGGTTCTTCCTGCACGTGCCGATGCCCTCGGCCGACCTGCTGGCGGCCCTGCCGGCGCACCGCGAGCTGTTCGCCGCGCTGTCGTCCTACGACCTGGTCGGCTTCCAGACCGTGCGCGACCTCGAGCGCTTCCAGGACTACGTCCGCCTGTTCGGCGGCGGCAGGGTGATCGCGCAGGGCGAGCTGGAAACCGCGGAGGGCCGCCGCTTCCGCGCCGGCGCCTTCCCGATCAGCATCGACACCGGGCTGATCGCGCGGCAGTCGGCCGCCGCCGTGCGCAAGCAGGCGGTGCAGCGGTTGCGCGAATCGCTGACCGGGCGCGCGCTGGCGATCGGCGTGGACCGGCTCGACTACTCCAAGGGCCTGCCCGAGCGCTTCCGCGCCTTCGAGCGCTACCTCGAGCGCCATCCCGACCAGCGCGGCCACCTCACCTTCCTGCAGATCGCCCCGCCCTCGCGCGGCGAGGTGCCGGAGTACCAGGCGCTGCGGCGCGAGCTGGAGGGCCTGGCCGGCCACATCAACGGCCTGCACGCGGCGCCCGACTGGACCCCGGTGCGCTACGTCAACCGCAACTTCCCGCACGACGTGCTGGCGGGCTTCTACCGGATGGCGGACGTCTGCCTGGTCACCCCGCTGCGCGACGGCATGAACCTGGTGGCGAAGGAATTCATCGCCGCGCAGGACCCGGAGGACCCCGGCGTGCTGGTGTTGTCGCGCTTCGCAGGCGCTGCCTCCGAGCTGGAGCAGGCGGTGCAGGTGAATCCCTACGACCTGGACGGCGTCGCCGACGCGATCGCGATGGCGCGCAC
>DASRZN010000138.1:0-2250 GCA_035686325.1 Lysobacteraceae bacterium
ACCAGAGCCAGTGCGCAGCATGGACCGGCGAGCAGGCCGGCGAGCGTGGACCAGGGCGGGCGGGATCGCGGCATCGGCGCATGCTAACCGTCGCGGCGGAGTTCGCGGCCGCGCAAGGACATGCCGGCGATCCGGCGACAAGACGCCGCCGCCACCGCAACGATGCGAACATGGGGCCTTGCAAGCAGGTGCGCGCGCCGCCATCTGCCCCTTTTCCGGACAAGACATTCCATGGACGCCAATCCCCACGTCATCGAGGTCAGCACCGACACCTTCGAAGCGCAGGTCCTGCAGCAGTCGCTGCAGGTGCCGGTGCTGGTCGACTTCTGGGCGACCTGGTGCGGCCCCTGCAAGACCCTCGGCCCGATCCTCGAGAAGCTCGCGGCGGAATACAACGGCGCGTTCGTGCTGGCCAAGGTCGACGTCGACCGCGAGCAGCAACTGGCCGCGGTGTTCCAGGTGCGCTCGGTGCCGACGGTGATGCTGCTCAAGGACGGCCAGCTGGTCGACGGCTTCCCCGGCGCGCTGCCGGAAGGCCAGCTGCGCGAATTCCTCGCCCACCACGGGATCACGCCGCTGGAAGGGGCGCCCGCCGAGGCGGAAGTCGCGGAGGCGCCCCCGGCCGATCCGCACGCCGAGGTGCTGCGCCTGCGCAAGGCAGCCGAGGCGGAGCCCGACAAGCCGGACCTGAAGCTGGACTTGGCGCTCGCCCTGCTCGCGATCGGCGCCGCCGGCGAAGCCGAGCAACTGCTGGACGCGCTGCCGGCCAACCTCGCGACCGACGAGCGCGCGGTCCGCGCCCGCGCCCGCCTCGCCTTCGCCGCGCTGCTGCGCGACGCGCCGCCGGCGGACGTGCTGGAGTCGGCGATCGCCGCGGATCCGGGCGACCTGCGCGCGCGCCACCTGCTCGGCGTCCGCCACCTCGTCGGCGGTCGTTCGGAAGACGCCCTGGAACAGTTCCTGGAGATGCTCCGGCGCGACCGCGGCTACGAGGACGGCCTGCCGCGCAAGACCCTGATCGATGCATTCCGGGTGATCGAGGACGAGGACCTAGTCGGTCGCTACCGGCGGCGGATGGCGTCGCTGCTGCTGGTGTGAGGCATGGAGGGAACCGGTAGCCGGTAGCCGGTAACCGGTAACCGGTAACCGCGGCTTCTACCGGCTTCCGGCTTCCGGCTTCCGGCTTCCGGCTTCCGGCCATTCAACAATACGCATGCGTATGGCATGCTGACGGCCCCCCGCACGCCTCCCCGCCATGCGCCTGAGCTTCGCCAACCTGCGCCGTTTCTGGAACCTGTGGCCGCCCTACCTCTTCACCGGGATCCGGGTGCAGGAAGTGTCGTCCGACGGGCTGTACGCGAAGGTCCGGCTGCGCCTGCACTTCTGGAACCGCAACGCCTTCGGCACCCATTTCGGCGGCAGCCTGCTGGCGATGGTCAATCCGTTCTGGCCGCTGCTGGTGCTGCACCGCATCGGCGGCGATTACATCGTCTGGGACACGAAGAACGAGATCGAATTCGTCAAGGCGATGCGCGAGGACGTATTCGCCGAGTTCCGGCTGGATCCCGCGGTGGTCGAGGAGATGCGCGCGCAGGCGGCGGACGGCGGCAAGGTGCTGCGCTGGTTCCCGTTCGAAATCGCGAGCGCGTCCGGCGAGGTCGCCGCGCGCGGCCGCATCGAGGTGTACGTGCGGCGCAAGCGCGGGCGCTGAGGCGCGCGCAGGCTCAGGCGCGCGGGCAGGCCTGCGGGCGCGCGGCGCGGAACGCGGCGGCTTCCTCGGCGGTGGCCGGGCGCGGCTGGTCGCCGTCGTCGAACTCCACCCGCCACGTGCCGTCCGCGTCCTTGCGCCAGACCGAGCGGAAGCGGCCGAGGTAGAAGCGCTGCTTCGCGGCGGGATCGAGCACCTCGCTCAGCGCCGGGCCGGTGGACCACACCAGGTCCTCGGCGCCGTTCGCGGTGGTCCGCTCCGGATACCACTCCAGGCGCACGCGCTTGCCGTCGACGATGCCGCGCCACTGGCGCACGATCTCGGCGCGGCCGTGGCCCGGCCGCGGGCCGCTGGTGCCGAACGCAGCCTGCTCGCCGACGTGGTCGGCGAAGGCCGCGGCGTCGTGCTCGGCGACCGAGCGCGCGAAGCTCATCTCGCGCGCCCACACGGCGCATTCGACCGCGCTGAGCGCGGGGGCCGGCGCCGGCCGCGCATCTGCGGCGGCCGCCGGCAGGGAAAGGGCCAGGAGGACTGCGGGCAGG